>NZ_CP114905.1:8080000-8380000 GCF_027497195.1 Streptomyces sp. WMMC500
CGTGGGCGATGGGCACGACCGGCGCGGTCGTCTCGATCCCCGTCTTCTGCGACTCCGGCTACGTGATCATGAACCCGCTCGCCCGCTCCATAGCCCGCGTGAAGCGCGCCGGGTACGTGACGCTCGCGCTCGCGCTGGGCTGCGGCATGACGCTCACGCACCACCTGGTGCCGCCGACGCCCGGCCCGCTGGGCGTGGCCGGCATCCTCGACGCGGAGCTGGGCGCGCTGGTGCTCGCGGGCCTGGCCTTCTCCGTCGTGCTCCTGCCCGTCGTGATCGGGTACGCGCGCTGGATCGGGCCGAAGCTGGAGAGCGAGGTCTCCGACGAGGTCCGCGAGGCCGTCTACGGCAAGGCCGCGGTCACCGCCGGCGTGGGCGCGGGCCCGGGCTCCGCGGGGGCACCCGCCGACCCGTCCACGGGCGGTGACGGCGCCGAAGACCCGGAGCCGGAGCCGGAGCGCGACCCGGCCGCCGCCCTCGGCACCCCGCCGCCCGGCGCCAAGCCGCACCGGATGAGCCCCGGCCTGGCCGTGCTGCCGCTGCTGGTGCCGCTGCTGCTCATCGTCGCCAACACCGTGGCGTCCGCCATCGACCAGAGCAACCAGGGCGCGGTCGGCTCCGACGACTACGAGCCCTCGGCCCTGCCGAAGGCCCTGGCCTTCATCGGCAGCCCCGTCGTGGCCCTCCTGATCGGCATCGTGCTCGCCGTCTACGTGCTGCTGCCCCGCTGGACGACCCGTACCCAGGTCAGCGGCTGGCTCTCCGAGGCCGCCGCCTCGGCGGGGCTCATCATCCTCATCACCGGCGCGGGCGGAGCGCTCGGCCAGGTCCTGCGCGACACCGGCGTGGGCGACGAACTGGCCGAGGCCATCTCGTCCTGGAACCTGCCGGGTGTGCTGGTCCCGTTCCTCATAGCCTCGCTGGTGCGGGTGGCGCAGGGCTCCGGCACGGTGGCGATGATCACCGCCGCGTCCGTCACCGCACCGCTCGTCGACGGTCTCGGGATCTCCGCGCTCCTGGCCGCACTGGCCTGCTGCGCCGGCTCGATGGTCTTCAGCTACTTCAACGACTCCTACTTCTGGGTCGTCACCCGCTTCACCGGTCTCGACGGGATCGCGGCCATCCGCGGCTGGTCCGGCATCACCACGGCCGTGTGGCTCGGCTCGCTGCCGCTGCTGCTGATCGCGAGCACGTTCATATGAGCGGGTCGGCGGGCGCGCGTCCGGGCGGCAGGCGAGCGGCCGTGCTGGTGGCCGCGGACGACCTGACGGGTGCGAACGCCACGGCGGCGGGCTTCGCCCGGGCCGGGCTGCGCGCCGTCACCGTCGGCGCCGACCAGGGTCCGGACGTCCTCGCCGGGCTCGCGGAGCGGTTCGACGCCGTGGTGGTCAGCACCGACAGCCGCCACTGCCCGCCCGCCGAGGCGGCGCGCCGGGTGGCCGGTGCCGTACGCGCCGGCTGGCCGGCCGAACTGGTCGGCAACCGCGTCGACTCCACCCTCCGCGGCAACGTCGGAGCCTCCACCGCGGCCCTGCTGGAGGCTGTGCGCGCGGCCTCCGGCCGGCGGGCCGTGGCCCTGTGCGCGCCGGCCCACCCCGAGGCGGGCAGGCACACCGTGCAGGGCACCCAACTGCTCGACGGCGTAAGGCTGGAGGAGACCGAGCTGGCCCGCGACCCGCGCTCCCCGGTGCCCACCTCGGACGTCGCGGAGCTGCTGCGCCGCCAGGCGGACCTGCGGATCGCCCGCGTGCCGCTGTCGGTGGTGACCGCCGAGACCGGGACGCTCCAGGCCCGTCTGGACAAGGCGGTCGCCGAAGGCGCAGAGGTGATCGTCGCCGACGCGCTGACCGTGGAGCACCTGGAGCGCACGGCCGCGGCGGCCGTCGCCGCCGGCGGCGACGAGATCGTGTGGACCGGCGTCGACTCCGGGCCCGGCTCGGTGGCGCTGGCCCGCGCGCTCGGCATCACCGGCCGCGCCGCCGGCGCTCCGGTGCTGGCGGTCTCCGGCTCCGCCACGGCGCTGACCCGCACCCAGCTCGCCCGGCTGCGGGCCGCCGGGCCGGTGCGCGTCGTACGCCCCGTCACCGCGCCCGGCTCCCCCGTCCCCGAGCCCGCCGCCACCGCCGGGGCGCTGGCGGCGGAGCTGGCCGCCGCGGGCCCCGGCGAGGTCGTGCTGCTCGCGACGGTGCTCGACGAGGCCGACGTCGTCGCGCTCGACCCGGCGGACGCGGCGCGGCTGCCGGCGGAGCTGGCCCGCACGGTCCGTACCGCCCTCGAACGACAGCCCATCGACGGCCTCTTCGCCACCGGCGGGGACGTCTCCGCGGCCCTGTTCGCCGCGTTGGGCGCGGCCGGGCTCGACGTCGAGGAGGAACTGGAGCCGCTGGCGGTCGCCGGCAGCTTCGTCGGCGGCGACTGGGCCGGGCTGCCGGTCGTCACCAAGGGCGGCCTGATCGGGGACGCGGACACCACCGTCGCCTGCGTCGCCCACCTGCGCCGGGCGGCGGCCGCCGCCCGGCGGCACGTTCCGGCCGCCGGTAGACGTTGAACGGCTGAACACGTGAACCGAACCGCTGAACCGTGAACCCGTGAACACCCACCGGCCCAGGGAGTTCGGGCCGACCGCACCGCACCGGACGGCGAGCGCACCGCGCCGCCGCACCACGAGGAGGAACCACCGATGACCCGTCCCGTCCTCGCCGTGACCCTCGGCGACCCCGTCGGGATCGGCCCGGAGATCACGGCGCGCACCCTCGCCGAGGTCGCCGGGCAGACCGGGCACCACGGCATCGCCGTCGGCGACGCCGAGGCGCTGCGCCGCGGCGCCCGCGCCGCCGGCCTGGACGCCGAGGTGCGCGCGGTGAGCGGCTTCGACGCCGAGCCCGCGGGCCCCGGCGTCATCGACGTCTTCGACACCGGCGAACTCGGCGCCGACGTACCGGAGTGGGGCAGGGTCGACGCGCGCGCGGGCCGCGCCGCCGTCACCGCCATCGAGGTCGCCACCCGCGCCGCGCTCGACGGCCAGGTCTCCGGGATCGTCACCGGTCCCATCAACAAGGAGGCCATCTGGAAGGCCGGCTCGAAGCACCTCGGCCACACCGAGATGCTCGGCGAGCTGACCGGGGTGACCCGCCAGGACACCATGTTCGTCGTGCGCAACACCGCGGCCGAAGGCCATCACCTGCGCATCTTCTTCACCACCCGGCACGTCGCGCTGCGCACCGCGCTCGACCAGATCACCGCGGAGCGCGTCGGCAAGTCGATCCGCGAGGCCGTCACCGCGCTCAAGGTCTTCGGCACCGAGTCGCCCCGCCTGGCCGTCGCCGCGATCAACCCGCACGGCGGCGAGAACGGCGCGTTCGGCGACGAGGAGATCGTGCACCTCGCCCCCGCCGTCGAGGCGGCCCGCGCCGAGGGCCTGGACGTCAGCGGCCCCGTCCCCGCCGACTCGGTCTTCCACCAGGGCCTGGTCGGCCGCTACGACGGGGTCCTGTCCCACTTCCACGACCAGGGCCACATCCCCGCCAAGACCTACGACTTCGACGGCACCATCTCCGTCACCGTCGGGCTGCCGATCCTGCGCACGTCCGTCGACCACGGGACGGCCTTCGACATCGCGGGCACCGGCCGCGCCGATCACGGCACAATGCTCTCGGCGTATCTCGCGGGCGTGGACTACAGCCCGTTCGCGGAGCGGATCCGCCGGACGTACGGCTGACCCACCCCGCCCGCCGCGGGACCCGCCGCGGCGGGTCCCGCGGCGGGCGGACACGACAGACGGAGGCACGTGTGGCCCACCCGACGGCGCGACGCGGCACGCGCGAGCGGCACGAAGCGATGCTGCGGCTGCTCCGCGAAGGCACCACGCAGGTGGAGGAGCTGGCCGCGGCCCTCGCCGTGTCGCCGTCGACCGTACGGCGCGACCTGGGCCGGCTCACCGAGGGCGGCCGGGTGACGCGCACCTACGGCGGCGCCGTGGTGCCCGAGGCGTTCCCCGAGCGGCCGGTGGGCGAGAGCGCGCTGGTACGGCTGCACGCGAAGGCCGCGATCGCGGAGGCGGCGCTCGCGCTGGTGCCGGCCGGCGGCGCGGTGTTCGTCGACGCGGGCACCACGTGCGCGGCGCTCGCCCGCCAGTTGCTCGACGCCGACGCGCACGCCGGCGGCAGCGTCGTCGTCACCCGCGGCCTGGAGACCGCGCAACTGCTCGCCGGGGCCCGGGACATCGACGTGGTGATGCTCGGCGGGAGCGTACGCCCGCTCAGCCACGGCCTGGTCGGCCCGCTCACCGACCTCGCGCTGGACCGGCTGTCGTTCTCGGTGGCGTTCCTCGGCGCGGACGCCGTCGACCCCGAACGCGGGGTCGGCGAGCCGACGCTGGAGGAGACGGCGGTCAAGGAGCGCGTCGCCGCCCGGGCGCACCGCGTCGTGGTCCTCGCCGACGCGACGAAGCTGGCCGTCGACGACGCCCCCGCCTGGACCCGGCTGCACCGGGGCTGGACGCTGGTGACCGACGCCGAGGCGCCCGCGAACCTGGAGGAGCGCTGCGCGGCGGCGGGCGTGACGCTCGTGCGCGCGGGCTGATCCTGCGCGGACCGATCCGTTCTGATCCGGACTGAATGCCGCCCCGGTCCGTATGCCCCTCAGCCCGCCCGGCGCAGCAGCGCGCCCGCGTCCGCGAGGACCGCGCCGATCCGCTCCAGTGTCGCGTCGTCCCGCTCCACCGGCTCGTAGGTGCGCCCCTCCGCCGTGGACCAGCGCCGGGCCACCGCCGCCGGGTCCTCGTCCAGAAGCAGTCCCGTCGCCTGCGCCGCCGCGCCGAGCGCCACCAGCTCCTGCGCCCGCGGCACCTGCACCGCACGGCCGGACAGCCGCCGCACCGTCTCGCGCCACGCCGCGCCCTGCGCTCCGCCGCCGATGAGCAGCAGCGGCGCGTCGGGGTCGGCGTCCGGGCCGGAGACCTCCGCCAGCGCCGTCAGCAGCGCGTGCACCGCGCCGTCGTACGCGGCCTGGAGCACCTGCCCCGGCGTGGTGTCGTGGCGCAGCCCGTGGACGAGACCGGAGGCGTGCGGCAGGTCGGGGGTGCGCTCGCCGTCGAGGAAGGGCAGCACGACGGCGGAGCCGCCGGGCCGCACCTCCTCGCGGTAGCGACCAAGCAGGGCGGCGATCCGGTCCACGGCCTGCGTGCAGTTGAGGGTGCAGGCCAGCGGCAGCCAGTCGCCGCGCGCGTCGGCGAAGCCGGCGACGGTGCCGGTGGGGTCGGCGGGGCGGTGCCCGGAGACGGCGTAGACGGTGCCGGAGGTGCCGAGGCTGAGCACCGGCTGCCCGGGGGCGAGCCCCAGCCCCAGGGCGGCGGCCATGTTGTCGCCGGTGCCGGGGGCGACCAGCGCCCCGCGGGGGACGGGCAGGTCGTCGACGCGGACGGTCCCGGCCGCCTCGCCCGGCCGCAGCACACGCGGCAGCCGGGCGGGGGAGAGGCCGACGTGCTCCAGCGTCGCGGTGTCGTACGTCTCCGTGGCGGCGTCCCACCAGCCGGTGCCCGAGGCGTCGCCGCGGTCGGTGACGGCCTCGCCGGTGAGCCGCTCCGTGAGGTAGTCGTGCGGCAGCCGCACGGCCGCGGTGGCGGCGGCGGAGTCCGGCTCCTCCTCGGTGAGCCAGGCCCACTTGGTGACGGTGAAGGAGGCGACCGGCACGCTGCCGGTGCGCTCCGCCCAGCCCTTCGGCCCGCCCAGCTCCGTGACCAGCCGGTCGCGCTGGGCCGCCGAGCGCACGTCGTTCCAGAGCAGCGCGGGACGCACCGGACGCCCGTCGGCGTCCAGCGTCACCAGCCCGTGCTGCTGCGCGCCGACGGCGATCGCGCCCGCCTCCCGCGCCGGCTCGCCGCAGGCGGCCAGCGCCGTGCCGAGCGCCTCCCACCACTGCTCCGGATCGCTCTCCCGCCGGCCGCCGGCGCTGACGGCGTGCGCGGCCTGGCCGTGCGCCACCACCTGCCCGGTTTCACTGTCGACGACCAGCGCCTTGGTGGACTGCGTCGAGCTGTCGACGCCGATGACGAGGGGCCCCATGCTGTGTCCTCCGCGACTCGTGGGCCGGCTCTTCCCTCCGACCCGGTCGGCATCCTATTTTGTAAAGCGGCCTTACGAAATAGATCCGCCGAAGGAGCCGTCATGTCGTATACCCCGACCCCCGAGGACAAGTTCAGCTTCGGCCTGTGGACCGTCGGCTGGCAGGGCCGCGACCCCTTCGGCGACGCGACCCGCGCGCCGCTCGACCCGGTCGAGAGCGTCCGCCGACTGGCCGAGCTGGGCGCGTACGGCGTCACGTTCCACGACGACGACCTCATCCCCTTCGGCGCCTCCGAGACCGAGCGCGAGTCGCACGTCAAGCGCTTCCGGCAGGCGCTCGACGCCACCGGAATGGCCGTCCCCGCGGCCACCACGAACCTCTTCACCCACCCCGTCTTCAAGGACGGCGCCTTCACCGCCAACGACCGCGACGTCCGCCGCTACGCGCTGCGCAAGACGATCCGCAACATCGACCTGGCGGTGGAGCTGGGAGCGAAGACCTACGTCGCCTGGGGCGGCCGCGAGGGCGCCGAGTCCGGCGCCGCGAAGGACGTGCGCGTCGCGCTCGACCGGATGAAGGAGGCGTTCGACCTCCTCGGCGAGTACGTCACCGGCCAGGGGTACGACCTGCGCTTCGCCATCGAGCCCAAGCCCAACGAGCCGCGCGGCGACATCCTGCTGCCCACGGTCGGCCACGTGCTGGCCTTCATCGAGCGGCTGGAGCGCCCGGAGCTCTACGGCGTCAACCCCGAGGTCGGGCACGAGCAGATGGCCGGGCTCAACTTCCCGCACGGCATCGCCCAGGCGCTGTGGGCGGGCAAGCTGTTCCACATCGACCTCAACGGCCAGAACGGCATCAAGTACGACCAGGACCTGCGCTTCGGCGCAGGCGACGTACGGGCCGCGTTCTGGCTGGTGGACCTGCTGGAGACGGCCGGCTACGCGGGACCGCGCACCTTCGACTTCAAGCCGCCGCGCACCGAGGACACCGACGGCGTGTGGGCCTCGGCTGCGGGCTGCATGCGCAACTACCTCATCCTCAAGGAGCGCGCCGCCGCCTTCCGCGCCGACCCCGCCGTGCAGGAGGCGCTGCGCGCCTCGCGCCTGGACCAGTTGGCGCAGCCCACCGCCGACGACTCCGGCCTCGCCGGGCTGCTCGCCGACCGCGGCGCGTACGAGGACTTCGACCCGGAGGCCGCGGCGCGGCGCGGCATGGCCTTCGAGCACCTCGACCAACTGGCGATGGACCACCTGCTGGGCGTCTGAGCCCCGCGGGGCCGCGGCCCCGCGGCACCGGCCGCGTACGGGGCCGGCACCCCGTACGCGGCCCCCCGGCGCTCTGACCGGCGGCGGAGTGTCGCAAACCTGTCACGACCCCGGCGGAGGCATCCCGTCCGCCGCCGCCGCGGGCAAAGCTGGGGCCATGAGCTACCCGCCGCCCGCAGACGCCCCGCCGCCGGACCACACACCTCCGGCCGGCAGCACGCAGCAATGGCCCGCACCTCCCCCGCCGCCGCCCCCCGGCGGGGATCGGCACCGGAACAAGCTGGTGCTGGCGGTGGCCGCGGCGGTCGTGGTGCTCGCGGGCGGCGTCGGCGTGACGTACGCCGTGCTCAGCGGCGGCGACGACGACGAACCGACGTGCGCCTGCACGCCGCCGCCGAGCGAGAGCCCGTCCGCCGGTCCCGACGACCCCAAGCTCCCCGAGGACATCCCGACCGAACTGCTGCCCAGCGGAATGGACCCGGAGGACATCCCGACGGAACTGCTGCCCAGCGGGCTCGACCCGGAGGACATTCCGACCGAGCTGCTGCCCAGCGGGATGGATCCGGAGGACATCCCGACCGAGCTGCTGCCGGAGGGCGTCTCCTAGGCCGCCGGGGTCCGCCCCCGGTCCGCCGGTCGCCGCGGTGCGTCGCCGCCGTAGGATCGATCACCATGACGACCCGGGCGGAGACCGTACGGCGGGCCGAGCGGCACGAGTTGACGTATCGCGGGCGCCGCCGGCGCTTCCTCTTGCTCCGCCCCGGGCCCGGCACCCGCGCCGGCGCCGACGACGCCGCCGGGCCCGCACCGCTCGTCGTCGACCTGCACCCCAGCGGCCTCGGCCCCTCCGCCCAACTGCGCGGCAGCGGCCTCGGGGAGCTGGCCGCGCACGGCTACGCCGTGGCGGCGCCGCAGGGAGCGCTGCCGTACCGGGGCGGCTGGGCATGGGCGCTGCCCGGGGTGCCGCTGGCGGGGGAGGAGCGGATACGCGACGAGGCCGCCGACGTCGACGACGTCGGCTTCCTCGGCGCGCTGCTCGACACCCTCGACGGCCTGCTCCCGGTCGACCCCGCCCGCCGCCACCTGGCCGGTTTCTCCGGCGGCGCCCGGCTGGCGAGCCACGCCGCCGTCGCCTTCGGCGGCCGGCTCGCGTCGGTCGCCTGCGTCGGCGGCGTCCGCCGGCCGGGCGGTCCCGACGACCCCGCCCCGCCGCTGCTCGCCGTCCACGGCCTGCGCGACGACACCAACCCGTACCGCGGCGCCGCCGGCCCCCGCTGGGACGAGCCCGTGCCCGACGCCGTCGCCCGCTGGGCCACCGCCGCGGGCTGCGCGGCGGAGCCCGTACGGACCGAACCCGCGCCGGGCGTCACGGAGTTCCGCCACCGCGACACCGCGGGGCGCGAGCCCGTCCGCCTCGTCGCCGTCACCTCCCTGGGCCACGCCTGGCCGGGCACCCCCGACCCGCTGCTGGGCGGGCACGGCAGCGGCGGGGACAGCGACGCGTACGACGCCTCGGCGGCCGTACGCCGCTTCTTCGGCGAGTTCGGCGGGACACCGGCCGCGCCCCGAGCCTGACCCCGAGCCGAGCGGCACGGGCGGGGGCAGCCCGCCCTACAGCTCCCCGACCTCCGCCGCCGCCGGGTCGAGCACCCGCGCCAGGAACGTCCGGGTCCGCGCGTGCTGCGGGTTGCCGATCACCTGATCCGGCACCCCCTGCTCCACGATGGCGCCCTCGTCCATGAACACCACCCGGTCCGCCACCTCCCGCGCGAAGCTCATCTCGTGCGTGACCACCAGCATCGTCATGCCGTCGTCCGCGAGGTGCCGCATCACCGCCAGCACGTCGCCGACCAGCTCGGGGTCGAGCGCCGAGGTCGGCTCGTCGAAGAGCATCAGCTCCGGCTCCATCGACAGCGCCCGCGCGATCGCCACCCGCTGCTGCTGCCCGCCGGACAACTGCGCCGGATACGCCTTCTCCTTGTCCGTGAGCCCCACCCGCACCAGGTTGGCCCGCGCCACCTTCTCCGCCTCCGACCTGCTGCGCCCGAGCACGCGCCGCTGCGCGATGGTCAGGTTGTCCAGCGCCGTCAGGTGCGGGAAGAGGTTGAACGACTGGAAGACCATGCCGATCCTGCGCCGTACCCGGTCGATGTCGACGTCCGGGTGGGTGAGTTCCGTGCCGGCCACGGAGATCCGCCCCGCGCTCGGCTCCTCCAGCAGGTTCACGCATCGCAGCAGCGTCGACTTGCCGGAGCCCGAGGGGCCGATGACGCACACCACCTCGCCGGGCGCGACGGTCAGGTCGATGCCGCCGAGCACCTCCAGGTCGCCGAACGACTTGTGCAGCCCCTCGACGCTGATGGCCGGGGCGTCCGCGGCCCCCTTCTCCACGGTGGTCACCTGGCCTTCGCCGCCTTCGCCTCTAGCCGCCGGACGAGGTGCCCGAGGGGGATGGTGATGATGAGGTAGCACAGCCCCGCGACGAGGATCGGCGTCAGGCTCAGGTTGTCGTTGAGCGCGTCGCGCCCGAACTTCGTCAGCTCCTGCTCGTCCACCGTCAGCCCCAGCACGTAGACGAGGGAGGAGTCCTTCGTCAGCAGGATCAGCTCGTTCGTCAGCGGCGGCAGCACGATCCGGAACGCCTGCGGGATGACGATCGTGACCATCGCCCGCGTCTGCGACATGCCCAGCGACCTGGCCGCCTCCACCTGCCCCTTCGGCACGGCCTGGATGCCCGCGCGGATGGTCTCCGCCATGTACGCGGCGCCGACCAGGCCGAGGGCGAGCATCGTGGTGACGAGCAGGTTGATGTTCACCTGGAAGGCCAGCGGCACGCCGTAGCCGAGGGCGATGAACACCAGCAGCGCGGGCACGCCGCGGAAGAGCTCGATGTACCCCGTCGCCAGCCACCGGTTCGGCGGCACGGACGACAGCTTCATCAGCGCCAGCACCAGCCCGAGTCCCAGCCCGAAGACGAAGCCGAGCGTCGTGTACGTGACGGTGTTGACGAGCGCGGTGGTGATGACGTCGGGGAACTGGTCCTGCGCGACGTCGAGGTTGAAGAACGCGTCCTTGACCTCGCCCCAGTCGGCCAGCAGGCCGACCGCGACGGCCGCCGCGAGCAGCGCCCCGTACTGCGCGCCGCGGGCCAGCCTCACCCGCTGACGCCGCGTCAGGGACCTGCCCGCGGGCTGTGTGCCGGGCTCTTTCACTGGGGCGCCTCGCCGAACCACTTCTGGTAGATCTCGTCGTAGGTGCCGTCGTCCTTCGCCTTCGCGAGGACGTCGTCGATCACCTTCAGCAGTTCCTCGTTGTCCTTGCCGACGCCGATGCCGTACTGCTCGCCGGTGTCGAACTCGGTGGAGACCTCGAAGTCCGGGCGGTCCTTGACCCAGTCGTAGAGCACGCCGTTGTCGTTGATCGCCGCCTGGATCTGCCCGCCCTCCAGCGCCTGCAACTGCAGCCCGAGGTCCTCGTAGTCCTTGACCTCGGCGCCCTCCGCGTTCTCCTCCGCGTACATCTGGCCCGTGGTGTCCATCTGCACGCCGAGCCGCTTGCCCTGCAGCGCCTCCAGCGAGTCGAGGCCGGAGCCCTTCTTCGTCGCCAGCGCCTGGGTGGCGTCGAAGTACGGGTCGGAGAAGGCGAACTTCTTCTGCCGCTCCTCCGTGATGGTCATGCCGGCCGCGGACAGGTCGCACTTGTTGGAGGCGAACACCGCGCCGGACTCGATGCCTTCGAAGGGCGTGTCGATGACTTCCTGCTCGACGTCCAGCTCCTTCGCGACGAGATCGATCAGCTCGATGTCGAAGCCGACGATGTCGCCGCTCTTCTTGTCCTTGTACTCGAACGGCTCGTACGGCAGTCCGGTGCAGTTGAGCAGCTTGCCGTCCTCGACGAGCGACACGTCGCCGCTCTGCCCGGACTTCTCGGTGCTGCTGCACCCGGCGAGGAGCAGGGCCGCCGCACCGACGGCTATGAGCGGCAGCGGGGGGCGGTACGACACGATGCCTCCTGGGCAGGTCGGCCTGGGTGAGTGCTGCTGGAATGCGCATCCTGCCACCGGTCTACGCGCGTGTCGCCGCCCGGGTCATTGCGAGCAGGTAACGGCGGTGTTCACATGATCCGTAACGCTCCCTATGGGAGGGGTTGTTCGGGGGGCGGACCGGTGTAACGGCCGCTCGGACGCATGCGCAGGGGGCGCTCGGCGTACTCCTCCAGCGCGTGCGCGATCCAGCCTGCCGTGCGGGCCACGGCGAACACCGTCTCGCCCGCCTCCGCCGGCATGTCCGCGGACACCGACAGCACGGCCAGCGCCAGGTCGACGTTCGGCCGTACGGACACGTGCCGCGCGGTGATCTCGGCGACCTCGCGGGCGGCGGCCAGCGCCGCGGCGGCCCGCGGGATCCGCTCCAGCAGCGCGAACAGCGCCTCGGCGCGCGGGTCCTCGCCCGCGTACAGCCGGTGGCCGAGACCGGGGACGCGGCGCCCGCCGCGCAGGTGGTCGGAGACGACGGCGGCGGCGCTGCCGCGCGCGAGCGCCTCGGCGAGCATCCGGTGCGCGAGGCCGCTCGCGGCGCCGTGCAGCGGGCCGTCGAGGGCGCCGAGTCCGGTGGTGACGACGGCGTACGGGTGCGCGCGGGCTGATGCGGCGACGCGGGTGGCGAGCGTGGAGGCCGCCAGGTCGTGGTCGATGAGCAGGGTGAGGGCGGTGTCCAGGCAGCGTACGAAACCGGCGTCGGGCGGCAGCGCCGTCAGCCGCGCCCACAGCCGGCGGGCCACGGGCGCGGACGGGGCGTGCGCGGGGCCGGCCGGGGGGAGCGCGGTGGCCATGGTGGCGACCAGGCCGCGGGCGGTGGCGCGGACGGCGTCGTCGGCGAGGTCGAAGCGCAGCGGGTCGGCCGCGGCGGCGGCGACCGCGGCGGCGCGCAGCCGGTCGACGGGGCCGGCGTGGGCGGGGAGCGCGGCGACGGCGGCGGTGGCGGCGGCCAGCAGCTCGGGCGGGGCGGTGAAGCGGACGCCGGGGGTGAGCCGGCCGGTCCACAGCCAGTCGGCGACCTCCTCGTAGCCGTACGCGGCGGCCAGCGCGGTGGCGTCGACGCCGCGGAAGAAGTAGCGGTCGCGCTCGATGAGGGTGATGCCCGTGCGGACCGGGGTGCCGGCCGGGGTCTCGGTGTCCTGCGCGACGGCGTGCGGCCGGCGGTGCCGGCGGGCCAGCGCGTCGACCTCCCGGGCGTCGAACCGGCTGCCGCGGCCGCCGGGCGCCTTGCGGCTGCTCAGCAGGCCCCGGCTGACGTAGGCGTAGACCGTCTCGGGCTTCACGCCCAGCCGCTCGGCCGCCTCGCGCGTGCTCAGTTCGTCCACCGGCCTTTTCCTCCGCGTGTTGATCCGATCAAGATTGACAGCCATTGAATCAAGGGTGGACAGTCGAATCAATATCGGAGAGAGGAAAACCGTCATGGCCACACCCCGGGCCGACGCCCCGGCCCCCGCCCCGCGGGGGCTCAGCGGCGTCGTCGTCACCGAGACCCGGCTGGGCGACGTACGCGGACGCGAGGGCTTCTACCACTACCGCCAGTACTCCGCGGTGGACCTCGCCCGCGAGCGCACGTTCGAGGACGTCTGGTACCTGATGTTCGAGGGCGAACTGCCGGACGCCGCGCAGCGCGCCGCGTTCACCGCGCGCACCGCGGAGCTGCGCCACCTGCCGGACGACCTGCGCGACGCGCTGCCGGGCATCGCCCGCTCCAGCGTCCTGGCGGGCCCGCTCGCCGGGCTGCGCACCGCGCTCTCCCAGGCCGGCGCGGCGGCCGGCTTCCGGCCGCTGTACGACCTCACGCCGGCGCGGCGCCACGAGAACGCGCTCGCCGCGTGCGCGATGGTGCCCACGCTGCTGACCGCGCTGCACCGCATCAGCCAGGGGCAGGAGCCGGTCGAGCCGCGCGACGACCTGCCGTACGCGGCCAACTACCTGCACATGCTCACCGGCGAGGAGCCGGACCCCGCCCGCGCGCGGGCGATCGAGGCGTACCTGATCTCCACGGTCGACCACGGCTTCAACGCCTCGACCTTCACCGCCCGGACGATCGCCTCCACCGGCGCGGACCTGGCGGCGTGCCTCGTCGGCGCGGTGGGCGCGCTGTCCGGGCCGCTGCACGGCGGCGCGCCGAGCCGCGCGCTGGACGCGCTCGACGCCATCGGCACGCCGGACCGCATCGACGCGTGGATCCGCGAACGGGTGCTGGCGGGCGAGCGGATCATGGGCTTCGGCCACGCGGTCTACCGCACGGAGGACCCGCGTTCGCGGCTGCTGCGGGGGTTCGCGGAGTCGTTCGGCGGGCCGCTGGTGGAGTTCGCGGTCGAGGTCGAGCGACGGGTGGTGGAGATCCTCGCGGAGCTGAAGCCGGGGCGGGAGCTGCACACGAACGTGGAGTTCTACGCGGGCGTGGTGATGGAGCAGTGCGGGCTGCCGCGGGAGATGTTCACGCCGACGTTCGCGTCGGCGCGCGTGGTGGGCTGGAGCGCGAACGTCCTGGAGCAGGCGGAGGACCCCAAGATCATCCGTCCCGCGGCCCGCTACGTGGGCCCGCCTCCGCCGCAGCCGATCCCGGCGGTGGCCTGAGGTCCGGTCCCGCCCTCGGCCCGGCTCTCCGGCCCCGCCCTCCGGTCCCGGACCGGGCCGGGCCGGAGGGCGGGCGAGGGGTCAGCCGGCGAGGAAGTCCCGTACCTCGGCCAGCATCCGCTCGCGACCGAAGGCCGGGCGCTCCAGGTGGAGGTAGTGCGACGCGCCGGGCAGGGTGCGCACCCGGGCCTCCGCGGCGCGCGAGAGGTGCCGCCCGAGCAGCTCGGCGTCCTCGGGCCGGGACCAGAAGTCGTCCGCCCCGCGGAGCACGAGGGTCCGGGCGCGGATGAGGCCGGCGTCGTAGAACTGCCGCCCCTGCGCGAGGTAGAAGGCGTCGACCAGCGGCCCGGTCGGGTTGCGGAAGCTCTGCGGTGCGGGCGTGCCGGCCGGCGGGCCGTGGCGCAGCGCGGCCTCGCGGTACGCGGCCCGTACCGCCGGGTCGCGGCGCGCGTCGGGTGGCTCGCCGGCGGGCAGCCCGGCATCCCAGCGGGCGGTCAGCGAGTCGGCCGTGACCGCGCGCCAGCCCGGCTGGGGCAGCGGCTCGCCGGGGCGGCCGGGGTCCTCGAGCTCACCCTGCAGCGGCCAGTGGCTCGTGCCCGCGTAGAGGGTGTTGAGCACGATCAGATCGGTGATGCGGTCGGTGTGCAGCGCGGCGTACATCCCCAGCCAGTGCCCGCCGGTCGCCCAGCCGAGGGCGGCGAGCCGCGGGGAGCGGTGGCGGCGGCGGAGGAAGGCGACGGCGGTGCCGATGTCGGCGACGGCCGCGTCGGAGCGGACCTGCGGCTCGGCGCCCTCGGCCGGGGCGCGCATGCCGGGCGGCAGGTCGGAGCGGCCGAAGCCGCGCAGGTCCATGACGTAGACGGGGCGGTCGGTGGCCCGTACGAGGTCGGCGGCGAGGGAGCCGCCGGGCACGGGGAGGTCGAACGCCGAGGTGCCGTCCGGCCGGGCGCCGTGCACGAGGAGCAGCGGTGCTCCGCGGCCGGTCCGGCGGGGGGCGGTGACCTCACGGACGAAGATGCGGACGCCGTCGGCGCCGCGGGTCGTGAGGTCCCGGCGTATCAGGCCGTCGTCGTGTCCGTGGACGGCCGCGGTTCGCGTCGCGGCGCCGGTACGGCGGGAAGCGGCGGCCGCGTAGGGGGTCGCCGTGGCGGCGAGGCCGCCGGCGCCGGCGGCGGCGCCCAGGAAGTGTCGTCTCCGCATGCCGGTGACCGTAGGCACGGGTCGGTGAGACGAACAAGTTATCTGTGCTTATCAATTGATCGCCGATGCTTATAACCTGACGTCATGGAGCTGCGTCAGTTGCGATACTTCGTCGCCGTCGCCGAGGAGCTGCACTTCGGCCGGGCAGCGGGCCGGCTGGGCATCGCCCAGCCCGCGCTCTCCCAGCAGATCCGGCGGCTGGAGACCGGCCTCGGGGTGGAGCTGCTGACCCGCAACCGCCGGCGGGTCGCGCTGAGCCCGGCGGGGGCGGCGTTCCTGCCGGAGGCGCGGGAGACGGTCGCCCGCGCCGCGCACGCGGCGCGCGTGGCGCAGCGCACGGCGGCCGGCGAACTCGGGCGGCTCGCGCTGGGCTTCGTCGGCTCGGTGACGGACGAACTGCTGCCCCGCGCGATGCCGGTGATGCGGGCGCGGTACCCCGGCCTGGACGTCGCGCTGCGCGAGCTGACCAGCTCCGAGCAACTGGCCGGCCTCGCGCGCGGCGACCTGGACCTCGGCCTCCTCCGCCCGCCGTCACCCCTCCCGGCGGGTCTGCGCACCCGGCTGCTCACCCGGGAGCCGCTGGTCGCCGCGCTCCCCGCCGGCCACCGTCTCGCCGGGCTGCCCCGCCTCGGGGCCGCGGACCTGCGCGGCGAGCCCTTCGTCCTCTTCCCGCGGGCGAAGGGCGCCTGGCTGCACGACCTCATCACCGACTACTGCCGCGGCGACGGCGGCCCGCCGCCCGAGGTGGCGCAGGAGGCGGTGATGATGCAGACGATCACGGCCCTGGTGGCGGCGGGCACGGGCGTCTCCCTCGTGCCCGCCTCCCAGCGAGCCCTGGCCCGGCCGGGGGTGGCCTTCCGTCCGCTGGTGTCCGCGCCCGTGGTGGACCTGGTGGCCGCCTGGCCGCACGCCCACCCCAACCCGGCCCGCGCGGCGGCCCTGGAGGTGCTGACCGCGGTCGCGCCTGCGCCGGGGTCCGCGGCGCGGGGCCCGTGGCCGGAGAGCTGACCGTACGTCCCACGCGCCGCGGCCGTGGCGCGGGGCGGGGAACGAGCGGCGGTGCCGTGCCGCGCGCTCCCTGCCGGACGGGTCAGGCGTCCTCCAGGACCGTTGCCAGCGCCGTCGCCGGGTCCGGGGCCGGGGGGCCCGCCGGGGTCCAGGCGGTGCCCTCCTTGCGGTACGGCCACCAGCGGCCGTCCGGGCCGTAGCGGAGCTGGGCGCCGGTGCCCACCGCCGTCCAGCGGCCGCCCGCCGCGCGCAGGCGGGGGCGGCTGCCCGGTTCCCAGGCGGCGGCCAACTGGTCCGTGGCGCGGGCCAGGGCCGCCGGGTCCGGCGTCCAGTCCTCCTCCAGCACCGCGAGGCCCGCGGCCCCGCCGTGCCGCCAGGCGCGAACCGCCCGCTCCATCCCGCCCCGGTCCCGCCCGGTGCCCCGGGCCAGCCGTACGGCGATACGCGCCGCCGGCCCGCCCGCCGCCATCCGCACCGCGTCCTGTGACACCGTCAGCTCCGGCGGCGGCGGCGTACGGCCATGGTCCGGCGCCAGCGCGTCGGCCAGCAGCCGCCGGGCCCGTACCGCCGTGTCCGCGGCCAGGAACTCCAGCGCCGCCACGTCCAGCCCCGCCGCCGGCTCCGCGCCGCCGGTGAGCACCGGGGGCGTACCGGCCCCTGCGACCGGTCCCACCGCGGGCAGCGGCGGCAGCGAGCCCGCCTCCGCGTACGCCACGTCGGCCCGCACGCCCGGCGCGCCGCCGGGACCCGTGTCCTGCTCCGCCCGCGCCGCGCTGCGCTCCTGCAGGTCCGCCAGCAGCCGCGCCTCGCCCCGCCCCCGCATCAGCAGCAGCACGAACGGGTCCGCGTCCAGTAGCCGCGCGACCAGATAGCTCAGCGCCGCCGTGTGCTCGCAGTGGTCCCACTCCCCGCACCCGCACTCCGGCTGCAGGTCACCGATGCCTGGCAGCAGCGACACCCCGGCCGCCGCCGCGTCCTCGTCCAGCTCCGGCGGCATGTCCCGGTCCAGCAGCGCCGCGATGTGCCCCGCGCGGTCGGCGATGGTGTCCAGCAGCCGCTCCCAGTCGGCGTCATCGAGTTGCTGCACGAGCACGTCCGTGCGGTACGGCGTCCGGTCCGCGCCCAGCACCCGCGCCGTGATCCGCCCCGGTCGCACCGCGACGGCGCCCACCGCGCCCGCGCGCGCGTGCTTGCGCCCGCGGCGCAGCAGCGTGGCGTCCAGCACCGTGTCCTCCAGCGCCTGCTGCCAGGCCCGCCCCCACCACGTACGGGCGAACCCGCGGCCCTGGCTCGGCGGCAGCGCCTCGAAGGTCAGCTCCTCCTGCTCCGTCATCACTCGCCCCCTCGCGGCCCGGCCAGCCGGACCAGCTCCGCCAGTTCACGGTCGGACAGTTCGGTGATCGCCGCCTCGCCGCCGCCGAGGACGGAGTCCGCGAGGCCCTGCTTGTGCTGGAGCATCTGCGCGATACGGTCCTCGATGGTGCCCTCGGCGACCAGCCGGTGGACCTGCACGGGCTGCGTCTGCCCGATGCGGTACGCGCGGTCGGTGGCCTGTGCCTCGACGGCGGGGTTCCACCAGCGGTCGTAGTGCACGACGTGGCCGGCGCGGGTGAGGTTGAGGCCGGTGCCCGCGGCCTTCAGCGAGAGCAGGAAGACCGGCGGGGCCTCGTCCGGAGGGCAGTCCTGGAAGCGCCGTACCAGCTCGTCGCGCTCCGCCACCGGCGTTCCGCCGTGGAGCAGTTGGACGGGTACGCCGCGGGCGGCGAGGTGGGTCCGCAGCAGCCGGGCCATCTGCACGTACTGGGTGAAGACCAGCGCGCCGCCGCCTTCGGCGAGGATCACGTCCAGCAGCTCGTCGAGGAGTTCGAGCTTCCCCGAGCGCCCGGAGATGCGCGGGTCGTCCTCCTTGAGGTACTGCGCGGGGTGGTTGCAGATCTGCTTCAGGGCGGTCATCAGCTTCAGGATCAGCCCGCGTCTGGCCATGGCGTCCGCCTCGGCGATCGCCGCCAGCGTCTCGCGCACCACCGCCTCGTAGAGCCCGGCCTGTTCGGGCGTGAGGGCCACGGCCCGGTCGGTCTCGGTCTTGCGCGGCAGCTCCGGCGCGATGCCCGGGTCGGACTTGCGGCGGCGCAGCAGGAAGGGGCGGACGAGCCGGGCCAGCCGCTCGGCGGCGTCGGCGTCCGCACCCGACTCGGCCGCGTCGGCGTAGCGCGTACGGAACCGGCGCAGCGGGCCGAGCAGCCCCGGAGTCGTCCAGTCGAGGATCGCCCACAGCTCGGAGAGGTTGTTCTCCACCGGCGTGCCGGTCAGCGCGACCCGCGCCCGGGAGGGGATGGTGCGCAGCGCCCTGGCGGTCGCCGAGAACGGGTTCTTCACGTGCTGGGCCTCGTCGGCGACGACCAGGGACCAGCCGGCCTCGGCGAGACGCTCGGCGTCGAGCCGCATCGTCCCGTACGTCGTGAGGACGAACTCGCCGCCCGCCAGGGCGTCCAGCGAACGCCCGCCGCCGTGGAAGCGGCGCACGGGCGTGCCGGGGGCGAAGCGCTCGATCTCCCGCTGCCAGTTGCCCAGCAGCGAGGCCGGGCAGACCACCAGCGTGGGGCCCGCGGTCTCGTCCCGCTCCTGCCGGTCGAGGTGCAGGGAGATGAGCGTGACGGTCTTGCCCAGGCCCATGTCGTCCGCGAGGCAGGCGCCGAGGCCGAGCGAGGTCATCCGGCGCAGCCAGCCGAGCCCGCGCAACTGGTAGTCGCGCAGGGTCGCCGCGAGGGCCGCGGGCGGGGCGGTCGGCTCGGTCTGCCGCTCGGGGTCCGCGATGCGCTTGCGCAGCGTGTCGAGCCAGCCGCTCGCGGCGACCTCGACGTGCCCGCCGGGCACGGCCGGGTCGTCGATCTGGCCGGTGAGCGCGGCGCCGAGGGCGTCGACGGGGGTGAGGTCGGCGTCCTTGCGGTCCAGCGCGCGGCGTACGGACTCGGGGTCGACCAGCACCCAGCGGTCGCGCAGCCGCACCACCGGGCGGGCGGCCTCGGCGAGCCGGTCCAGCTCGGCGCGGGTCAGCTCCACGTCGCCGACCGCGTAGCGCCAGCCGAACGCGACGAGCGCGTCGGCGGACAGGTAGGAGGGGCCGGGGTGCCGGCCGTCCGGGTCGTCGGCGGGGCCGACGACGGCGCGGGCGGTGAGGTGGCGGGTCAGGTCGCGGGGCCAGTGGATCTCGACGCCGGCCGCGGCCAGGTCGCGGGCCCCCGGGCCGAGGAGCGCGGCCAGGTCCTCGTCGCCGAGGTCGACGGCGTCGGGCACGGCGGCGGAGAGCAGCGGGGCGAGGGCGTCCCAGGCGTGGGCGGCGCGGCGGAGCGTGAGCAGGGCCTGCATGCGGGCGCCGGGGCCGAAGTGCGCCGCCGTGCCGGCCCAGACGTCGGCGGCGTCGGCGAGGAGGGTGGGGTCGGCGGTGCCGTGCAGTTGGACGACGGCGCGGAAGGCCGGGCGGGCGCCGGTGGTGTCCATGTCGATGCGCAGGGAGACGCGTACGCCCGCGTCGTGTCCGGCGGCGACGTCGTCGGCCCAGGCGCGCTGCTCGGGGACGTGGCGCGGCTCGGGCGCGGCGAAGGCCCGGCCGCCGGCGGCGAGCACGGCGGCGGGGGAGCGGGGCAGGCCGTCGGCGACGGCGTCCAGGAAGGCGCGCAGCAGGTGCCCGGGCTCGGGGAGGAGAAGCGGTGCACCCGGTGGGCCGTCCGCCGGCTGCGGCGCCGCGTGCGCCTCCGGCGGCATCGCCGCCGCCAGCTCCCGCAGGTCCCGTACGTCGTCCTCGCCCAGCGGGCCGCAGCGCCAGGCGTCGTACGCGCCCTCGCTCAGCCCCGGCAGCAGCTTGCCGCGGGCGGCGAGGCGCAGCGCCAGCAGTGCGGCGGTGCCCCAGAACACCGCGGCCGGGTGCACGCCGTCCGCGCCGGCGGCGTGCGCCGCCCGGGCGCGGGTGAGCACGGGCACCGCGTCCGCGGCGGACAGCAGCAGCGCCGGCACCTCGCGGGCGCCGCCGCCGGGGACGGCGACGGTCAGCTCGGCGCGGGTGCCGCGGGCATGGTCGGGCGGGCCGGCGGGGTGGGTGGCGGGGCCGGTGGCGGGGTCGTAAGCCTGGTCCGGGAGCCAGAAGGCCATCCGGCCCGTGCGAGCGGGGTCGGCGGAGAGGAAAAGGGCGGCGCAGCGGGAGAGCGGGGGAAGGGCGGTCACGTACGGACGCACTCCTCAAGTTTGACTACCGGGCGGTCGAGGGTACCCCAGGCGCCGCCGCGCCGGACGTCGCCGAGGAGTGATCAACTTCACTTTTCCGTGTGCGGGGTGGCGGGGGGTGTATCTGGCACTACCTTGTGCCGGGTGGATTGCACCCGGGCGTTCCGGGTGCTGACGTCACCGCGCCGCGCTGTCCGGTTCCGTAGCGTCGAGGTCCTCGCACCGAGAGACCGGAGGCGCCATGCCGCAGGCCGCTGTCACGCCGACCGCCAACAGGTCGGCCACCGCCAGGAGTTCGGAGTTCACGCCGCTGCTGCGGGAGGTGAAGGCCGCCGGGCTGCTGCGCCGGCGCCGCGGCTGGTACGGGTTCAGCATCGCGGTCACGCTGCTGTCGCTGGCCGCCACCGGCGTCGCGATCCACGCCCTCGGCAACACCTGGTGGACCCTCTTCCTCGCGGTCCCCGCCGCGGTCTTCACCACCCGTGCCGCCTTCATCGGCCACGACTCCGGCCACGCGCAGATAGCCGGCACCCGCCGGGTCAACCGCGCGTTGGGGCTCTTCCACGGCAACCTGCTGATCGGCATGAGCTACCACTGGTGGACGGACAAGCACAACCGCCACCACGCCAACCCCAACCACGTCGACAAGGACCCGGACGTCGGCGTCGGCGCGCTCGTCTGGACCCAGCGCCAGGCCGCCCAGCGCGAGGGCTTCGCCCGCTGGCTCACCCGCAACCAGGCGGCCCTGTTCTTTCCGATGCTGCTCCTGGAGGGCATCGCGCTGAAGGTGTCGAGCTGGCAGGACCTGCGCCGGCAGGACGGGCGCGAGCGCCGGCTCGAAGCGCTGCTCCTCGGCGCCCACGTGATCGGCTACGCCGCCCTGCTGCTGACCGCCATGTCGCCCGGCAAGGCGGTGGTCTTCGCGCTGGTGCAGCACGCGGTCTTCGGCCTGCACCTGGGGATGTGCTTCGCGCCCAACCACAAGGGCATGGAGATGCCCGAGACCGGCGACGACGACTGGGGCCACCTGCGCCGCCAGGTGCTCACCTCCCGCAACGTGCGCGGCGGGACCGTCACCGACTGGCTCATGGGCGGCCTGAACTACCAGATCGAGCACCACCTCTTCCCGAACATGCCCCGCCCCCACCTGCGCCGCGTCCAGCCGCTGGTGCGCGCGCACTGCGCGGCGCTCGGGCTGCCGTACGCGCAGACCAGTGCCGTCGACTCGTACCGGCTGGCACTGGCGCACATGCACGAGGTCGGCGAGCCGCTGCGCACCCCCGCCGCCCCGTAAACGGCGCCCGTCCCGTAATGGGCCCCTCATCCACATGTATGACGCCCTTCTGCCCGGGTCATGGGATAAAGGAACCGGGGGAGCGGCGCGGCCGTTCCCCAGTCGAGGGCGGTGTGCCGCCGCTGTAGGAGGCAGGAAGATGTCGAACCGAGGGAAAGTCGCGGCCGGCGGGGTGGCGGTCGGCTTGCTGCTGTGGTGGTTGACCTCGTTCTGGATCGCCGTGCTGGTGATCGTCGGTGTGCCGGTGGCCGCCTATCTGGCGCTCGACCCCGGGCAGCGCCGCAGGCTCAAGAGGGTGACCCGCAAGGAACTCGGCCGCTGATCTCGCGCCCCCGCGGAGGCACGCGACCGCGAGGCATGTGCCAGAACAAATTTGCCAGGGATGTGCCTCTTTAGGCTCGGCCTGATCGGTCGAGGGCATGACTCTGTCAAATTCAGTCAGGTTTGGCATGCGCCCCGGTCGTGCGCCCCCGACCGGACTAGCGTCCCTGAAACATGGGACACCTCGACCACGCAGCCTACGGGTGGCTGACACCCGTCCTCTCGTACGCGATGGCGTGCTTCGGCGCCGCGCTCGGGCTGCGCTGCACCGTCCAGGCGCTGGCGGCCCTCACCGCCCGCTCCCGGCGCAACTGGCTGCTCGCCGCCGCGTCCGCCATCGGGACCGGCATCTGGACGATGCACTTCATCGCCATGCTGGGCTTCACCGTCGGCGGCACCGAGATCCGCTACGACATCCCCCGCACCGTCCTCAGCCTCCTCGTCGCCATGGCCGTCGCCGGAGCCGGCGCCTTCGCCCTCGGCTACGGCCGCGCCCGGGGCCCCGCGATGCTGGTCGCCGGACTCGCCACCGGGCTCGGCGTGGCCGCCATGCACTACATCGGGCTGTCCGCCGTACGCCTGCACGGCTCGATCGGCTACGACCTCCCGGCCGTGGCCCTCTCCGTCCTGATCGCGGTCGCCACCGCCACCGCGGGGCTGTGGACGGCGCTCAACGTCCGCTCCTCGCTCGCCGTGGGCCTCGCCTCCCTGGTCATGGGGGCAGCGGTCACCAGCATGCACTACACCGGGATGGCCGCCGTGACCGTGACCGTCACGCCCTCTCCCGAGGCCCTCGCCGGAGCCACCGCCTCGCAGTTCGTCTTCCCGCTGACCGTGGGACTCGGCGCGTACCTCTTCCTCACCTCGGCGTTCGTCGCGCTCACGCCGACCGCCGCGGAACGCGCCGCCACCGTCTCCGCCCAGCGCCCGACCCGAGCGCCCGGCGCGGTCTAGCAGGCCGCGCCGCGTCCGCACACCGGCCGGACGGACCCCGCGGAGCGGGCCGGTCCCCGCAAACCCGATACGAGGTGGCCATGCGAACCCCGGACAGCAACCCGCCGAGCGGCTCGTCCGGCACGCCGTCCGGAACCCCGGCCGCGCGGCCCGCGGAGGGCGGGGCGGGCGGGGCGCCGCCGGTGCCGGCGCCGGTGCGCGGCCGGCGGGCGCACGCGGGGCCGCCGGCCGACGAAACCGGGGCGGAGCCGAGCGCCTGGGAGCGCACGTACCTGCCGGGCGGCCCGGGCACGGGGAGCGCCGGCGACGCGGCGGGGCCGGGAGGTTTGGATGAGGGGAGTGCACTGAAGACGCCGGCGTCCGGACACCGCGGGCGGCGCCGGCCGCTCGGGCCCCGTACCGTGCGCGCCAGGGTCATCTGCCTGCTGACCGTCCCGGTCGTCTCCCTGATCGCGCTGTGGGGCTACGCCACCGTCGGCACCGCCCAGGACGTCGCCCGGCTGCGTCAGGTCGAGCAGGTCGAGACCCGGGTGCGGCAGCCGCTCGCCGCCGCCGTCGCGGCGCTCCAGGACGAGCGGCGCGCCGCGGCCGGCTATCTCGCCGCCCCCGGCGGCGACCTCCGCGGCGCCTACGGCGCGGCGGCCGACCGCACGGACCGGGCCGTCGACCGGCTGCGGCTCGACGGCGGCCACACCGTGGCCGAGGGCGCGGGCCTGCCCGGGGACGTCACCCGGCGGCTCGACCGCTTCGTCGCCGGTACGGAGTCACTGGGCCGGCTGCGTACCGGGGTGGAGGCGCGTACGACGGGCTGGTCGCGGGCGTACGCCGCGTACACCCGGGCCGTCGACCGCGCCTTCGGCGTCTCCGGCGCGCTGACCGGCATCCAGGGCGCGGAGGCGGCGTCCGAGGCCCGGGTGCTGCGGGAGTTCGGCAGGGCCGGCGAGATGCTCGCCCGCGAGGACGCGCTGCTGGCCGCCGGCCGGTCCCCCGGGGTCCTCGGCGCCGCGCACCACCGCGCCTTCGCCGAAGCCGCGTCCGCCCGAGCCGTGCTGGAGCAGGGCTCGGCCGCCGATCTCGGCGGCGCTGAGGCGGAGGTCTGGCGGCGGGCCCGCGAGAGCGAGGCGTACCGCACGCTCGGCGAGTTGGAGAAGGCCGTCACCGCCGCGGACTCCGGCACCGCCGCCGTCGCCGCCGCCCCCGCGCGGGCGTGGGAGGGTCCGTACGAGGACGTGGCCGGCGCCTTCCGCGACGTGGCACGGGAGCACGCCGCGGACGCCGGCCGCACCGACCCCTTCGTCGACGGCATGCTCACCCCCTCCGGCGCGGCGGCGGTCCTCGGCCTCGCCGCCGTGGGCGCGGCGCTCCTCATCTCGGTGCGGATAGGGCGCGGACTGATCGTCGAACTCGTCGGCCTGCGCAACACCGCGCTCGAACTCGCCCGCCGCAAGCTGCCCCACGCGATGCGCAGGCTGCGCGCCGGACAGGAGATCGACATCGCCGGCGAGGCCCCCGCGGGCGACCCGGGCGACGACGAGATCACGCAGGTCGGCGAGGCGCTGACCACCGTGCACCGGGCGGCGCTGCGCGCCGCCGTCGAGCGGGCCGAGCTGGCGAACGGCATCTCCGGGGTGTTCGTCAACCTCGCCCGCCGCAGCCAGGTGCTCGTCCACCGCCAGCTCGCTCTGCTGGACAGCATGGAGCGGCGCGCCGAGGACCCCGAGGAACTGGACGACCTCTTCCGGCTCGACCACCTCACGACCCGCATGCGCCGGCACGCCGAGAGCCTGATCATCCTCTCGGGGGCGGCTCCCGGCCGCGCCTGGCGGATGCCGGTGCCGCTGCAGAGCGTCGTGCGGGCGGCGGTCTCGGAGGTGGAGGACTACGCGCGCGTCGAGGTGCGGGCGCTGTCGGACGTGGCGGTGACGGGCGCGGCGGTGGCCGACCTGACGCATCTGCTCGCGGAACTGGTGGAGAACGCCGCGCAGTTCTCGCCGCCGCACACCAAGGTGCGGGTGTACGGCGAGCAGGTCGGCAACGGCTACGCGATCGAGGTCGAGGACCGCGGTCTGGGCATGGGCAAGGAGGCGCTCGGCGCGGCGAACCGGCGGATCCGGCAGTCGGAGGCGCTGGACCTTTTCGACAGCGACCGGCTGGGGCTGTTCGTCGTCAGCCGGCTTGCGGCGCGGCACGGAATCCAGGTCAGTCTGCGGCGTTCGGCGTACGGGGGGACGACGGTGGTGGTGCTGCTGCCCACCGCGCTGCTGCAGGCGGCGGTGGAGGGGGCGGTGGATCCGGGGACCCGGACGCGGGGCGGGGCGGCGCGGCCGGTCCCCGGCGGGCCGGTCCCGGGGCTGCCGGGCGGTTCGGGGGCGACGGGGCTGCCGGGGGCGACGGCGCGGCGCGGGGGCGGTGCCGGGGCGCACGGCTCGGAGAACGGGGTGCGGGGCGCGGAGAACGGGCTGCCGGAGCGGCGGGCCGGGCGGGCGTTGCCGGGGCCGTGGAGCACGGGGCCGGGGCCCGCAGAGCCGGCGGCCGGGCCGGCGGGGGAGCGGCCGGTGCTGGCGTCGCGGGAGGACGTGGTCCTGTTGCGGGCCCGGCTCGGTGTGGATCCGGCGGACGGGACGGATGGTGGTGGTACGGCCGGTGGTACGGCGGACGGAGTGGACGGCGGCGCAGGGCCCGGGGACGGCGCGGGGGTGGCCGCGGGCGAGGCGGCGGCGGACCACGGACCCGGCGGCGGATCCGGGACGTACGCCGGGCGCGCCGGGCAGGCGGCTGCCGCCGTCCAGTCGCCGGGGGACGTCACCGAGCTGCCCAGGCGCGTACGACAGGCGAGCATGGCGCCGCAGTTGCGGCTGGAGCCGGACCCGAACGGCGGTGCGGCCGCCCGGGACGACGCGGACTCCGCGGCGGGCACCGGCACGGGGGACGGGGACGCCGGATCGCACGGGAAGCCCGGCGCCGCGGGCACACCCGTACCGCGGGAGCGCACGCCCGAAGAGGCGCGCGCACGCATGGCCGCGTACCGCAGCGGCTGGTTACGCGGCGGCGGCCTTCCCGCGGGCCGCCCGTACGACGGCGAACCGGGCGACGGGCGCCGGGAGTCGGACGAGACCGCGCACACGTCGAGGGAAGGAGATCGCCCATGATCGAGCCGGACACCGTGCACACGCAGAGATCCGGAGGGCTCGGCTGGCTGCTGGACGACCTCGTCGGGCGCGTCGCCGACGTGCGCCACGCCGTGGTGCTCTCCGGCGACGGGCTCGCGGTCGGCAACTCCAGAACCCTCTCCCGCGAGGACGCCGAGCACCTGGCGGCGGTCGCGTCCGGCTTCCACAGCCTCGCCAAGGGCGCGGGGCGGCACTTCCGCGCCGGGGGCGTACGGCAGACGATGGTCGAGATGGACGACGGCTTCCTCTTCGTGGCCGCGGCCGGGGACGGCTCCTGTCTTGCCGTTCTCAGCGCGGCGACCGCGGACATGGGCCTCGTCGCCTACGAGATGGCCCGCCTGGTCACACGGGTGGGCGAACATCTATACACCGCTCCGCGTACAGCCGCAGCGAAGCCGCGGAATCCGGGCTGAGCACGGCGGTGACACGTTATGACTGAAGATATGAGTGGCACCCCTCCGCATCACGGCAGTCACTGGTACGACGCCGAGGCCGGCCCGCTGGTCCGCCCGTACGCGATGACCGGCGGCCGGACCCGGCCGGTGACGACCACGGTGCGGTTCGACCTCATCGCGCTGATCGACCTGGAGGAGGAGGCGCTCGAGGCCGTGCCGGCGGGGAAGGAGGCCGAGACGTTCGGGCCCGAGCACCGGGCGCTCATCGACCTCTGCCGGATCGAGACCCAGTCCGTCGCCGAGCTGGCGGCGGAGACCGATCTGCCGGTGGGGGTGGTACGGGTGCTCCTCGGCGACCTGGTCGAACTCGGCTGCGTACGGGTCAGCAGGCCCGTACCGCCCGCGCAGCTTCCCGACGAGAAGATCCTGAGAGAAGTGATCGATGGACTCCGCGCCCTCTGACCGCAGGGTCGACGACGCGCTGGCGCTGAAGATCCTCATCGCCGGCGGCTTCGGGGTGGGCAAGACCACCCTGGTCGGCTCCGTCAGCGAGATCCGTCCGCTGCGCACGGAAGAGCAGTTGAGCGAGGTCGGCACCGCCGTCGACGACACGGGCGGCGTGGACGAGAAGACCACGACCACGGTGGCGATGGACTTCGGCAGGATCACGATCCGCGCCGGGCTCGCGGTCTATCTGTTCGGCACGCCCGGCCAGGACCGCTTCTGGTTTCTCTGGGACGAGCTGGCCACCGGCGCGCTGGGCGCGGTGGTGCTGGCCGACACGCGCAGACTGCAGGACTGCTTCCCGGCGGTCGACTACTTCGAGCATCGCAGCATCCCGTTCATCGTCGCCGTGAACTGCTTTCCCGAGTCGCGCAGTTACGGCGCCCACGAGGTCGCCCGTGCCCTCGACCTCGACCAGGGCACTCCCGTCGTGCTGTGCGACGCCCGCGACCGCGACTCCGGGAAGGAGGTGCTGATCAGGCTCGTCGAGTACGCCGGGCGCGTGCACTCCGCCCGGCTGCTCGACACGGTGGGCACGGAGCCGGTGGGGTGAGCGCGGCCCGGCGGGGCGGCGGGCGTCACTCGGCGACGCGTGCCTCGGAGACCACCGTGTCGATGCCGACGCGGACGAGGAGTTCGCCGGGGACGGCGTTGCGTACGCCGAAGGCCTCGGCGCTTTGCCGGTCCACGTAGCGGGCGGCGATGACCGTGGCCCAGCGGCGCATCTCGTCCAGGTCCTCGCTGAGCCGGGCGCGGCCGGAGAGCACGGCGAACGAGTACGGCATGCGCTCGTCGTCGACGCAGAGGGCGGCGCGGCCGTCGCGCGCGAGGTTGCGGGCCTTGACGCTGTTCGCGCCGGTGGTGATGACGACGTCGTCGCCGTCGAGCACGAACCAGACGGGGGCCACGTGAGGGCTGCCGTCGGCGCGGACGGTGGCCAGCTTGCCGGTGCGGGTGCCTGCGGAGACGAAGGTGCGCCACTCTTCGTCGGTCATCTTCTCGCCCATGGGAGCACGTTATCCACAGGGGGACGCGGACCGGAGGGCGACGCGCTAGGCTCGTCACTGAGAGTAATCGAGATGGCGCTTTTCGAGCGACACGACGGGGGAGATGGTCATGGCGGTACGGACCGGTGCGGGGACGGGTGCGCGGGCGGCGGGGGACGCGGAGGAGCCGGCGGAGCCGCTGCCGTTCGGCCGGGCGGCGAAGGAGCTGGGCCTGCTGCCGCGGGAGTTGGAGCTGGCCGTGCAGCTCGGGCTGGTGCTGACGGAGCCGCCGCGGCGGGCCGGCGGGCGGCGCCGGGTGGCGCGGGCCGAGGTGGCGCGGCTGCGAGCCGGCGACAGCGCGGGCGGCCCGGGCGGCCCGGGCGGCACAACGGGTGGTGCCGGGGGCGCCGGTGCGTGCGCCGTGACGGCTGCGCTGCGTGAGCGGCTGCGGCTGGTGGGGACGGTGGCGGGCGCGGAGGAGCTGGGCATCTCGGCCGGCCGGTTCACGCGGCTGGCGCGGGCGGGATGCTTCGCCCCCGCGCGGTTCTACGTGAACCGGTATCGCGTCGTGGTCTGGCTGTATCTCGCGACGGAGGTGGAGCGGTTCGGGGAGCGGGAGCCGGGGCTGCTGCGCGGACCGCTGCCGCCGGCGATGCGGGCGGAGCTGGCGGACGGCGCGGACGCCCGCGCCCGCGGCTGGCGGCAGCGGCGGGTGGAGCAGTTGCTCGCGGAGCGCGTGGACCCGTGGGAGCGGGCGGGCGCGTACGCGGCGGTGCTGAGCGACGCGGAGCTGGCGGAGGAGGTGCCCGACGCCGGCGAGCGGGCGCGGATCGTCGAGCACCGGGCGGAGCTGGTCGTCCCGGTGCCCGGGGGCAGCGAGACGGCCCGCCGGGTGGCGGAGGACGTGCTGCTGGCGGAGTCCGACGCGGAGGCGCTGGGCTTCCGGCTGGGCCTGGCGGTGGAACTGCAGGCGGCCCGTGCCGAGCGCCCGGTCCCGCAGGCGGCTCCGCTCCGGGCCCCGGCGGCGCCCCCGGGCGGCGCCCCGCCGGCGCGGCCGGGGGGCGGGAACCGGCCACGGCGCGGCAGCCTCACCTGGCTCCGCCGCGGTCGGCGGCGCCGCACGGGGCTGCCGCGCTGACGGCGGGTCAGCCCGCCGCCCGGCTCAGCGGGCCGACGTCGGTGACGCGCAGGACGGCGCGGCCCTCGGCGTCGGAGGCGGTCAGGTCCACCTCCGCGGAGATGCCCCAGTCGTGGTCGTCCTCGGGGTCGGCGAAGGTCTGGCGGACGCGCCACAGCGCGTGCTGCGGGTCCTCCTCGATCCGCAGCAGCCGCGGCCCGCGGGCGTCCGGTCCGGTGCCGATGTCCTCGTACTCCTCCCAGTAGGCGTCCAGCGCCTCGCCCCAGCGCTCCGCGTCCCAGCCGGACTCCTCGTCCAGCGCGCCCAGCTCGTCCGCGTCGTCGAGCGCCGCCAGCTCCACCCGGCGGAACAGCGCGTTGCGGACGAGGACCCGGAAGGCGCGCGCGTTGGCCGTGACCGGACGCACCTGGTCGGCGTGCTCCATGGCCTGCTCGGCGGTCTCCTCCGCCGGGTTGGCCAGTTGCTCCCACTCGTCCAGCAGGCTGGAGTCGACCTGGCGGACCATCTCGCCGAGCCAGGCGACGATGTCCTCGAAGTCCTCGGACTTCCGCTCGTCCGGCACCGTGTGGTCCAGCGCCTTGTACGCGCCGGCCAGGTAGCGCAGCACGATGCCCTCGGTGCGGGCCAGTTCGTAGAAGGAGACGAACTCGCCGAAGGCCATGGCCCGTTCGTACATGTCACGGATGACCGACTTGGGGGAGAGGGGGTGGTCGCCGACCCAGGGGTGGCTCTTGCGGTACAGGCCGTAGGCGTGGGAGAGCAGTTCCTCCAGGGGCTTGGGGTAGCCGACGTCCATCAGCCGTTCCATCCGCTCCTCGTACTCGACGCCGTCCGCCTTCATCTGGGCGACCGCCTCGCCGCGCGCCTTGTTCTGCTGGGCGGCGAGGATCTGCCGGGGGTCGTCGAGGGTGGACTCCACGACGGAGACCATGTCGAGCGCGTAGGAGGGGGACTCGGGGTCGAGGAGGTCGAAGGCGGCCAGCGCGAAGGTCGACAGCGGCTGCTGGAGGGCGAAGTCCTGCTGCAGGTCGACGGTCAGGCGCACGATGCGGCCCTGCGCGTCCGGCTCGTCGAGCTGCTCCACCACGCCGCCGTCGAGGAGGGAGCGGTAGATGGCGATGGCGCGGCGGATGTGGCGGAGCTGCTTCCTGCGCGGCTCGTGGTTGTCCTCCAGCAGCCGGCGCATGGCGGTGAAGGCGTTGCCCGGCCGGGCGATGACCGACAGCAGCATGGCGTGGGTGACGCGGAAGCGGGAGGTGAGCGGTTCGGGATCGGCGGCGATGAGCTTCTCGAAGGTGTTCTGCGACCAGTTGACGAAGCCCTCCGGCGGCTTCTTGCGCACCACCTTGCGGCGCTTCTTCGGATCGTCGCCGGCCTTGGCGAGCGCCTTCTCGTTCTCCACCACGTGCTCGGGCGCCTGCGCCACCACGAGCCCGGAGGTGTCGAAGCCGGCCCGCCCGGCGCGCCCGGCGATCTGGTGGAACTCGCGGGCCCGCAGGGTGCGCACCCGGCTGCCGTCGTACTTGGTCAGCGCGGTGAACAGCACCGTGCGGATGGGCACGTTGACGCCGACGCCGAGGGTGTCGGTGCCGCAGATGACCTTCAGCAGCCCGGCCTGCGCCAGCTTCTCCACCAGCCGCCGGTACTTCGGCAGCATCCCGGCGTGGTGGACGCCGATGCCGTGGCGGACGTAGCGGGAGAGCTGCTTGCCGAACCGGGTGGTGAAGCGGAAGTTGCCGATGAGGGCGGCGATCTCGTCCTTCTCGGCGCGGCTGCACATGTTGATGCTCATCAGCGCCTGCGCCCGCTCCACCGCCTGCGCCTGGGTGAAGTGCACGATGTACACCGGCGCCTGCCGGGTCTCCAGCAGCTCCGTCAGCGTCTCGGTGAGCGGGGTGGTGCGGTACTCGTACGACAGCGGGACCGGCCGGGTCGCCGAGCGGACCACCGCGGTGGCGCGGCCGGTACGCCGGGTCAGGTCCTCCTCGAAGCGGGAGACGTCGCCGAGCGTCGCCGACATCAGCACGAACTGCGCCTGCGGCAGCTCCAGCAGCGGGATCTGCCAGGCCCAGCCGCGGTCCGGCTCGGCGTAGAAGTGGAACTCGTCCATCACCACCTGGCCGACATCGGCGTCCCTGCCGTCGCGCAGCGCGATGGACGCCAGCACCTCCGCGGTGCAGCAGATGACGGGTGCGTCGGCGTTGACGGAGGCGTCGCCGGTGAGCATGCCGACGTTCTCCGTGCCGAAGACCTTGCACAGGTCGAAGAACTTCTCCGACACCAGCGCCTTGATCGGCGCGGTGTAGAACGAGACCTGGTCCCGGGCCAGGGCCGCGAAGTGGGCGCCCGCCGCGACCAGCGACTTTCCGGATCCGGTGGGGGTGGACAGGATCACGTTCGAGCCGGAGACGACCTCGATCAGAGCTTCTTCCTGCGCCGGATAGAGGGAGATGCCCCGCTCCTCGGTCCAGGAGGAGAACGCCTCGAAGAGGTCGTCGGGGTCGGCGGTGGGCGGCATCTGATCGATAAGGGTCACCCGTCCATACTGCCCTCAGCCGACCCCGAAGTGTGAACCCCCGGGATGTGTGAAGATCACCCACGCTAGGCTGTGCCGCCGACGGGCGGCGGCGGTGGGGCCAACGGCCGTGCACCACACGGGCGGACGAGGGACGGGGGAGCGTTCATGATGGGTCCAGCGCACTCGCTTTCGGGGGCGGCGGCGTGGCTGGGGGTGGGCGCGGCGGCCACCGCGGCGGGGCACGGGATGCCCTGGCCCGTCCTCGTCGTCGGCGCCCTCATCTGCGCCGGCGCCGCGCTCGCGCCGGACCTCGACCACAGGTCCGCGACGATCTCCCGCGCCTTCGGCCCGCTGTCCCGCATCCTCTGCGGGATCATCGACAAGCTCTCCTACGCCGTCTACAAGGCGACGAAGAAGCGCGGCGACCCGCGCCGCACCGGAGGCCATCGCACCCTGACGCACACCTGGCTGTGGGCCGTGGCGATCGGCGCCGGCTTCTCCGCCCTCGCGGTCCTCGGCGGCCGGTGGGCGGTCCTCGGCATCCTCTTCGTCCACATGGTGCTGGCCGTCGAGGGGCTGCTGTGGCGGGCCGCCCGGGTCTCCAGCGACGTGCTCGTGTGGCTGCTCGGCGCCTCCAGCGCCTGGATCCTGGCCGGCATCCTCGACGAGCCGGGCAACGGCGCCGGCTGGCTGTTCACCGAGCCCGGCCAGGAGTACCTGTGGCTGGGCCTGCCCATCGTCCTCGGCGCACTCGTGCACGACATCGGTGACGCCCTCACCGTCTCCGGCTGCCCGATCCTGTGGCCGATCCCGGTGGGCGGCAAGCGCTGGTACCCGCTCGGCCCGCCGCGCTTCATGCGCTTCCGCGCCGGAAGCTGGATCGAGCTGAAGATACTGATGCCGGCCTTCATGCTGGCCGGCACCGCCGGCGGCCTCACCGCGATGGGCGTCATCGGCTGACGCCCCGGCCGGGGGGCACGGAAAACTTCCCGTCCGGTGCGCGTGCGAGGGTGCGGGCGGGCGCCGCCCGCACGCCGGTGCGGTCAGCCGTGCCAGGAGCGCCACAGCGCGGCGTACGCACCGTTCGCCGCGACCAGTTCGTCGTGGCTGCCCAGTTCGCTGATGCGGCCGTCCTCGACCACCGCGATCACGTCCGCGTCGTGCGCGGTGTGCAGCCGGTGGGCGATGGCCACGACCGTGCGCCCGTCCAGCACCTTCGCCAGCGACCGCTCCAGGTGCCGCGCCGCCCGCGGGTCGAGCAGCGACGTCGCCTCGTCGAGGACCAGCGTGTGCGGGTCGGCCAGCACCAGCCGGGCCAGCGCGATCTGCTGCGCCTGCGCGGGGGTGAGCGCCGCGCCGCCCGAGCCGACCTCCGTGTCCAGGCCGTCGTCCAGCGCCCGGGCCCACTCACCCGCGTCGACCGCGCCCAGCGCCGCCCACAGCTCCGCGTCGCCCGCCCCGGTGCGTGCCAGGCGCAGGTTGTCGCGCAGCGAGCCGACGAACACGTGGTGCTCCTGGTTGACCAGCGCCACGTGCTCGCGTACCCGCTCCGCCGGCATCCGCGCCAGCTCCGCGCCGCCGAGCCGTATCTCGCCGCGCCGCGGCGAGTAGATCCCGGCGAGCAGCCGCCCCAGCGTCGACTTGCCCGCGCCCGAGGGGCCGACCAGCGCCAGCCGGCTGCCCGGCCGCAGCCGGAGCGAGACGCCGTGCAGCACGTCCGCTCCGGCGCGGTAGCCGAAGCGGACCTCGTCGGCGTGCACCTCCCGGCCGCCCGGCCGTACGGCCGCGTCGCCGGGCTCCGCCTCGATGTCCCGTACGCCCACCAGCCGGGCCAGCGACACCTGGGCCACCTGCAGCTCGTCGTACCAGCGCAGGATCATGCCCACCGGCTCCGTGAGCATCTGCGCCAGCAGCGCGCCCGTGGTCAGCTCGCCGACGCTCATCCAGTCCTGGAAGACGAACGCGCCCCCGATCAGCAGCACCGAGCCGAGGACCACGATGTGCGTGGCGTTGAAGACGGGGAAGAACATGCAGCGCAGGTAGAGCGTGTAACGCTCCCACGCCACCCACTCCTTGACCCGCTGGTCCGACAGCGCGACCCGGCGCGCGCCCAGCCGGTGCGCCTCCACCGTCCGCCCGGCGTCCACCGTCTCGGAGAGCGCCGCGGCCACCGCCGCGTACCCCGCGGCCTCCGAGCGGTACGCGCTCGGCGCCCGCTTGAAGTACCAGCGGCAGCCCGCGAGCAGCACCGGCGCGGCCAGCACCACCGCCACCGCCAGCGGCGGCGCCATCACCACCATGCCGCCGAGCACCAGGGCGACCCACACCACCGCGATGGTGAGCTGCGGCACGGCCTCGCGCATCGCGTTCGCCAGCCGGTCGATGTCCGTGGTGATGCGGGACAGCAGATCGCCGGTCCCGGCCCGCTCCAGCACGCCCGGGGGCAGGCCCACGGACCGGACGAGGAAGTCCTCGCGCAGGTCCGCCAGCATCCGCTCGCCCAGCATCGCGCCGCGCAGCCGCACCAGCCGGACGAAGACCGCCTGGAGCGCGAGCGCGACCGAGAACAGCACCACCGCCCGCGTCAGATGGAGGTCCCGGGCGCCCGCGGACAGGTCCTCGACCAGGCCGCCGAGGAGGTACGGGCCGGTCATCGAGGCGCCGACGGCGACCGCGTTCACGGCGACCAGCAGCAGGAACGCCGCCCGGTGCCGGCGCAGCAGCTCCGCCACGTAGCCGCGCACGGTCGCCGGCGCGCCCACCGGCAGGGTGGTCGCGGTGCGCGGGGCGGCCGGGTCGTACGCCGGCGGTCGCACGCCGATCATGCGGTCTCCTCCATCATCTGCGGCAGGCCGCCGTCGTCGCGTACGGCGTCGCCGTCCCGTACGCGGTCGGCCGCCTGCTTCTCGTCGTCCGTCTCCCTGGTGACCACGGCGCGGTACGTGACGTCGCCGTGCAGCAGCTCACGGTGCGGGCCCTCGGCGGCCACCGCGCCGTCCTGCACGAACACCACCGTGTCGGCCCGGTCCAGCAGCAGCGGGCTGGAGGTGAACACCACCGTCGTGCGGCCCGCGCGGATCTCCCGCAGGCTCTCGGCGACACGCGCCTCGGTGTGCGAGTCGACCGCCGAGGTCGGCTCGTCGAGCACGAGCACCTCCGGGTCGGCCACCAGCGAGCGCGCCAGCGCCAGCCGCTGGCGCTGGCCGCCGGAGAGCGACCGGCCGCGCTCGGTGATCGGCGCGCCCATCGGCGCCCCGTCGCCGTCCGGCACCTCCGCCGCCGCCTGGGCCAGCGCGGTCAGCACGTCGCCGCACTGGGCGGCGGCCAGCGCCGCGGCGGGCTTGACGGAGCCGGACGCCGGTACGTCCAGCAGGTCGGCCAGCGTCCCGGACAGCAGCATCGGGTCCTTGTCCTGCACCAGCACCGCCGCCCGCGCCCCCGCCAGCGGCACGCCGTCCAGCTCCACGCCGCCCAGCCGGACCGACGGCAGCCCGCCCGGCTCCGCCGGGTGCCCGCCGAGCCGGTCGGCGAGCCGCCCCGCGGCGTCGGGGTCTCCGCACACCACGGCGGTCAGCCGCCCCGCCCCGGCGCGCAGCCCGGTCGCCGGGTCGTACAGCTCGCCGCCGAGCACGCCCCGGCCGGCGGTGTCGCGGTTGTCGCCGGTGCTGCCGTCGCCGCCCGTGGTGGTGCGGGCGAGCCCGAGCACGCGGGCGGCCCGCTTGGCGGACGGCCGGGAGAAGGAGTACGCCATGGCCAGTTCGGCGAAGTGGTGCATCGGGAAGAGCAGGAACGTCACGGCCCCGTAGACCGTCACCAGCTCGCCGACCGTGATCGCCCCGCTGCGGGCGAGGCCCACCCCGTGCGCGACGACGACCACCAGCAGCACCCCCGGCAGCGCCACCTGCACGGCGTGGATCAGCGCCCACATCCGCGCGCTGCGCACCGCGGCGGTCCGCACCTTCTGCGACGCCTCCCGGTAGCGGTCGAGGAACAGCTCCTCGCCGCCGATGCCGCGCAGCACCCGCAGCCCCGCGACGGTGTCGGCGGCCAGCTCGGTCGCGCGGCCGGCCTTGGCCCGCTGGTCGTCGGCGCGGCGGGTGGCGTACGGCAGCAGCGGCAGCGGCGCGAGCGCCAGCACGGGCAGCGCGAGGGCGACGACGACGCCCAGCTCCGGCGCGTAGACGACGAGGCCCACGGCGACGGCGAGCGCGGTGACGAGCGCGGCGGTGAACCGCGAGAACGACTCGACGAACCAGCCGATCTTCTCCACGTCGCCCGTGCTCACCGCGACCACCTCGCCGGCCGCCACCCGCCGGGTGAGCACCGAGCCCAGCTCGGCCGCCTTGCGGGCCAGCAACTGCTGGACCCGCGAGGCGGCCGTGATCCAGTTGGTCACCGCCGCGCGGTGCAGCATGCTGTCGCCGAGCGCGACGAGCACGCCGAGGACGATCAGCAGCGCGCCGGCGCCCGCCAGCCGCCCGCCGTCGCGGTCCACGACCGCCTGCACGGCCATGCCCACGGCCAGCGGCATCGCCCCCAGGGGCAGCATCCACACCAGGCCCCACAACAGCGCGGCGACCTGCCCGCCGAGCTGCATGCGGCCGAGCCAGACGAGGAAGTGGCGGCCGGATCGGACGTCGGGTTCACCGGGGTCCGTGTGCGGCAGGTCGCGCAACTGCATGGCATCCCAAACAGGTCGTCTCGGGTGGGGGGTGAGCCGTGCAAGGCTGGCGGTTTACGGACCGGTTTTCAACCGGTTTTCCCCCGTGGCGCGCCTTTGCGGCCACGGGGCGCGGGGCCCGCCCGGCGGAGCGCGGGACGCGGCGTGTGACGATGGGCGTATGCGTGCGTACGGGACGAGCGGGCGGCTGCCGCGCCGGACGGCCGCCGCGGCGGTGGGACTGCTTCTGCTGGCGGGCTGCGGCGGTGCCGGCGACGGCGGCGGTGACCCGGGCGGTCCGGGCAAGGGCACGGACACCGGCGGCGCGAGCGCGTCCCCCGCCACCGCGCCCGGCGACATCCCCGGCGTCGGGCCCCGGTTGAACGGGCAGGTGCCCGAGGACTCCCGCCAGGCCGTCGCCGTCTACGGCAAGGGCCCCGACTCCGCCGACGCCACCGTCGTGCTCTACGAGAAGCGCGGCGGGAACTGGCAGCGGCAGGAGAGCTGGCCCGCGCACAACGGCAAGAAGGGCTGGACCCCGAACCACCGCGAGGGCGACAAGCGCAGCCCCGTCGGGGTGTTCACGCTCTCCGACGCCGGCGGCGTCCTCGCCGACCCGGGCGCGAAGCTGCCGTACCTGGAGAGCCCGGCCTTCGCCGCGCCCCACTACTGGCCGAAGACGCACTGGAACGACTTCGACCTCGTCATCGCCATCGACTACAACCGCGTACGGGGCACCTCGCCGCTCGACCCCACCCGGCCGCGCGGGCAGGAGAAGGGCGGCTCGATCTGGTTCCACATGGACCACGGCAGCGGCACGTCCGGCTGCGTCAGCATCTCCAAGGCGGGCATGACGAAGCTGCTGACGACGCTGGACCCGAAGAAGGACCCGGTCGCCGTGATGGGCGACCGGGCCTCCCTGGCCGGTTAGCGGCGCACACGCCGATCAGCCGTCAGCCGTCGGCCGACAGCCGGCGGCGCTCACGCCTCGTCGGGCTTCTCGGAGTCCACGCCGGAGCGCTTGTCCTTCCACCCGCCGCGGGTGAAGTCCGGCATCGGCAGCGGCCTGCCGCCCGCCTTGATCGACAGGTGGCTGAGCGGCACGGGCGCGGTCCACGTCACGGCGTCGTAGACGTCGAAGTCCGGGACCAGGCCGAGCCGCATGCACTGCATCAGCCGGAAGATCATGATGTAGTCCATGCCGCCGTGTCCGCCGGGCGGGTTGGAGTGCTCCTTCCACAGCCAGTGGTCGTACTCCGCGAACTCGCCGAAGTCGTGCCACTGGTCGTCGGTGTGCCCCGGCTCCAGGTAGATGCGCGGCTCGTAGTCCTCGAACACGCCCTTCGTGCCGCCGAGGGAGTTGATCCGGCTGTAGGGGTGCGGGGTCGAGACGTCGTGCTCCAGCCGGATCACCCGCCCCTTGGCGGTCTGCATCATGCTGAAGGTGCGGTCGCCCTTGATGTACGTCTCCTTCCAGCTCGGGTCGCCCGGGGGCATGTTCGCCTCGCGGTACTCGGCGAGGGTCAGCGCCGGGGTGCCGAAGCTGGAGATGTGGGTGACGCGGTCGCCGCGGTTGACGTCCATGTAGTTGGCGGCCGGGCCGAAGCCGTGGTTGGGGTAGAGGTCGCCGCGCAGCCGGGTGTGCCACAGCCGGCGCCAGGGGCCCTCGTAGTAGTCGGGGTCGAACATCAGCCCGCGCAGGTCGTGGTTGTACGCGCCGGCGGCGTGCAGCAGCTCGCCGAAGAGCCCGGCGTGCGCCATGCGCAGCACCCGCATCTCGTTGCGGCCGTAGCAGCAGTTCTCCAACTGCATGCAGTGCCGGCGGGTGCGCTCGGAGAGGTCGACGAGGTCCCACAGCTCGTCCAGGCGCATCGCGATGGGGCACTCGACGCCGACGTGCTTGCCGTTCTCCATGGCCGCCTTGGCCATCTCGAAGTGCCAGTCCCACGGGGTGGCGACGTAGACGAAGTCGATGTCGCCGCGGGCGCAGAGCTGCTCGAAGTCGTGGTCGCCCTTGGTGTACGTGGCGGGCGCCGGCTGGCCTGCGTCGACGACCTTCTTCGCGGCCCGCTCCACCTTGTCGACGACCGGGTCGCACAGCGCGGTCACCTGCACGCCCGGCTGGGCGAGGAACAGGTCGATCATGCCGCCACCACGGTTGCCCAGGCCGATGATCCCGACCCGTACGGTGCCGTGGCTCTCGAACGGCACACCGATCATCGTCTTGCCGCGCCGCGGCGGTGCCGCCGGTGCGGCGGCCTCCCCGGCTGCCCCGGCCTCCGCCGCCTGGGCCTGCGAGGCGCCGAAGGCCCCCAGGCCGAGCCCTGCACCGGCGATGCCCGCCGAGCGCAGAACCGAGCGGCGGGAGTAGCCGTCGTCGGAATCGCCGGGTCTCGGGGTGGGGTTCTCCTCGCGCATGCGTCCTCCGGATGGTGTGCGGACGGTTCGCGGCCACCCTCGCCGGACCCGGGCGCGCCGACAAGAGGTCTGCACCACTGAGGAGTTGGACTTACCGCCCGGGCCGGATGGACTTCTCCACCGGGGGTGTCAGCGGCGCTCCCGCACGCCCGCGGGGCGGGTGGCGCGCTCCAGCTCCAGCAGCACGGAGCGGTAGGAGCGGCCGGTGGCCCGGTCCATGCCGATCTCGCACATCCGGTTCGCCGACAGGTGCGTGTCGTAGTCGCGGGCGGTGACCTCCGCGGCCTCGCGCGCGGTCGCGGACGCGGTCAGCTCCTTGTGCAGCATGCCGCGGTCGCCGGCGAAGGCGCAGCAGCCCGCGTCGTCGGGCACGACGACCTCGTCGGCGACCGCCTCGGCCAGGGCGGTGAGCCGGCCGGTGTTGCCGAGGTGGCGCATCGAGCAGGTCGGGTGGACCACGGCGGCGGGCGTCCGCCGCTCGACCGTCAGCCGGGGCAGCAGCTCGTCGGCGGCCCAGTCGAGCGAGTCCAGGACGGTGAGCCGCGCGTGCAGCGCGCGGCTCACCTCCGTCAGGTACGGCACGACCTCGTGCGCGAGGCCCAGGGTGCAGGACGAGGCGTCGACCACGACCGGCAGCCGGCCGCCGTCGGTCCACCGCCAGGCGGCCTCGACGATCCGCTCGGCCATCAGCCGGGTGCCGTCGTCGTACCCCTTGGAGTGCCAGATGGTGGCGCAGCAGGTGCCGGTGACGTCGCCGGGGATCCACACGGGCCGCCCGGCGCGGGCCGAGACGGCGACGACCGCCTCCGCCAGGTTCGGCCCGCGGGCGTCGTCGGGGCCGCCGAAGATCCGGTTGACGCACGCGGGGAAGTAAACGGCGGCGGTGCCCTCGCGGGCGGTGGCGGGCAGCCGGCGCGCGGCCGGACCGGGGATCTCCGGCAGCCACTCGGGTACGAGGTCGGGGCGCACCGCCCGGCGCGCGAGCCGGGTCGCGGCGCCCGGCACCCGGTCGCCGAGCCGGTGCGCCACGGCGACGGCGAGCCGGGCGGCGCGTTCGACCCGGCGGAAGCGCCGGGCCGTGCCGGCGGCGGCGCGCTCCTCCCGGGCGGAGTGCCGCGCGTGCCGGAAGTCCTTCATCATCCGCCCGGTGTCGATGCCGACGGGGCAGTCCAGGCCGCACGTCGAGTCGCCGGCGCAGGTGTCGACGGCGTCGTACCCGTACGCCTCGAGCAGGCCGCCGGTGACCGGCGCGTCCGGCGGCTGGCGCAGCATCTCCCGGCGCAGCACGATGCGTTGCCGCGGGGTGGTGGTGAGGTCGCGGCTGGGGCAGGTGGGTTCGCAGAAGCCGCACTCGATGCACGGGTCGGCGACGTCCTCGATCCGCGGGATCGTCTTGAGCCCGCGCAGGTGCGCCTTCGGGTCGCGGTCGAGCAGGACCCGCGGGGCCAGGATGCCGCTCGGGTCGACCAGCTCCTTGATCCGCCACATCAGCTCCGTGGCCCGCTCGCCCCACTCCAGCGCGAGGAACGGGGCGATGTTGCGGCCGGTGGCGTGCTCGGCCTTCAGCGAGCCGTCGAAGCGCTCGACGGTCAGCCGGCAGAAGTCGTCCATGAAGGCCGCGTAGCGCTCGACGTCGGCGGCCTCCGCGGCGTCGAAGGCGAGCAGGAAGTGCAGGTTGCCATGGGCGGCGTGGCCGGCGACCGCGGCGTCGAACCCGTGCCGCGCCTGGAGTGAGAGCAGCGCCTCGCACGCCTCGGCGAGCCGGCCGGGCGGCACCGCGAAGTCCTCGGTGATGAGGGTCGTACCGGCCGGGCGGGAGCCGCCGACGGCGGTGACGAACGCCTTACGCGCCTTCCAGTAGCCGGCGATACGGCCGGGGTCGCGGGTGAACGCGTTGCCCGTGGCCGCGACGGACTCCACCGGCGCCACGAGGTCGAGGCCCGCCAGCACCTCGCCCGCCGCCGCCTCGTAAGCCTCGCGCGCCGCCTCGTCCGGCGCCCGGAACTCCACCAGCAGCGCCGCCGTCTCCTTCGGCAGCTCCGCCCAGTCGGCGGGCACGCCGGCGACGCTCACCGAGGCGCGCAGCGTGTTGCCGTCCATCAGCTCCACGGCCCGTGCTCCGGCGGCGTTGAACCCGGGCACCGCGGCGGCCGCCGCCTGCAGGGTGGGGAAGAACAGCAGCGCGGTGGCGGTGTGCCGGTCCAGCGGCAGGGTGTCGAAGACGGTGTCGGCGATGAAGCCGAGCGTGCCCTCGGAGCCGACCATCAGCCCGCGCAGGATCTCCACGGGGGTGGCGCCGTCGAGGAAGGCGTCCAGCCGGTAGCCGTTGGTGTTCTTGATCTCGTACTTGGCGCAGATCCGGGCCGTCAGCCCCTCGTCCGCCTCGATCTCCGCCTTGAGCGCGAGCAGCCCGCGGCACAACTCCGGCTCGGCCGCGGCCAGGTGCGCGTCGGCGTCGGGCGCGGCGGTGTCCACGACGGTGCCGGAGGGGAGCACGAAGGTCAGCGAGGCGAGGGTGCGGTAGGAGTTGCGCGTCGTGCCGGCCGTCATGCCCGAGGCGTTGTTGGCGACGACGCCGCCGAGGGTGCAGGCGATGGCGCTGGCCGGGTCCGGGCCGAGGACGCGGCCGTGCCGGGCGAGGGTGGCGTTGGCCCGTACGACCGTGGTGCCCGGGCCGACGCGGACCCGTGCCGCGGCGGCGTCGAGCACCTCGACGCCCGCCCAGTGCCTGCGGACGTCGACGAGGATGTCCTCGCCCTGCGCCTGCCCGTTCAGCGACGTGCCCGCCGAGCGGAAGACGAGCTTGCGGCCGCGCTCGCGGGCGAACCGGAAGAGGGCCGAGACGTCCCTCACCGTCTCGGCGACCGCCACGGCCCGCGGCACGAACCGGTACGGGCTGGCGTCCGAGGCGTACCGCACCAGATCCGAGACGCCCGTCAGCACCTTCTCCGCGCCCAGCAGCGCCGTCAGCTCCCCGCGCAGCGGCTCCGGCGTACCCCCGGCGAGGTCGTCGGCGACCCGGTCCGGCGCCGGCGCGGGGCCGCGGCCGGGGCGCAGCGCCGAGGGCTTGGGCTGGAGCAGCGGCATGGAGCGGACCCTTCAGCAGGCGTGGCCGTGCGTGTCGACCAGGGGGGCGATGAGCCCCAGCAGCTTTTCACGCTGCCTTTCCGACAGCGGCTCCAGGACGTCGGCGGCGGCGGCGAGGCGCGCCCGGTGCAGCTCGGCGAGCGCCGTGCGCCCGGCCTCGGTGGTCTCGATGCGGATCACGCGCCGGTTGGCCGGGTCCGGCACGCGCCGGACCAGGCCGCTCGCCTCCAGCGCGTCCACGTGCGTGGTGACGGCGCGGGGCACGACGCCGAGGCGCTCGGCGAGGTCGGCCATCCGCGGGGGCTCCGCGTGGCGCTCCAGGGTGCGCAGCAGCCGGGACTGGGCGGGCGTGATGCCCAGCGGCTTGAAGTGGTGCTTCTGCGCGTAGTGGATCTTCCGGGTGAGCAGCAGGAGCTGCTCCGCCAACTGGCCGGTCACGTCTGCGGGGGGCGGGGGCGACTGGGACACGCTCCGAGGATAGCAGGACCATATTCATTGTGCATATAGGTAACAATGAGCTATCCTCCAAAGTCGTCGTACTCTCCTAGGAGGCTCATGCCGCACGATCCCCTCGACGGGTGGACACCCCCGCCCTCCGATCCGGAGCAGCCCGCCCAGGTGCGCCGGATCCTCGCGCTCTTCCGCCCGTACCGCGGCCGCCTCGCCGTGGTCGGGCTGCTGGTGGCCGCGTCCTCACTGGTCTCGGTCGCCTCGCCCTTCCTGCTCCGCGAGGTCGTCGACACCGCTCTGCCGCAGGGCCGCACCGGCCTGCTCAGCCTGCTCGCGCTCGGCATGGTCGGCGTCGCCGTGCTCGGCGGCGTCTTCGGCGTCCTGCAGACCCTCATCTCCACCACCGTCGGCCAGCGCGTCATGCACGACCTGCGCACCGCCGTCTACGCCCAGTTGCAGCGGATGCCGCTGGCGTTCTTCACCCGCACCCGCACCGGCGAGGTGCAGTCCCGTATCGCCAGCGACATCGGCGGCATGCAGGCCACCGTCACCACCACCGCCACCTCGCTGGTCTCCAACCTCACCAGCGTCATCGCCACCGTCGTCGCCATGCTCGCGCTCGACTGGCGGCTGACCGTCGTCTCGCTGCTCCTGCTGCCGCTCTTCGTCTGGATCGCCCGCCGTGTCGGCCGCGAGCGCAAGAAGATCACCGCGCAGCGGCAGAAGCAGATGGCCGCCATGGCGGCGGGCGTGACCGAGTCGCTGTCGGTCAGCGGCATCATGCTCGGCCGCACCATGGGCCGCTCCGACAGCCTGACCCGCGGCTTCGCCGACGAGTCCGAGGGCCTGGTGGACCTGGAGGTACGGGCCAACATGGCGGGCCGCTGGCGGATGGCCGTCATCGGCGTCGTCATGGCCGCCATGCCGGCCGTCATCTACTGGACCGCGGGCCTCGCCTCCAGCACCGCCGGGCAGGGCGTGTCCATCGGCACCGTCGTCGCCTTCGTCTCGCTGCAGCAGGGGCTCTTCCGGCCCACCGTCAGCCTGCTGGCCACCGGCGTGCAGATGCAGACCTCGCTCGCCCTCTTCCAGCGCATCTTCGAATACCTCGACCTGCCCGTCGACATCGCCGAGCCCGAGCACCCCGTGCGGCTGGCGAAGCCCCGCGGCGACGTGCGCTTCGAGAACGTCGACTTCGCGTACGAGCCGGGGCGGCCGACGCTGCGCGACGTCGCGCTCACCGTGCCGGCCGGCAGCAGCCTGGCGATCGTCGGCCCCACCGGCGCCGGCAAGTCCACCCTGGGCTACCTGGTGCCGCGGCTGTACGACGTCACCGGCGGCCGGGTCACGATCGACGGCACCGACGTGCGCGACCTCGACTTCGACTCGCTCGCCCGCGCGGTCGGCGTCGTCGCCCAGGAGACGTACCTCTTCCACGCCTCCGTCGCCGACAACCTGCGCTTCGCCCGCCCGGACGCCACCGACGCCGAGATCGAGGCCGCCGCCCGCGCCGCGCAGATCCACGACCACATCGCCGGCCTGCCCGACGGCTACGACACCCTCGTCGGCGAGCGCGGCTACCGCTTCTCCGGCGGCGAGAAGCAGCGCCTGGCCCTCGCCCGTACGATCCTGCGCGACCCGCCGGTGCTCATCCTCGACGAGGCCACCAGCGCGCTGGACACCCGCACCGAGCGCGCGGTGCAGCAGGCGGTCGACGCGCTCGCCGAGGGCCGTACCACGATCACCATCGCGCACCGGCTCTCCACGATCCGCGACGCCGACCAGATCGCGGTCCTGCACGACGGCCGCGTCGCCGAACTCGGCACGCACGACGAGCTGATGGCCGCCGGCGGCCGGTATGCGGCGCTGGTGCGCCGGGACCTCGACGCCGCCGCTCCGGACGCCGCCACCGCGGACACCGCCGCGCCGGACGAAGCCGCCGCCGACGCCGTCGCGGAGGGCGCGTCGGTGACGGTCTGACGCGCCGCACGGGGCGGCGCCCGGCGCCGGCCCCGTGCCCGTACTACGGTGGCGGCATGGGTGTGCTCACGGCCGTGCGCGGCGACATCACCGGCCAGGAGGTCGACGCGGTGGTCAACGCCGCGAACTCCTCGCTGCTGGGCGGCGGGGGCGTCGACGGCGCCATCCACCGCAGGGGCGGCAAGAGCATCGTGCGGGAGTGCCGCGAACTGCGCGCCTCCGCGTACCCCGACGGCCTGCCCGCCGGCGGCGCGGTGGCCACCACCGCCGGGCTGCTGCCGGCCCGCTGGGTGATCCACACGGTCGGCCCGGTCTGGTCGCGGACCGAGGACCGCTCGGCGCAACTGGCCTCCTGCTACCGCGAGTCGCTGGCCGTCGCCCGCGAACTGGGGGCCCGCACGGTCGCGTTCCCCGCAGTGTCCACCGGCGCGTACGGCTGGCCGCTGGACGACGGGGCCCGGATCGCGGTAGCCGCCGTCCAGGAGGCGGTCGGCAAGGAGGACTTCGACGAGGTGCGCTTCGTGCTCTTCGACGACCGGTCGTACGAGTCGTTCGCCCGGCGCATCGGCTGACGCGGCCGCGGGCGGGTCCGCTCCCGGCATTCCGGGGGCGTGATCTGTTGCGTTCATTCTCGGTCGAGAAATGCGCAACTTTGAGCGCGTTCTGGTCAGGTCTTGGCTCCCGCCGGTGTTTTCCCCGGCGAGGCTCAGCCCACAGGTTGCACTGTGAGGCACGTCACGATCCGGGATTGGTATAGACCCCGGCCGAATCGGCTTGGTGAACTCGCAGTTCATGCCGCGTTACCGCCGGTTATTGAGCGGACGTGAGGAGAATTCGTTGATCACCGGGCGAAATCGGAGCGCCGCGTATGCGTGTGCGCCCATTCCGTCCGGTTGGCTGGGGTGCAGCAGTTCATCGGGTGACGCAGGTGTCACCCGATGCTTCATATCGGCCCCGCTCGAAGAGGATTCATGACCGAAGAAGCTCCCGCAGAGGACCATGGCAGTCCGGTGACGCACGCCATGTTGCACGTCCCGCCGGTGTGCGAGGCGCTGTACCTGGCCAACGCGGACGCCTACTACACCTACGCCCAGCACTGGCTCGACGACGACACCGCGGTGGAGGCCGTCGGCCTGACGTTCCACCAGATCCGTAACCGCTGGGAGGAGCTGGGCCGCCACGGCGACCTGCGGCAGCAGGCGTGGGCGATCCTCCGCCGCGTGGTCGCCTCGTACGTGGAGGAGTCCGAGGTCCGCCGCGAGATAGCCGGCGTGCTGGCCGCGTACCAGGGGCTCCTGGCACAGCAGATCGAGGGGGTCGGGCTCTACGAGGCCATCGCCCGGCTGTCGCCGCGGCAGTTCGACGTGATCGTCCTGCGCTACCTGTGCACGTTCCCCACCGAGCGGATCGCCTGGTACCTGGGCGTCACGGCCAGCACGGTCGACTACCACTGCCGCCGCGCCACGAAGCGCCTGGAGCGGGACCTGGCGCAGTTGCTGAAGAAGGAGGGGGGCACCCGGTGAGTGACCACAGTCCGACGGTGGAGCAACTCCTGGCGGGGGCCGGGAAGATCATGACGGCGGGCCGGCGGCCGTTCGACGTGGCCGCGGGCCTGAGGCGGCTGAGGGAGGGCCCGGCCGGACACACGGCGCCCGGTACGGACGCCTCACCCGTGGTGCAGGCACGGGACGAGCTGTCCGTGCTGGTGCGCTGGACCGTCAACCAGGCGGGGGCCACCGGCTTCGTCGGCCGGCTGGCCAGCCTGCTCAGCGACCACGGTCCGCAATACCACGAAGTATGGCTGGAGGAGTCGCAGATAGACGGGGCGATCGACGGAATGCAGGTGTTCGCCTGCATGCTGTACCAGGCCGATCACCGGGAAAGCGCCCAGTTCTGGTGGCAGTTGGCCGCCGGCGCGGGAAATCGCGCCGCCGCCTATTGCCTGCACCTGCATCACCTCGGCCTGGGCGAGCCCGCCGAGGCCGGCCACTGGCGGACCCAGCTCCAGAAGGACGGCGGTCCCGACGACGAATTCATCTACGGCATCAGCCGGTTCGCCGATTACGTCGACCGCAACTGCGCACCCGGCTGGGAGCCGCACATGCACCGGGAAATCCAGCGCCTGGCGTCCCGGGAGGATGTCCGCGACGCGCTGGTCTGCCGCCCGGAAAGCGAGATCGCCGACCGCTTTCACCGCTGCTGCGAACAGTACTGACGCGGACGGCGAATCCCGCACGGTCACCGGTCACCGGTCACCCGGCCGCCGCCGCGGCCGGGTTCCGGTGTCCCGCCCGCGGTCAGCCGCCGAAGCGGGTGCCGTAGCGCGGCGAGCCGTCGATGGAGATGCCCAGGTCGGGCGGGTAGATGGCGGACGCGCCGATGCCGCCCGCGGTCGTGCCGTCGGAGCGCAGGGAGTGGACCATGCCGTTGCCGTCGTTCTCGCCGGGCGAGCCGACGGTCACGTCGTCCTTGCGGTCGCCGTTGTGGTCGCCGACGTGCACCTCGGCGCCGAAGACGTCGTCCGCCTCGTTGTCGTTGGGGACGCCCGGGGCGTTCTGGTGCAGGAGCTCGCTGGTGTGGGCACCCTCGCCGGCGTGCAGGTCGTAGAGCACGGTGACGGTGCCCGTGTCCGCGATGCTGCCCCTGTCCTCGTACGGCGCGCCCACGGCCAGGTCGAGGTGGCCGTCGCCGTCGATGTCGCCGAGGTGCAGGTCGGAGCCGAAGCCGTCGCCCTCCTCGGAGACGCCTTCGACGCCCGGGGTGTCCTGGTCGAAGCGGGTGATCCGGTCGGGCCCGGCGGCGGAACCGTAGGTGATGCTGACGCCCCCGCCGAGGACGCCGTCGGGGTGGCCGCCGTCGCCGAACGCGTCGTGGGCCAGGCCGGTGACGACGTCGCCGTAGCCGTCGGAGTTCAGGTCGCCGATGTCGGTGGCGGTGCCCGCGGGGAGTGCCACCTCGCCGGTCCTGGTCAGGCCGTCGGCCGAACCGGGCAGGAAGCGGTTGGTGTCGTAGTAGTCCGGGCCGAGGCCGGCCACGACGAGGTCGTCCATGCCGTCGCCGTTGACGTCGCCGGCGCGCAGGTGCTTCGCACCGCCGCCGTCCCCCGCACCGCTGCGGATGTTCGGCGCGACGACGTAGCGGGAGTCGTAGGTGCCGGTGGACTTGTCGAAGGGGCCGCGGAAGACGTCGACGGCGTTGGTCGCGGAGCCGACCGCGAGGTCGGTCGTGCCGTCGCCGTCGAAGTCGCCGGTTTCGAGCGTGCGGCCGAACTGGTCGTGCTTCGACGGCCGCGGGTCGGCCAGCGTGACGCTGCGGGACAGACCGCCGCCGGCGCCCCACAGGATCTGCACGACCCCGTTGCCGGGGTCCCCGGTGATGTCCTCGCCGGGGGCGCCGACGGCCACGTCGGACAGGCCGTCGCCGTCGAAGTCACCGGTCGCGACGGCCTCGCCCCAGGCGTCGTCGGCCTCGGCGTTCGCGGGGACGCCGTTGCTGTCCTGGCTGAAGGTGTGCGAGTGCTCGGCGGACAGGCCGGCCCGGGCGCGCTCGGCGGCGGAGCCGTAGTGGGCGACGATCTGCCCGGCGGCGCTGTGGCCGCCGACGTGGGCGCCGGGCGCGGAGACGACGAGGTCGGGCAGGCCGCCGTTGAGGTCGGCGACGGGGCGGGCGGCGTCGGCCGTCGCGGGCGCGGCGGCGACGGCGAACAGGCCGCCGGTGAGCGCGGCGGCGGTGGCGGTTGCTAAGGCGATGCGGAGCCGCTCGGACATGGGTGTCTCCTGGAGCGTGCGGGGATGCGGGTGGCGCATCCGGTCGGATGGGCCCGCTGCCGGTGACGGGGGGTCGGTCGCCTGGGATCGCCGGTCAGTCGGCGCTGAGGAGACCCGCGGACGGAGCGGAGGGTTGTGCGGATTTGCGAAGTCCCGCGCAATGTCCCGGTCTGCTCGTCGAACCGGTGTCACCCGGGGAAAATGTCAGTGACGGGGAGGTGGGCAGCAGGCCACCGGACTGCCGGCCGCCGGCCGCGCGTACGGTGCGCCCGGAACCCCGGCCGCACCCGGCGCAGCGCTCGGCCGCACGGCCCCGAGTGCGCTTGCATCCGCTCTTGTGCTGGTCAAGACTCGTCTGCAGCGGGGTGATCTCGCCCCGGTGGACGAAAGGTGACCCATGAAGTTCGCAGTGATCGGCGGCACTGGTCTCATCGGCTCCAAAGTGGTGGAGAAGCTGAACGCGGGCGGCCACGAGGCGGTGCCGCACTCGCTGTCCTCGGGCGTCGACGTGATCAGCGGCCAGGGCCTGGAGGAGGCGCTGTCCGGCGCCGACGTCGTCGTCAACCTGACGAACTCGCCGACGTTCGACGACGCCTCCCCGGACTTCTTCCGCACCTCGATGGAGAACCTGCTGGCCGCCGCGCAGAAGGCCGGGGTGCGGCACGCGGTGATCCTCTCCATCGTCGGCGTGGACCAGGTGCCCGACCTCGTCTACTACCGGGCCAAGGCCCTCCAGGAGGAGCTCCTCACCGCCGGACCGATCCCGTACTCGATCGTCCGGGCCACCCAGTTCATGGAGTTCATGGACGCGACCATGTCCTGGACCACCGAGGGCGACACCGTCCGGCTGCCGGCCACCCCCATCCAGCCGATCGCCGCGCAGGACGTCGCCGACACCGTCGCCGAGGTCGCCGCCGGCAGCCCGCTGAACGGCATCCTCAACGTCGCGGGACCCGAGGTCTTCACCCTCGACGAACTCGGCCGGGTCACCCTGGCCGCCCGCTCCGACGACCGCACCGTCGTCACCGACGCCGCCGCGGGCATGTTCGCCGCGGTCCCCGGCGACGTCCTCATCGCCGGGCCCGACGCGCGCCTCGCCACCACCCGCTACCGCGACTGGCTCTCCTGACCCCCCGCCCGCGGCGGCCCGCCGCCGGGGTCCGGTCGTCCGCCGCGGGGCGGACGCTGCGATCCTGGCGGCGTGCAGAACTCCGCGCCCGTCACGCCCGACGCCCCGCATGCCGTACGTTCCCCGCTGCTCACCCAGCAGTGGCTGGACCTGACGTTCGTCCACTGGGCCGCCGAGCCGGCCGCCGTGGCGCCGCTGCTGCCCCGCGGCACGGTGCCGGACACCTATGACGGGCTCACGTACGTCGGGCTCATCGCGTTCCGGATGGACCGCGTCGGCTGGCTGCGGCTGCCCCCCGTGCCGTACCTCGGCAGCTTCCCGGAGACCAACGTGCGCCTGTACTCGGTCGACGCGCACGGGCGGCGCGGCGTCGTGTTCCGGTCGCTGGACGCCGCCCGGCTGGTCCCCGTGGTGCTGGGGCGGCTCGGCTTCGGGCTGCCGTACGTGTGGTCGCGGATGTCCGTCAGCCGGGCCGGCGACACCGTCGCCTACACGAGTGCCCGCCGCTGGCCGGGACCGCGCGGCGCGTCCAGCCGCCTGACGGTGCGCCCGGGTGAGCGCGTCGGCGAGGCGAGCGGTCTCGAGCACTTCCTCACCGCGCGCTGGGGGCTGCACCGGGCCTTCTTCGGCAGGACGGGCTACCTGCCCAACGAGCACCCACGCTGGCCGCTGCACCGCGCCGAGCTGATCGAGTGCGAGGAGGACCTGGTCGCGGCGGCGGGCCTGCCCGCGCCCGCCGCCGACCCGGTCAGCGTCCTGTACTCGCCGGGCGTCCCGGTACGTCTCGGCCGCCCGGCGCGCGCCCCGGGCATCCCCGGTCGGTGACAGGTCCGACCGGGGGGCCTCAGGTCAGCGGACGCCGCCGATGATGGCGTCGATCCGGGACTTCACCGACGTCACGTCGCCGTAGATCGCCGGCGAGACGGCGCAGGTCCCGGCCGTGCCGCGGCTCGTGGCACCGACGAGACGCCAGTCGCCCGGGCCGCCGACGACCGCCGGGCCGCCGGAGTCGCCGTAGCACGCGCCCCGGCCGCCGCCGCCGTTCACGCACAGCTCGTACGCGCCCTGGATGCCGCCGCAGGAGGAGTCGCCCAGGACCGTGGTGTCGAGCTGCCGCAGCCCCACGGGCGGGGCGCCGCAGCCGCGGGTCGGGCAGGTCTGGCCCCAGCCGATCAGCCGGGTCGCCGAGCCGGGCGGCGCGGAGGCGGCGATGGGGACGGGCGTCTTCGTCGACGGGGTGGCGAGCCGCAGCAGGGTCATGTCGGCGGCGAGCTGGCGGCGTTCGACGACGCGGCGGACCTCGCCGCCCGCGGTGCGGTCGGTGGTGCCGATCCGCACCTGGTACGGGGTGCCGCAGTGCGCGGCGGTGACGACCCAGCTCGGGTCGACCAGGCTGCCGCCGCAGGTGTGGCCGCCCGACGCGCTCTGCAGGGAGGCCATGAAGGAGTACGTCTCGGAGGCCGGCTGGCCGCCCACGATCCGCGTGCTCGGCGGGGGCGCGGGCTCGGAGCCGCCGGCGGCCACGGCAGCACCCGACATCGACAGCAGGGCCGCCACGGCGGTCGTTAAGCCGCCGAGGCGCAATATGGTGCGCATTCGTCCGTTCATTCGCGTCTTCCTCCCATGGGGACTTCGGCGTGGATACGCGGAAGGGGATGGCGGGATCGTAAACACGAGCCGCGTGGCACGTAAACAGTGCACGGGCGGACGCGGGAATTGGCGAACCCTGAAATACCCGCGCTGAGCTGGGAGTTCGGCATCCGGAAATTCATGTTCCGCGACCCTGGTGCAGAAATCGCTTACATAACGCGGCGTTATGGCCATCGAATAATGGAAGCCGGTGTGGGTGACGGGAATTACCGCCTCGGTGGTGCGGTGGCGGGTCCGGAAGTCGGTGGCCCCGCCGCGGCGGGATTCCCGGGTGGCCGCGGGCGTGCCCGCGCCCAACTGCCGGATGCCGGGTGCCGGTACGTCCCCCCGCCTGCCGCTAAAACTAAGCGAACGATCGTGCTATCTTCTGCCCATGAAACCTGTCGTCACCGCGCTCACAGGCAAGGTCCTCAACGCCACCGCCGCCGTCCTCCCCGGCCTCGCCGGCCGCGGCGCCCTCGTCCTCTACCGCTATCCGCGCGCCGACCGCTCCGTCGAGGACGCCGAACGCCGGCTGCTCGACGGCGCGTTCACCGGCAGCCTCACCGTGGCCGGCAAGAACGTCGTCACGTACTGCTGGGGCGACGGCGAACGGCCCGTGCTGCTCGTGCACGGCTGGCGCTCCCGGGCGGCGCACTTCGCGCCGTACGTCACCGCCCTGCGTGCCGCCGGCTACACGCCCGTCTCCTTCGACGCCCCCGCCCACGGCGCCTCCGCGGGGCGGCGCACGACCGTGCTGGAGTACCGCGAGATCATCGCGCGGCTGTACGAGGAGCACGGCAGGTTCGAGGCCGTCGTCGCGCACTCCCTCGGCGGCTCCGCCGCCTTCCTCGCGCTGCGCGGCGCCGCGGCGGCGGACCGGCTGGTCGTCGTCTCCGGCGTCGCCGACTTCGACCACGTCGTCGACGTCTTCTGCGCCGGCCTCGGGCTCGGCCCGCGGGTGAAGGCCGCGCTGCGGCGGCGCATCGAGATCGACATGTTCCCCGGCGAGCACGACCTGTGGCGGCGCTTCGACGTCACCTACCGGCCGGCCGAGGTCACCCTGCCGATCCTCCTGATCCACGACGAGAAGGACCGCATGGTCGCGGCCGCGCAGGCCGACAAGACCGCCGCCGCCTACGGCGATCAGGTCCGGCAGCACCGCACCAGCGGCCTCGGCCACCGGCGGATCCTGGCGGACCCGGAGGTGGTGCGCACGGCGCTGGAGTTCGTCTCAGCCGGGGAGCGCGTCCGGGACTGAGTCCGGGTCCGCGGCCGCCGCGCGCAGCCGTGTCACGACGGCGGTGGCGGCGAGGTCGTACGCGTCCGGCGCGCCGTGCAGCAGCGACAGCAGGTTGGCGTGCTCCAGCAGCGCGATCAGCTCGAAGGCGAGCCCGGCCGGGTCGGTCTCCGGCCGCAGCTCGCCGGCGGTCCGGGCCTCCTCGGCCGTGCGCGCCACGTACGCCGCCCAGTCGCGGTGCGCCGCCGCCACCGCGTCGTGCACGGGGCCGCTGCGGGAGGCGAACTCCGCCGCCGCGCCGTAGAAGAAGCAGCCGCCGGGGAAGACGCGCTCGCGCGAGTAGCGCAGCCAGTGGGCGCAGAGCGCCAGCAGCCTGCCGACCCCCGGCGGCCGGTCCTGCACGGGCACCACCACGGCCTTGGCGAACACCGCCCCCGCGGCCCGTACCGTCGCGAGCTGCAGCTCCTCCTTGGAGCCGAAGAGCGCGAAGACCCCGCTCTTGCTCAGCCCCAGCTCACCCGCGATCCGGCCCAGCGACAGCCCTTCCAGGCCCTCCACCGAGGCGATGTCCATCGTCCGGCGCAGCACGAGCCGGCGCGTCTGGTTGCCCCGCTCGACCCGCCCGTCCACCCGCGTACCGGCCACCCCACTCGCCTCCTCTTCGGTGCCCGCCAGTCTACTGACCAGCGCCGTCACCGACCCCGACCGGCGAGCGCAGGGAGCGTGCGCTCCCGGGCCGCCCGCCCGGGGACCGTCCCCGGCGGCGGGCAGCACACTGGGTCGGCATGGGTGACACGCGAACCGCGAACGAGGAGCTGAGCGGGCTGTGGTTCTCCACCGGCGACGAGGACGGGCCGATACCCACGCGCGCGCACGGACCTCGGGCGGGCGCCTGCCGCGGGGCTCGCGGCTGATCGCGATCGGCGCGGTCGTGGCCGGGCTGCTGCTGGTCAGCGGGGTGTGGGCGGTGCTGGGGGACGAGGAGCGGAGCGCGGGGGCGCCGGTGCCGGGCGCGGTCCTGGTGCACTTCGAGTCCGGTCACGGGTACGAGCCGGTGCGTACGGTGCTGCGCTCGCGCGCGGACCTCGCCGCCTTCGCGGACCGTTTCCCGTCGGCGGCCCGGGGCGGCAGGGGCCCGGGCCGTCCGGCCGGGCGGCACTTGGGGACCGAGGCGCTGGTCGCCTTCGCCTGGCGCACCGGGTGCACCCGGGCGGACTCCGCCGAACTGCGCAGCTCCGCCGAGCAGGGCCTGTTCGCGGTGCCCGCCGGCAAGACGGCGCAGCGGGCCTGTGCGGAGCCCTGGGACGCGCTCGCCGTGTTCGCGGTGGAGCGGGCGCGGGTGCCGCACGACGTCGAGCTGGCGGGCGCGCCGCCGGACCCGCCCGGGCCGCCCGCGGGGGCGGCAGACCGGCCGTGACGGCCCGTCAGAAGAACTCGTCCAGCAGGGTGTAGAACTCCATCCGCGCCGGGTCGACGCGGACCTCGTCCGCACCCGCCGCGCGGTACGCGCGCAGGAACAGCTCGGCCGCCGCCGGGCCGTGCTGCGGGTTCAGGTTCTCGTCCGCGAGGCTGCGGAAGGCCAGGGCGAGGTCCAGGTGCCGGTCGGCGACGCCGAGGCGGCCCAGGTCGATGACGCCGGAGACCTCCAGCGTCCCGGGGTCGACCAGCACGTTCGGCGCGCACAGGTCGCCGTGGCAGACGACGAGGTCCTCGGCTGCGGGGCGGGTGCGCTCCAGCTCGGCGAGGAGGCCGGCGGCGCTCCGGCCGCGCCGCTCGGCGTCGAAGTCCCCCTCGTCCACGAGCCCGGCGGCGACCGCCGCGCCCGCGAGAGGCACCGTCACCGCCAGGTCCCGGACGAACGGGCAGCCGTCGACCGGTAGTCCATGCAGTCGGCGGGCGAACCGTGCCAGCGCCTCGACGGCTGCGCCCCGCAGGTGCTCCGGCCACGGTTCGGCGAGCGACCGCCCCGGCCGCGCCTCGGTCACCAGCCACGCCGTCCCGTCCGCCGCCCCGGCGTCGACCACCTCGGGCGCGGGCAGTCCCTGTGCCCGCAGCCATCCGGCGCACGCCGCCTCGTGCCGCAGACCTGCCCCGGGCCCGGCGTGCTCCTCCTCCGCCGCGGTCTTCACGAACAGCTCGCCGGGCCCGCTGAGCCGCCACACCCCGGCGCCCGACATGCCGTCGGTCACCGGCCGCCAGTCGTACGCGGCGTACCTCGCCCGCAGCGCGGTCGTCACCGCTCCTTCTCGAAGACGCAGAACTCGTTGCCCTCGGGGTCGGCCATGACGTGCCAGCCGATCTCGTCGTCCCGCCGGCGGACCATCGTCGCGCCCAGCGCCAGCAGCTCCTCCGGGGCACCCCAGACGTCGAGGTGTATCCGGTTCTTGACCGTCTTCTCCTCCGGGACGGGATTGACCCAGATCAGCGGGCCGCGCCCGGCCGGGTCGTGGATGGGCACCGGCCACTCGGCCGGCCGCGGCTCGCCGGGGTCCTGCCGGCGGGCGTAGCCCAGGGCGGCGCACCACCAGTCGGCGAGCGCCTGGTGGTCCCGGGCGTCCAGCGCGAGATCCTTGAAGCGTGCGGGCATACGCGTGATCTTAACCACCCGCGGGCCGCCGGGGCCCGCCGCGGCGCGGGCCCCGGGGGTGCCGTCAGCGGTAGAGGAGGTGGCGCCGGCGGCGCCGGGCGAAGTCGGCCAGTTCCTCCCGCCAGGCCGCCACGACCTCGGCCACGTCCCGGCCCTCGTCGATCATCGTGCGCATCCGCGGCGAGCCCGACAGCTTGTCGATCCAGAACGGCCGCTGGGGATCCCAACTGTCCTGCCGCCAGGCGAACTCCGCGTAACGCCTCGCCTCCACGAGCATCGCCACCGCCGCGGTCACCGGCTCGTAGTGCCGCCGGTCGACGACGTGCACCTGCACGCCGGCGCACGTCTCGCCCTCGTGCTTGCCGAACGTCGGCACGAAGTACGCCTCGCGGAACTCCACCCCCGGCAGGTCGCGCGCGTTGAGCCGGTCGCTGTAGTGGTAGTCCAGGTACGGCGCGCCGATCCACTCGAACGGGCGCGTGGTGCCGCGGCCCTCGGAGAGGTTGGTGCCCTCGAAGAAGCAGGTGCCCGCGTACACCAGCGCCGTGTCGGCGGTCGGCATGTTCGGCGACGGCGGCACCCAGGGCAGGTCGTTGTCCTGGGCGTACGACTCCGGGTCCCAGCCCCGTACCCGTACCACCTCCAGCTCCACCCGGCCGCCGGCGCCCTCGTCCGGCAGCAGTTCGCCGTTGAAGTAGCGGGCCAGCTCGCCGACCGTCATGCCGTGCTGCTGGACGATCGGCTTGAGGCCCACGCCGGAGGTGAAGCCCGGGGTCATCATCGCGCCGTCGGCACGGCGGCCGATCGGGTTGGGGCGGTCGAGGACGACGAAGGCGGCGCCGGTGTCGCGGGCGGCGACCATCGCGTGGTACATGGTCCAGATGTAGGTGTAGAAGCGCGCGCCGACGTCCTGGATGTCGAAGACGATCGTGTCCGCACCGGCCTTGGTGAACAGCTCGGCCATCTTCGCGGCGTTCGCGCCGTACGCGTCGTAGACCGTCAGGCCCGTGCGCGGGTCGATGGTCTCCGGCTCGGCCTCCCCGGCCTGCGCGCTGCCGCGGAATCCGTGTTCCGGGCCGAACACGCCGGCGATGTCGAGGGTGCCGGAGGCGTGCATGGAGTCGACGACGTGGCGGGTGTCGCGCAGGACGCCGGTCGGGTTGCTGACGATGCCCAGCCGGCGGTCGCGCAGCAGGGACCAGCCCTGCGCGGCGGCGGCGTCGGCGCCGGTCAGCACCTCGCCGGGCCGCCCGCCGCCGCGAGCGTGCGCGGCGGCTGCCCCGCCGGGTGCGGCGCCGGCGAGCAGGGGGGCGGCCGCGCCGGCGGCGGTGCCCGTCAGGAGCGTACGGCGGGACGGTGCGGAAGGTCTCGGCATGGCGGAGAAGCTAACCGACCGCGGGGGAGGCGACCAGGGGCCCGGCGGGTTGCCAGAGGTGTACAACTCTGGTGGCGGCAGGCGACCGGGTCCTGTGTCTCCCGGAGCTACGGCGAAGTGACGAGGAGCGCTCTGCAGCACAAGTCGGGGGCGACCCGTGGGGGTTCGCGCTGCTGCTGAAGTTCCGAAGGGGTGTACGCCATGTGGTAGGCGGCGAAAGGCCGGCCGGCGGTACTCTCGCGCTCTCAGGCGGCTCCGTCCCGGCACCGGCGGGCCACCGCCCCCCGGGCGGGGCCATCCGGGTGCCACCCGCCCCCCGCCCGGCGCAGCACCGCGCGCCGGGCGCCGGTGGCCCGGTCTACGGTCGCCACATGGCGCCCGCAACGCCGCACAGCGAGCCGAGCCCCGTCCCGCCGACCACGCCGCCCGCGTCGAGCCCGTCGGGCGACACCCAGACACGCGTCGCCCTGGTGATGAACGGCGGGGTCAGCCTCGCCGTGTGGATGGGCGGCGTCACCCACGAGTTGGACCTGCTGTGCCAGGCGTCGCGAGGGGACCGCAAGCGCGTCCCGGCCGGCAAGGACGCCGGCGTCCTGGCGCTCTGGCGCGAGCTGACGGACCAGGCGAGGAGCGAGTTCCTCGTGGACATCGTCTCCGGCACCTCGGCGGGCGGCCTGAACGGCCTGATCCTGGCCACCGCACTGGGCCGCCGGGCGGCGCTGCCGCGCCTGCGCGACGTCTGGGAGCGGTCCGCCGCCCTGGAACAGCTCCGGGGAAACCCCTCGGAGCCGAGCCTGCTCAGTGGCCACGCCTTCCGCGAGAAGATCGAGGCCGAGGTGCGGCGGATCGGCGAGAGCGACGCGGGCGTGAGGCCGCCGCAGCCGGTCACGCTGTTCGTCACGGCCACCGCGCTGGACGGGCTTCCACGCTCCTACACGGACGGCTTCGGCAACCACTTCGACGTCCGCGACCACCGCCGCCTCTACCGCTTCGCCTGCGAGACGAGACTGCGCTACGCGAGGAGCGGCGACGGCGACGGCGACCGCGAGGAGCGATGCGCCGAGCCCGGCGTGACCTGGCGATTCATGCCCCACGAGGTGAACGACTTCAACCGGCACAGGACCGACCACCTGGTCACGGCCGCCCGGGCCACCGCAAGTTTCCCCGTCGCGTTCTCGCCCATCAGCGAGCGGTGCCTGATCGACAACCGGGAGATTCCCCAACTCTCCCGCAACGACCGGGCGAGCTGCGTCATCGACGGCGGCATCCTCAACAACGCCCCCTTCCTGCCGGTCCTTGAGACGATCACCCGGCGTCCGCTCGCGAACAAGCCCGTGCGGCGAGTGCTGGTGTTCGTCGTCCCGACGGCCGGGCGGCTCGGACGGGAGAAGGCCGGCGCCGAGCAATGCGAGGACACCCCGTGGATGAGGGTCGGGATCAGCGCCATGAGCTACCGAAGCGAGGCGGATCTGCGATCCGGCACGGAGGAAGTCTGGCGGCGCGTCGCGGGAGACGCGAAGGACACGCAGCTCGGGCTGTTCGAGCGCGCCCGCCTGGACCCGCGCCTGGCCGGCACCCTCATGGACATGGCCGGCAGGGCGCTGCCCGAGTACCGCCGCAACCGTGTCCGGGGCGTGCTGGCCGAACTCCGCAGGGAACTCGCCGACGCCCGGTCGGTCACCACGCTGGCGCGCGACCCGGAGCCGGCCTCCGGCCCCATCGAGGCCGTCCTGAACGGCGACCCCCTGTGGGTGCCGCGGGACTCGGAACGGGAGCTGTCCCAGCCCTGGGCCGATGGCTGGCGCTGGGGACTGGGCACCTGCGAACGCGTCCTGCAGAGCCTCCAGGACAACCTGCGGGATCTGCCCCGCGCCCACATCGAGCTGAGCCATGAGCAGCGCAGGGCGCTGGCCCGCGGCGCCACGCGGGTCAGCGCGGGGCTGACGAAGGCGCTGGCCGTCAACGCCGCCGTCCGCGAGGAGGTGCGGCGGCGCGTCCCGGCCGAGCGCGCCGACACCCTGCCCGACGAGGAGGCGGCCGAACTCATCCAGCAGACCTTCACCCTGATGCGGATCCCCCAGCAACTCGGTGCCCTCGTAGCCGAGGCGGCGCAGGACTACACCGAAGCACTCCGGGCGGCGGGGCAGGGCGGCTGGCAAGACGCGACGGGCGCCGTGCAGGTGTGCCTGGCCGTCGACGTCCTCACCCGCGCCTTCGCCTCGCCGCAGGCCATGGTCGAACCCCTCGGCCCGGGCTTCGACTTCCTGCGGCTCGGGCCCGACGCCATGAGCCCGCTGTTCAACGAGGACAGGTTCGCCGACATCGGCGCCCGCAAGCTGTACGGGCTGCGCTTCGGGCACTTCGGCGCCTTCGTCCACGCCCCCTGGCGTGCCTCGGACTTCACTTGGGGACGCCTGGACGCCGCCCACCACCTGCTGCGCCTGTTCGGCCTGCCCCCCGCCGAGCGCCGGTCGTGGGAGGAACGCCTCCACGACGCGATCCTGCGCGCCGAGGCACCGGAGGGCGAGGACCACCGTGACTGGATGTACCGCCACCTGCACCAGTTGCGGGAGCCGACGGACAACGGACTGCTGCGGGAGCTCAAGAAGGACCGGAAGACCTCCGGCAGCGCCTGGAGGTCCCTTCGCCAGCTCACCAGGGAGTCGCTCCGCCTGCTCCCCCTGCGCCCCCGGGCCCTCCTGGCCGTCCGCGCCCTCACCAAGCCCATGCGGAACGCCGCGTGGCGCGCGTACCTGAGAGACCCGCGCACCGTGCGGAACCGCGTGAAACGGGCGGCGTACGCGACGATCACCACGCTGGCCCTGGTGGTGCTGCTGCTCGGCGGCGTGCTGGGCTGGGCCTTGGAGCGGATCACCTGAGAGCGCCGAGCCGTCTCGCCGGGATGCGTCTCCCGCCGCTTCGTCCGCCTCCTCGACGAGCTGACGGACCCCCTTCCCGCCGAGGCCCCGGGCATCGCCACCGTCGTCGAGGAACTGTCCCGTACGCCGGTCAGGACGGAGCCCGCCGCGCCGTCATCCCTCCCCGGCCCGCCGGACCGCGCGCGACGCCTGGTCAAGGAAACCCGCGCGGCCGCCCTGGCCTACCTGGAACGCACGGTCGACCCGGAGCGGGATGACCGGCTGATCCCCGGCGACCTGACCGCCTTCGAGACCAATCCGCCGTCGGTCGCGCACGGCGCGGCCGGCGTCCTGCACGCGTTCAGCCGCATGTGCGGAGAGGCGCCCCCGGAACCGGTGGCGTGGACGACGCGGAAGAAGGTGACGAACGAGCAGTATCCCCGGGCTTGTACGCCGGGCAGGCGGGCATCGCGTGGGTGCTTCACGAACTGGGCCACTCGGACGACGCCGTCCTGATCATGCGCGACGCACGGCGTCACGAGCTGCTCATGAGGACCCCCGACGTCCTCCACGGCGCGGCCGGGCCCTGGCGGTGCACACTGGCGTGACCGGAACGGTGACATCCCGCTCGGGTGCGCCCGCGGTGGGAGCGGCATCGCCCTTTTCCTGCTGATGCTGCACCGGGCCACCGGCGACGAGCGGCCCCTCGCCACAGGACGCTCGGCGCTGGGCTTCGACCTCGGCCACGCGGTCTGGCAGGGGGAGGAACTCGCCGGATTCCCGGCCCTGATGCCGCAGGACGTCCCCGCGGAGCTGATCGTGCCACGGTGTTACTGGGACTCCGGGTCCGCCGGGATTCTCACCACCCTGGCCCGCTACCTGACCGCCGTCGCGGAACACGACATGTCACTTCGCCGTCGCTTCGGGAGAACAGGGCCGGCTGACGGGGTGTCAGTCTGTGACGAGCACGACCTCCAGCGTCCGCGGCCCGTGCACCCCCTCCACCCGGTCCAGCTCGATGTCGCTGGTCGCCGACGGCCCGGAGATCCACGTCAGCGGCCGGGCCGGGTCCAGCCGCTCCATCGCCTGCGGCAGCGAGTCCACCACCTGCTCCGGCACCCGCACCACGCACACGTGGTGGTCGGGGATCAGCGTGATCCGCCGCCTGCCCTGGCCGGGCCCGGCGTCCAGCACGAGTGTGCCCGTCTCCGCGACGGCCAGCGCGCAGCCCGTCAGCACGCTGTCGACGGCGTCCAGCTCCCGGGCGGTTGCGGCGGCCCGGTCGGGCACGCGGTCGGCGTCGACCGCGGCGGTCCAGGCCGGCGGCAGCCCGTCCGGTACGAGCAGGGTCCGCGTGCCCCGCTCGGCGAACAGCCGCGCCAGCAGCTCCGGCAGGCCGGCCGCGTCCGTACGGTGCACGAGGGCGCGGTAGTCGGCGAGGTTCTCCGCGAGCAGGTCCGCGGACTCGGCGGGGGAGCGGTCGCCGTGCACGCGCAGGTAGTCGCGCGGCACCGGCGGCCCGGGTGTGCCCGCGGCGTCGCGGGTGGCGGCCCGTACCCGCGCGAGGATCGTCTCCCTGCTGCTCACGGCGTATCCCTTCCCCTCACGAGCCCGCTCCCCGGGTGCGCCGCCACCAGGCGCGGAACGACTCCGGCGGCACCGTCGGCAGCTCCCGGCTCGCCGACCACGCTTTTCCCGGGCCCGGAAGCCGGCGCGGGTGCAGCCGCCGGGTGCCGGTGGTGGTGCGCAGCACCGCGCCCCAGGCGCGCGGGTGGGCCATCGTCCAGCGCGCCGCGCGCATCGCGGCCCGCTCCGCGGCGTGCCCCTTCGCCGGCTTGATCACTGCCTTCGTCCCGCGCACCGTGTACGCGCCGCCCTCCGCGACCCGCGTGCGCAGGTGCACCAGCACCTCGGGGATGTCGATCGCGACCGGACACACCTCGTAGCACGCCCCGCACAGCGTCGAGGCGTACGGCAGCGAGGCGTCCAGCGCGCTGGCGGTGCCACGCAGTTGGGGGGTGAGGATCGCCCCGATCGGGCCCGGGTAGGCGGAGCCGTACGCGTGCCCGCCGGCGCGCTCGTACACCGGGCAGACGTTGAGGCACGCCGAGCACCTGATGCACCGCAGCGCCTGGCGTCCGACCCGGTCGGCCAGCGTGTCGGTGCGCCCGTTGTCGAGCAGGACGAGGTGGAAGTCGCGCGGCCCGTCGTCCTCGGCGGGGCCGGTCCAGGTGCTCGTGTACGGGTTCATCCGCTCGGCGGTCGAGGAGCGCGGCAGCAGTTGGAGGAAGACCTCCAGATCGCGCCAGGTCGGCACCACCTTCTCGATGCCGACGACGGAGATCAGCGTCTGCGGCAGCGTGAGGCACATCCGGCCGTTGCCCTCGGACTCCAGCACCACCAGCGTGCCCGTCTCGGCGACCATGAAGTTCGCCCCGGAGACGGCGACCCGGGCGCCGAGGAACTTCTCCCGCAGGTGCAGCCGCGCCGCCTCGGCCAGTTCCGCGGGCCGGTCGCCGAGCCCGGCGGGCGCGGGGCGGCCCCAGTCGCCCATGCGGTCGCGGAAGACGTCGCGGATCTCGCCGCGGTTCTTGTGGATGGCGGGGACCAGGATGTGCGACGGCTCGTCGTCGGCGAGCTGCACGATCAGCTCGGCGAGGTCCGTCTCGTACGCGCGGATGCCGGCCGCCGCCAGCGCCTCGTTCAGCCCGATCTCCTGCGTGGCCATCGACTTGACCTTGACCACCTCGTCGGCGCCGGTCTCCCGCACCAGCCGGGTGACGATCGCGTTGGCCTCCGCGGCGTCGACGGCCCAGTGCACGTGCCCGCCCGCGGCGGTCACCGCCGCCTCCAACTGCTCCAGATAGCGGTCCAGGTGGCGCAGCGTGTCGTCCTTGATGGCGGCGCCCGCCGCGCGCAGCCGGTCCCAGTCGGCGAGTTCGGCGACGGCCGCCGCGCGCTTGCCGCGGATGGTGTGCGTGGCGTGGGTGAGGTTGGCGCGCAGGGTGGCGTCGGCGGTGGCCGCGGCGGCGGCCCGCGGGAAGGCCGCGGGGCGCCCGCGCGGCATGCCCAGGAACGTCCGGGCGTCCCCGGGCCCCGCTGTCTGTGCCGTCTGTGCTGTTTTGGAACTCTCTGCGCTGCCGCGGGTGCCGGTCACCGGACGTCCCCCTCCGTGCTCGCCAGGATCTCCGCGATGTGCACCGGCCGGACCGGCGAGCCGCGGCGGGCCAGCGTGCCGCCGATGTGCATCAGACAGGAGTTGTCCGCCGCGCACACGGCATCCGCGCCCGAGTCCTCCACGTGCCGGGCCTTGTCGGCGCCCATCGCGGCCGAGACCGCCGGGTTCTTCAGCGAGAACGTGCCGCCGAACCCGCAGCACTCGTCCGCGCCCGCCAGCTCGCGCAGCGTCAGCCCCTTCACGTGCTCCAGCAGTTGCCGCGGCCGGTCACCGAGGCCCAGCACGCGCAGCCCGTGACAGGTCGGATGATAGGTGACCGTGTGCGGGTAGTACGCGCCGACGTCGGTCACTTCGAGGACGTCGGTGAGGAACTCCGTCAGCTCGTACGTGCGCGGCGCGACGGCCGCCGCGGCGGGCTCGTCGAGCCGCGGATAGTTGTCGCGGACCATCGCCGCGCACGAGCCGGACGGCGTCACGACGTACTCGTAGTCGGCGAAGACGTCCGCGTAGCGGCGCGCGAGCGGCCGGGTCTCCTGCCGGTATCCGGTGTTGAACTGCACCTGTCCGCAGCAGGACTGCGCGAGCGGGAAGTCGACCGTCACCCCCAGCCGCTCCAGCAGGGTCACGACGGCGCGCCCGGTGTGCGGATAGAGCGTGTCGTTGACACACGTCACGAAGAGCGCAACGCGCATTCCGCTTCCTCCCAGGCCGATGAGCCGCCGCCGGGTTCATACTCCCTCAGCGACTGCGTTCTGTGAAGCAGAGATCGGAGGTCTGAAAGGGTGCCGTCGATCGCGCCGGCCGCCCGCGCCTGCACGAGGACGTTGCCGAGCGCCGCCGCCTCCACGGGTCCCGCCACCACCGGCAGCCCGCAGGCGTCCGCCGTCAGCCGGCACAGCAGCCCGTTGCGCGCACCGCCGCCGACGACGTGCACCACGCGCACCGTACGTCCCGAGAGCCGCTGCGCGTCGGCCACGGCGCGGCGGTGCGCCAGGGCGAGCGAGTCCAGCACGCAGCGCACGGTCTCCGCCGCGGACCGCGGCTCCGGTAGTCCCGCCCGCCGGCACGCCGCCGCGATCCGCTCCGGCATCCGGCCCGGAGCCAGGAACGCCGGGTCGCCGGCGTCCACGTACGAGCGCAGCGGGGGCGCCGCGGCGGCGCCGGCCAGCAGCGCGTCCAGCTCGTACGGGTGCCCCTCGGCGTCCCAGGCTCGCAGGCACTCCTGGAGCAGCCACAGGCCCATGATGTTGCGCAGGTAGCGCACGGTGCCGTCCACGCCCAGCTCGTTGGTGAAGTTGGCGGCGCGGCTCTCCTCGGTGAGCACGGGGGCGGTCAGTTCGACGCCGGCGAGCGACCAGGTGCCGGTGGCGATGTACGCGAAGTCCGCGTCCCGCGCCGGTACGCCGACGACTGCCGAGGCGGTGTCGTGCGAGCCGACCGCGGTCACCGGCACCGGCCCGGTCAGGCCCGTCTCCTCCAGCACCGCGGGCAGCAGCTCGCCCGCGGGATCGCCGGGGCGGCGCAGCGGCGGGAAGAGCCCGAGGTCGATGCCCGCGGCCTCGGCGACGCGGCGCGAGAACACGCCCGTGCGCGGGTCGACCAGCGCCGTGGTGGAGGCGTTGGTGAGCTCGGTGCCCGCCTCGCCCGTCAGCCAGTACGCGACGAGGTCGGGGACGAGCAGCAGGCGCCGGGCCGCGGCCAGCGCGGGGGTGCCGCGGGCGGCGAGGAGCTGGTAGACGGTGTTGAACGGCAGGCGCTGCAGGCCCGTCGCCCGGTACAGCTCCGCCGCCGGCAGCACCGCGTCGAGCTTCGCCGCCATGCCCTCGGTGCGCGCGTCGCGGTAGTGCACCGGGTTGCCGACGAGCGCGCCGGAGGCGTCGAGCAGGCCGTAGTCGACCGCCCAGGAGTCGACGCCGGCGCCCGCGAGCCGGCCCCCCGACCGCCGGCCCGCGGCGCGCAGGCCGTCCAGCACGCCCGCGTAGAGCGCGAGGACGTCCCAGTGGAGCGTGCCGGCCAGCCGTACGGGGCGGTTGGGGAAGCGGTGCACCTCCTCGATGTGCAGCTCGCCGCCGCCGGCGCGGCCCAGCATCACGCGCCCGCTGGCGGCGCCGAGGTCGACGGCCGCGAACGGCAGCGATTCCCCGTCGCCCGAGCCGTCGCCCGCGCCGCCGCCCGCCGCCGGCCGCCCGTACGCCCCGCTCACCGCAGGAACGCCGCGGCCACGCCCGCGTCCACGGGGACGTGCAGCCCGGTCGTGTGGCTCAGCTCGCCGGCCGTCAGCGCGAACACCGCGTTCGCCACGTGCTCCGGCAGCACCTCCCGCTTCAGCAGCGTCCGCTGGGCGTAGAACTCGCCGAGCTTCTCCTCCGGGACCCCGTACACCGCCGCCCGCCGGGCGCCCCAGCCGCCGGCGAAGATACCGGAGCCGCGCACGACGCCGTCGGGGTTGATGCCGTTGACGCGTACGCCCAGCTCACCCAGCTCCGCGGCGAGCAGCCGGACCTGGTGCGCCTGGTCGGCCTTTGCGGCCCCGTACGCGATGTTGTTCGGCCCGGCGACCACGCCGTTCTTGGAGGCGATGTAGACGATGTCGCCGCCCATGCCCTGCGCGGCCAGCACCCGCGCCGCCTCGCGGGAGACGAGGAACGAGCCGCGCGCCATGATGGCGTGCTGGGTGTCCCAGTCCGCCGCCGTGGTCTCCGCCAGCGGCTTGGAGACCGAGATCCCGGCGTTGTTGACGACGAGGTCCACGCCGCCGAAGGCGAGCACCGCGGCTCGGAAGGCCGCCGCGATCTGCTCCTCGTCGGTCACGTCCACCACCGCCGCGACGGCCCTGTCGGGCCCGCCCAGTCCGGCGGCGACCGCCTCGGCGCCCGCCGCGTCCCGGTCGGCGACGACGACGCACGCGCCCTCCGCGGCCAGCCGCTGGGCGATGGCCCGGCCGATGCCGGAGCCCGCGCCGGTGACCAGCGCCACCCGGGCCGCCAGCGGCTTCGGCGGCGGCATGCGGCGCAGCTTGGCCTCCTCCAGCTCCCAGTACTCGATGCGGAACTTCTCCGCCTCGGCGATGGGGGCGTAGGAGGACACGGCCTCGGCTCCGCGCATCACGTTGATCGCGTTGACGTAGAACTCGCCCGCCACCCGGGCCGTCTGCTTGTCCTTGCCGAAGCTGAACATGCCGACGCCGGGGACGAGGACGATCGCCGGGTCGGCGCCGCGCATGGGCGGCGAGCCGTCGTCGGCATGGCGCTCGTAGTAGGCGCGGTAGTCGTCGCGGTAGGCGGCGTGCAGTTCCCGCAGCCGTGCGACGGCCTCGGCCACCGGCGCGTCCGGCGGCAGGTCCAGGACCAGCGGGCCGACCTTGGTGCGCAGGAAGTGGTCCGGGCAGGAGGTGCCCAGCGCGGCGAGCCGCGGATGCTCCTCCCGCGCCAGGAAGTCCAGCACGGCGTCGGTGTCGGTGAAGTGCCCCACCTGCGGCCGGTCGGTGGAGGCCAGCCCGCGGACGACCGGCGCCAGCGCGGCGGCCCGCTCGCGGCGTTCGGCGGCGGGCAGCGGCCCGTAGCCCTCGACGGGCGGGCCGAACGGGTCGGGCCGCCCCTGCTCGGCGAGGAACCGCTCGGCGGTCCGGATGATCTCCAGCGAGTTGCGCTCGCACTCCGCGGAGTCCGCCCCCCACGCCGTGATGCCGTGGCCGCCGAGTACCACCCCGATCGCCTCGGGGTGCGCCTCGTACACGGCCGCGATGTCCAGGCCGAGCTGGAAGCCGGGCCGCCGCCACGGCACCCACACCACGCGCTCGCCGAAGCACCGCCGGGTCAGCTCCTCGCCGTCCGCGGCGCAGGCCAGGGCGATGCCCGAGTCGGGGTGCAGGTGGTCGACGTGCGGGGCGCCGACCAGCGCGTGCATGGCGGTGTCGATCGAGGGCGCGGCACCACCGCGACCGTGCAGGCAGTAGTCGAACGCGCCCACCATCTCGTCCTCGCGCTCCACCCCCGGGTACGTGCCCGCCAGCGCCCGCAGCCGGTCCAGCCGCAGCACCGCCAGGCCCGCGGCCGTGAGCGTGCCGAGGTCGCCGCCGGAGCCCTTGACCCACATCAGCTCCACGCCGCCCCCGGTCACCGGGTCGGTCGCGGTGCCCTTCGCGGAGGCGTTGCCGCCCGCGTAGTTGGTGTTGCGCGGGTCCGACCCCAGCCGGTGCGCCCGCGCCAGCAGGTCTGCCACCGGGTCGTACGCGCCGGGCCCCCCGCTCACGCGCCCCACCCGGCCTGCGTGCCGCCGACCCGCTCCGCGACGATCCGCTCGGCCCACCTCGAGCGCCGGTACGCGGCCATCGGGTCCGGGTCGAGCCCCATCTCCTCGCGCACCTCGGCCAGCAGCGGCCGTACGTCCGTGTTGTAGGCGTCCATCAGCACGGCGTTGGCGGCCAGCACGTCGCCCTCGCGCTGCGCGGCGGCCAGCGCCTCGCGGTCGACGAGCAGCGCCTTGGCGGTGGCCTCCTGGACGTTCATCACCGAGCGGATGATCGCGGGGATCTTCGGCTCGATGTTGTGGCACTGGTCGAGCATGAACGCCACGTCGGGCCCGAGGCCCCCGCCCCGTACGACCTCGTACATGATCCTGAACAACTGGAACGGGTCGGCGGAGCCGACCATCAGGTCGTCGTCGGCGTAGAAGCGGGAGTTGAAGTCGAAGCCGCCGAGCTTCCCCTCCCGCAGCAGCACCGCGACGATGAACTCGATGTTGGTGCCCGGCGCGTGGTGCCCGGTGTCCACGACCACCTGCGCCCGGTCGCCCAGGCGCAGGCAGTGCGCGTACGCCGTGCCCCAGTCCGGCACGTCGGTGTGGTAGAACGCCGGCTCGAAGAGCTTGTACTCCAGCAGCATCCGCTGCCCCTCGCCGAGGCGCTCGTACACCGCGGCGAGCGCCTCGGCCAGCCGGTCCTGGCGCTCGCGCACGTCGTCCTGGCCGGGGTAGTTGGTGCCGTCGGAGAACCAGAGCTTCAGGTCCCGCGAGCCGGTGGCGTCCATGATGTCGACGCACTCCAGGAGGTGCGCCAGCGCCTTGCGCCGCACCGCCGGGTCCGGGTGGGTGACCGAGCCCAGCTTGTAGTCGTCGTCCTGGAAGACGTTCGCGTTGATCGCGCCGAGGGCGAGGCCCCGCTCCTTCGCATACGCCGCGAGCGCCGCGTAGCCGTCGGCGCCCTCCACCCGGTCCCAGGGGATGTGCAGCGCGACGGACGGCGCCACGCCGGTGTGCTCGTGCACCCGGGCGGCGTCGTCCAGCTTCTCCTGGGGCGTGCGCGGCACCCCCGGCTGCGCGAAGACCTTGAAGCGTGTGCCGGAGTTGCCGTACGCCCAGGACGGTGTCTCGACTGCCTGGGACTTGAGTGCCGCTTTCACGGTCATCGCGAAGCCTTTCCGCGCGGGGTGTCGCTGTCAGGTGGGGTGTCGTCAGTTGGTGAAGCGGTGCGTGCCCGCGTCCGCGGCGAAGACGGCGCAGCCGTCCTCCGTCCGCAGGAAGCGGGCGCGGCCGTGGGAGACGTCCGCCGCGGACCGGGCGGGGACCCAGACCTCGGCGGTGGTGTTGAAGGGGAGCGTCACCTCCAGCCGCAGCCGGCCGTCGCGCTCGCGCCAGTCGGTGGTGACGGGGCCGTAGAGCGTGGTGAGCCGGCCGGTGGCCCGGTCGACCTCGCCGCCGGGCCGGGGCCGGATCAGCACCTTGCGGAAGCCCGGCTCGGCGGGGGCGATCCCGGTGATGTGCCGGTACATCCACTCGCCGACGCAGCCGTAGGCGTAGTGGTTGAAGGAGTTCATGCCCGCGTCCTGGAACGAGCCGTCGGGCTTGATGGAGTCCCAGCGCTCCCACATGGTGGTGGCGCCGCTGGCGATCTGGTAGCCCCAGCCGGGGAACGTGTCCTGGTGCAGCAGCCGGTAGGCGACGTCGTGGTGGCCGGTGGCGGTGAGCACGGGCAGCAGCCGCGGGGTGCCGAGGAAGCCGGTGGACAGATGCCAGTCGCGGGCCTCGATCAGGGCGACGAGACGGTCGGCGGCGGGCCCGCGGGCGTCCTCGGGCAGCAGGTCCATGGAGAGCGCCAGCACGTACGCGGTCTGCGTGTCGCCCTTGATCCGGGCGCCGCCTTCGGAGACGTACGCGGCCCTGAACGCCTCCCGTACGGCGCCGAAGAGCGCGTCGTACGGCGCCGGGTCGCGGCCGAGGACGCGGGCGATCCGGCCGACGAGGTCGGCGCTGTGCGCGAAGTACGCGGTGCCGATGACGTCCTTGGGAGTCTCGTCGTCGGTGTTGAGCCAGTCGCCGTAGCCCTCGGCGGGGCGCAGGTGGCCGGTGCTGTTGCGCTTCAGGTACTCCAGCCACGCCAGCATCGAGTCCCACGACTGCTCCAGCACCCGGGTGTCGCCGTACGCCTGGTACAGCGCCCACGGCACGGTGGTGCCGGCGTCGCCCCAGCCGGCGACGCCCTTGCCGACGGGGCCGACCCACGGGGCGACGTCGGGGTACGCGCCGTCGTCCGCCTGGTCGTCGCGCAGGTCGTACAGCCACTTGGTGAGGAAGCGGGCGGACTCCATCGTGTACGCCGCGGTGGGCGCGAAGACGTTGATGTCGCCGGTCCAGCCGAGGCGTTCGTCGCGGGCGGGGGTGTCGGTGGGCACGGACAGGAAGTTGCCGCGCTGGCCCCAGGTGATGTTGGAGTGCAGCTTGTCGAGCGTCTCGACGTTGGTCGCGAAGTCCATGGTGAACGGCGCGTCGGTGTGCATCACCCGGCCGGTGACGGCGTTCTTCTCCGGCCTGCCCGGATAGCCGGTGACCTCGACGTAGCGGAAGCCGTGGAAGGTGAACTTCGGCTCATAGACCTCGCCGTCGTCCGCGCCGCGCAGGGTGTACGTGTCGGTGGCGCGGGCGGTGCGCAGGTTGGCGGTGTACAGGGTGCCGTCCGGGTTGAGGACTTCGGCGTGGCGCAGCGTGACGACGGTGCCGGCTTCGCCCCGCACGCGCAGCCGGACGGCGCCGACCAGGTTCTGGCCGAGGTCGAAGACGAACACCCCGGGCGCGGGCTCGGTGACCTTCCGCGCGGGCAGCTCGCTGACCACCCGGGTCGGCGCGTCCACCTGCGCGACGATCGCCGTGCCGCCGCCGTCGGCGGCCTCGGCGGGCCCCCAGCCGGAGTCGTCGAAGCCGGGCGCGGTCCAGCCGGGGGTCTCCAGGCGCGCGTCGTGGTCCTCGCCGGCGATCAGGTCCGCGGCGGTCACGGGGCTGCCGGCGGCGCGCCAGCCGGTGTCCGACAGGATCCGCTCGACGCCGCCGTCGGCGTACGTGACCTCCAACTGCGCCAGCAGCGCGGGGCGTTCGCCGTAGTGGTGCGGGCCGAACCAGCCGAGGTTGCCCGCGTACCAGCCGGCGGCCAGGTCGACGCCGACGGCGTTGGCGCCGGGCCGCACCAGGCCGGTGACGTCGTACGTCTGGTACTGCACCCGCGTGTGGTAGTCGCTCCACCCGGGCGCGAGCACGTCCTCGCCGACCCGGCGGCCGTTGAGGTGCGCCTCGTACAGCCCGAGGGCCGTCGCGTACAGCCGCGCCCGGGCGATGGGCCGCGCCGGCAGCCGGAACTCGTGCCGCAGCCGGGCCGCGGGCAGCGAGACGGGCACGGTGACCTCGCCCCACGGGCCTGAGCCCCAGGGAGCCAGGACCTTCGCGGCGGACCACGCCGAGTCGTCGAAGTCCGGCGCCGTCCAGCCGTCGGCGGGCTCGGCGTCGGCGGCCTTCCAGCCGGCGTCGGTGACGCGGGTGGTCACACCGTCGGCGGTGGTGAGTTCGAGGGCGCCGAGCAGCCCGGCGGGTCCGGCGGCGCCGTTGGTGGCGGCGACGGCCACGACGACGGTGCCGGCGCCGAGCAGGCCGGTGACGTCCACGACGTCGGGGCGGTTCCAGGCCGTGCCGGCGGCGACCTCGGTGCCGTCGACGTACGTGGTGTGGCGGTCGTCGGCGGCCACGGCGAGCCGGGCCCGGGTGACGCCCTCGGGGACGTCGAGCCGGGCGCGGAACCAGCGGGTCTCGGCGGGGGCGCTGTTCGCGGGGTCCCCCTCGGGGAACCAGATCCACGAGGCGCCGGTGATGTCCGGCGCGTCGGTGGGCAGGTCGGGCGCGGCGATCCAGGTCGCCGCCCACTCCTCGCCGCGCAGTCCGGTCTCCCACCAGGTGGGCTCGCTCCAGTCGGAGGCCGTGCCGTCCCGGTCCCAGACGCGGACGGTCCAGTGGTAGCGGGTACGGGGCCGCAACGCGGGCCCGCCGTACGGCACGAGGACGGAGTCGGCCGAGGCGACCTTGCCGCTGTCCCACACGTCGGGGTCGCCCAGCCGGTCCGGCGAGGTGGCCACCCGGACCTGGTACGCGCTCTGCGCGCCGCCCGGCGCGCCGGACTCCACCGGCCAGCTCAGCCGGGGCCGGTCGACGTCGAGACCGAGGGGCCGGACCGCGTACTCGGCGGTCGGCCGGGTCACCTCCGCCCTCCGGACCGCATCAGTCCCGGCTGCCGTGGCAGCGCGGGCGGCGGGCGCGGCGCCGGTGGCGGCGGCGGTGCCGAGGGCGGTGGCGGTGCCGAGGAGTCGACGTCTGCTGATCACGGGGTCCTCCGGGGGACGACGCGAGCATGAATCGTTTCAGATCACGAAGTTAAGGAGGCGTGGAAGGGGTGTCAAGGGGCTGCGGGCGATGTGGTGTTGCCCGGAAGGTTTCCATGTCCGACCCATTGACGGGCCTGTTGGGGGAGGTCTAGCTTCCGTGAAAACTCATTGAAACCTTTCACGACCGCCGACCGCAACGGTGCTGACCATGACAGAAGTGCCCGTCCTGGCCGCGCGCGGCCTGAGCAAGTCCTTCGGGGCCGTACGCGCCCTGCAGGACGTCTCCCTCACGCTGCACGCCGGCGAGGCACACGCCCTCGCCGGCGAGAACGGCGCGGGGAAGTCCACCCTCATCAAGATCCTCGCGGGCGTCCACCGCCCCGACGCCGGCCACCTGCTCCTCGACGACGCCCCGGTGGCCTTCCACGGCCCGGCCGACGCCCGCGACGCGGGCATCGCCGTGATCTACCAGGAACCCACGCTCTTCCCCGACCTGTCCATCGCCGAGAACATCTTCATGGGCCGCCAGCCCCGCCGCACCCTGCGCCGCATCGACCGCGCCTCGGTCCACGACGCCACCGCCGCGCTCATGCGCCGCCTCGGCGTGGACCTCGCCCCGGACCGCCCGGCGCGCGGGCTGTCCATCGCCGACCAGCAGATCGTGGAGATCGCCAAGGCGCTGTCGTTCGACGCCCGCGTCCTGATCATGGACGAGCCCACCGCGGCGCTCACCGGCAGCGAGACCGCCCGTCTCTTCGCCGTCGTCGAGGCGCTGCGCGCCGAGGGCGCCGCCGTGCTCTTCATCTCGCACCGGCTGGAGGAGATCTTCCGGCTCTGCCGCCGCGTCACCACGCTGCGCGACGGCCGCCGGATCGCCACCGACGAGGTCGACGCGCTCACCGAGGACGCCCTCGTACGCCGCATGGTCGGCCGCGACCTGGCCGAGCTGTACCCCAAGCAGGACGCCGACCTGGGCGAGACCGCCCTGTCCGTGCGGCGGCTCACCCGCGAAGGCGTCTTCCACGACGTCTCCTTCGACGTCCGCCGCGGCGAGATCGTCGCGCTCGCCGGCCTCGTCGGCGCCGGCCGCAGCGAGGTCGTCCAGGCCGCGTTCGGCGTCGACACCCCCGACGCCGGCGAGGTGCACGTGGCCGGCCGGCCGCTGCGCCGCGGCTCGCCGACCGCCGCCATGGACGCGGGGGTCGCCCTCGTCCCGGAGGACCGGCGGCAGCGCGGCCTGGTCATGGAGATGTCCATCGAGCGCAACATCGGCCTCACCGGCCTCGGCCGCCTCGGCTCCGCCGGGCTCGTCAAGCGCGCGCTGGAGCGCGGCCGGGCCGCCGACTGGGCGGCGCGGCTGCGGCTGAAGTACGGCAAGCTCACCGACGACGTCGGCGTGCTCTCCGGCGGCAACCAGCAGAAGGTCGTCCTCGCCAAGTGGCTGGCCACCGAGCCGTCGGTGCTCATCGTGGACGAGCCGACCCGCGGCATCGACGTCGGCACCAAGGCCGAGGTGCACCGGCTGCTCTCCGAACTGGCCGCCGGGGGCCTCGCCGTCCTCATGGTCTCCTCCGACCTGCCGGAGGTCCTCGGCATGGCCGACCGGGTGCTCGTCATGCACGAGGGCCGCCTCGTCGCCGAGATCCCCCGGGCCGGGGCCACCGAGGAGTCGGTGATGACCGCCGCGACCGGCCGCGGCGCCAGGGGGGCGGCGGCATGAGCGCGACCGCACAGAAGACCGGGCCCGCCCCCGCGGGTGGCGACGAGCGCTCCGCACGCTCGCTCGTCGACGCCGTCTTCCGCGCCCGCGAACTCTCCATCGGCGGCGCCCTCGTCCTGCTGATCCTCTGCACCTGGATCGCCAACCCAGGTTTCCTGGACGACCAGGGTGTCGAGGACCTGCTGCTCAACTCCTCGATCCTGGTGCTGCTCGCCGTCGGCCAGTCCGTCGTCGTCATCACCCGCAACATCGACCTGTCCGTCGGCTCCGTCGTCGGCCTCACCGCCTTCGCCTGCGGCGACTTCGTCTCCGGCACCGACCACGGCGCGTTCACCGTCGTGCTGCTCGGCATCGCGCTGGGCACCGCGTGCGGACTGGTCAGCGGGCTGCTGGTGAGCTTCGGCAAGGTGCCCGCGCTGGTCGTGACCCTCGGCATGCTCTACGTCATCCAGGGCCTGGACTACTGGTGGGCGGGCGGCGAGCAGATCAACGCCGCCAACCTCCCCGACGACGTCCTCTCCCTCGGCACCGGCAGCGTCCTCGGCATCCCGTACCTGCCGCTGATCACCTTCGCCGTCCTCGCCGGCACCGCGTACTACCTGCGCTCCTACACCGGCGGCCGGGAGCTGTACGCGATCGGCTCCAACCCCGAGGCGGCGCGGCTCGCGGGCATCCCCATCCGCCGCCGCGTGCTCGGCGCGTACGCCTTCTCCGGCGCCGTCGCCGGCTTCGCCGGCGCGCTGTGGCTCGCCCGCTTCGGCACCGTCGTGGCGGACGCGGCCAACGGCTGGGAGCTGACCGTCGTCAGCGCCGTCGTCGTCGGCGGCGTCGCCATCACCGGCGGCGTCGGCTCCGTGTGGGGCGCCGCGCTCGGCGCCGCGCTGCTCACCACCATCGGCAGCGCGCTGGTCGTGCTCAAGGTCAGCTCCTTCTGGCAGCAGGCCATCACGGGCGTGCTGCTGCTCGCCGCCATCACCACCGACCGCATCGTGCAGCGGCGCACCACCAGCGCGCTGCGGAAGAGGAGGCGGCAGTGAAGTCGCTCGGCACCTACCTGCGGTGGGACACCGCCGTCGGCATCCTGCTGATCGCGGTGTTCCTGGCCGGCACCTCGTCCACCGACGGCTTCGCCTCCACCGGCAACATGTCCGCCGCGCTCAACGACACCGCCGAGATCGCCCTCATCGCGCTGCCGATGACGCTGCTCGTCGTCGCCGGCCAGGTCGACCTGTCCGTCGCCTCCATGCTCGGCCTGTCCAGCGCGCTCGCCGGCTCGCTCTGGGACGCCGGCTACGCCTTCGAGCTGATCGTGCCGGTCTGCCTGCTCGCCGGCGCGGCCGGCGGACTGCTCAACGGCTGGCTCGTCACCCGGGTCGGGCTGCCGCCGCTGGCCGTGACCATCGGCACCCTCACCCTCTACCGGGGCCTGGCCTCGGTGGTCCTCGGCGACAAGGCCGTCGCGGGCTTCCCCGACGACTACGCCAAGTGGGCCTCCGCCACCGAGACCGTGCCGGGCACCTTCGTGCCGTACCCCATCGCGCTCTTCGCGGTACTCGCCGTGCTCGCCGCCGTGCTGCTGCACATGACCGGCTTCGGCCGCTCGCTGTACGCCATCGGCGCCCAGGAGGAAGCCGCCTGGTTCGCCGGCATCCGCGTCAAGCGCATCAAGCTCGCCCTGTTCGTCGTCTCCGGCCTGACGGCGTCCTTCGCCGGCATCGTCTACACCCTGCGCTACGGCAGCGCCCGCGCCGACAACGGCCTGGGCCTCGAACTCGTCGTCATCGCCTCCGTGCTCCTCGGCGGCGTCGACTTCAACGGCGGCAAGGGCACCCTCGGCGGCGCCGTCGCCGGCGTGCTCCTCATCGGCCTGCTCAACAACCTGCTCACCCTCAACGACGTGGCGAACGAGATCCGCGTGATCGTCACCGGGCTGCTGCTCATCGCCTCCGTCCTCGCCCCGCGCGCCGTCGCCGCGCTCGCGGACCGCCGCAACCGCCGCCTCGCGGCGGCCCCCTGACCCACCGACCCTCGTCCGACTCTGCTCCGCGACTCGCGGAACCGAACGCGAAAGGTTCACCCGCATGCGTAACAAGAGCCGCACCCTCGCCGCGACAGCCGCGCTGTGCGCCCTCGCCCTGGCGGCCGGCGCCTGTTCGGGCACCACCAAGGACGACGCGGAGAACGACGCCGCGGAGCAGGTGTCGGACGCCACCGCGAACCCGGACGCGCCGCTGAAGAAGGGCCTGAAGATCGCGTTCCTGCCCAAGCAGATCAACAACCCGTACGAGCAGATCGTCGACGAGGCCGGCATCGAGGCCAGCGCGGAGTTCGACGCCGAGGCCAAGGAGGTCGGGCCCTCCGACGCCAAGGCGTCCTCGCAGGTCTCGTACATCAACACCCTGATCCAGCAGCGCCAGGACGCCATCCTCATCGCCGCCAACGACCCCAACGCGGTCTGCGGCCCGCTGAAGACGGCCATGCAGCAGGACATCAAGGTCGTCGCGTACGACTCCGACACCGCCAAGGACTGCCGCCAGCTCTTCATCAACCAGGCCAGCTCCGAGGAGATCGGCCGCAGCCAGGTGCGGCGGATCGCCGAACAGCTCGACCACAAGGGACAGATCGCGATCCTGTCGGCGACGCAGAACGCCACGAACCAGAACACCTGGATCAGGTTCATGAAGGACGAGCTGAAGAAGCCCGAGTACAAGGACATGGAGCTGGTCAAGGTCGCCTACGGCGACGACGACGACCAGAAGTCCTTCCAGGAGACCCAAGGCCTGCTCAAGGCGTACCCCGACCTGAAGGGCATCATCTCGCCCACCACGGTCGGCATCGCCGCCGCCGCCCGCTACATCAGCTCCTCCGACTACAAGGGCGACGTCGTGCTCAACGGCCTCGGCACGCCGAACCAGATGCGCAAGTTCGTCAAGGACGGCACCGTCGAGGAGTTCTCCCTGTGGGACCCCAAGGACCTCGGCTACCTCGGCGCGTACGCCGCCGCCGCGCTGGCCTCCGGCCAGATCACCGGCAAGGAGGGCGAGAAGTTCGAGGCGGGCCGGCTCGGCGAGTACACCGTCGGCAAGGACGGCGAGGTCATCCTCGGCCCGCCGACCGTGTTCGACGAGAAGAACATCGACGAGTACGACTTCTGAGGAGCGCGGCGCGATGCCCCGCGTCTGCTTCCTGCTGAAGGTGCACGCCGACCGGCTGGCGGAGTACCGCGAGCGGCACGCGGCCGTGTGGCCGGACATGCTCGCCGCGCTCTCCGCCGCCGGCTGGCGCAACTACTCGCTCTTCCTGCGCGACGACGGCCTCCTCGTCGGCTACCTGGAGACCGACGACTTCGCCGCCGCGCAGGCCGCGATGGCCGCGAGCGACGTCAACGCGCGCTGGCAGGCCGAGATGGCCCCGTTCTTCGAGGCGCTCGACGGCGCCGCGCCGGACGCGGCCGTACGCCCCCTCGCAGAAGTCTTCCACCTCGACTGAGGACCCCCCATGAGACTGCTCTCGCACCCCCTCGTGAAGCCCGCGCTCCTGGCCGCATCGCTGCTGCTGACGGTGACCGCCCTCCCCGCCGCCGCGGCGCCCGGCCCGGCCGCCGGCCCCCGAACCGCCGCGGCCCCCGGCCCGTCGCTGACCCGGATCGCGGACACCGAACCCGACCCGGAGGCGATCTTCTTCGTCTCCTTCGACGGCCTGGTCAACAACAGCTCCTTCACCAAGAACGGCATCCTCACCCACGCCGGCCACCAGTACGCGGCCTGGTACACCGCCGACCGCAGCGCCGTCCTCGGCCGCCGCGCGCCCGGCGAACGGGACTGGGAGACCGTCACCCTCGACCACAAGCTCAAGTACGACGACTCCCACAACGTCATCTCCCTCGGCGTCTCCGCCGCCGACGGCCGGCTGCACGTCAACATGGACTCGCACGCGGACGGGTACTTCTACCTCAAGTCCGTGCCGGGCCTGATGAACCGCCCCGGGGCGCACGACTGGACGGCGGACGCCTTCGGACCCGTCCAGACCACGCTGGACGGGCTCACGCTCACCGACCGCTTCACCTACCCCCAGTTCGTCGCCACCCCCGACGGCGGCCTGCTGCTCAGCTACCGCGAGGGCGTCTCCGGCAACGGCCGCAACGCGCTGGCCGCGTACGACGGGAAGCGGTGGCGGGAACTCGGCGTGTGGTCCGGCTCCACCGGCACGTACACCACCGCCCACGGCAGCAGCAACGCCCGCAACATGTACCTGCACGGCATCGACTACGGCCCGGACGGCACCCTGCACGCCTTCTACACCTGGCGCGAGCAGAACGCCGCCGTGATGTGCGCCCCCGGCGGCCTCAGCAACCACGACACCGGCTACGTGCGCTCGACCGACGACGGCCGCACCTGGACCAACGCCGAAGGCCGGGTCGTCGGCACCACCGGCGGCGCGGACGCCGTCGCGTTCGACGACCCCGGCACCGTCGCCGACCCGCTCGCCCCCGACCACGCGCTGATGAACCAGGAGCACCAGGCCACCGACTCCGAAGGCCGTCCGCACGCGCTCATCAGCTACGTCCCCGGCCGCTTCGGCCAGTGCTCCACGAACTACGTCGCCGACCGCAAGGCGAACGCCCGCGCCTTCCACGTCCACCGCGACGACGCCGGACGCTGGCACAAGACCGAGATCCCCGTGCCCCTGGAGTCCAGCCAGCGCGGCAAGCTCGCCTTCGACCGCCACGACAACGCCTACGTCGTGCTGCCCTACGGCCGCGTCGTCGCCGCCTCCGCCGCCTCCGGCTGGACCGACTGGAAGGTCCTCTTCGACGGCGCGGACCTCGACGCCTTCGGCGAGGTGAACCTCGACGAGACCCGGCTCGCCCGGGACGGCGTCCTGTCCTTCATGTACCAGCAGAAGTCCACCGGCACCACGCCCTCGCCGCTGCGCACCGTGGACTTCGCCCTGCCCCGCTAGGAGCCACCGATGACGACCGCACGCACCCCCGCCACCGCACGCAAACCCAGGATCGGCCTGGTCGCCGGCGGACTCGGCGCGTACTGGCCGCAGTTCCCCGCACTGCTGCCGCAGCTCAAGCGCTCCGCCGCCCGGGTCGCCGAGCGGCTGGCGGGCTTCGACGCCGACGTCGTCGACGCCGGCTTCGTCTCCGACGCCCCCGAGGGCGCCGCCGCCGCGGAGAAGCTGCGTGCCGCGGACTGCGACCTGATCGTCGGCTTCCTCACCACGTACATGACCGCGACCATGCTCGTCCCCGTCGCCCGGCGCAGCGGCGCGCCCGTCCTGCTGATCAACCTGCAGCCCACCGAGGCGATGGACCACGCGAGCTTCGACACCGGGCAGTGGCTCGCCTACTGCGGCGCCTGCCCGCTGCCGGAGATGGCCAACGCCTTCGAGCGCTGCGGCGTCCCCTTCCGCTCCGTCTCCGGCCACCTGGAGGACGAGCGGGCGTGGACCCGCATCGGCCGCTGGATCCGGGCGGCGGGGGTGCGCGCCGCGCTGCGCGGCGGCCGGCACGGGCTGATGGGCCACCTCTACCCGGGCATGTACGACGTCTCCACCGACCTCACCATGGTCACCGCGAACCTCGGCGGGCACGTCGAGGTGCTGGAGTTCGACGACCTGCGGGTACGGGCCGAGAAGGCTGGCGACGCCGAGGTGGCCGCCAAGCTCGCCGAGACCCGCGGGGTCTTCGACCTCGACGAGACCGTCGACCCGGACGACCTCGCCTGGGCGGCGCGGGTGTCGGTGGGTCTCGACCGGCTCGTGGCCGACTTCGACCTGGACTCCCTCGCGTACTACCACCGCGGCCTCGACGGCGAGACGCACGAGCGGCTGGGCGCCGGCATGATCCTCGGCGCCTCCCTGCTCACCGCCCGCGGCATCCCCGCCGCCGGCGAGTACGAGCTGCGCACCTCGCTCGCCATGCTCGTCGCCGACCGGTTCGGCGCCGGCGGCTCCTTCACCGAGATGCAGGCGCTCAACTTCCGCGACGGCGTGGTGGAGATGGGCCACGACGGGCCCGGACACCTGGCGATCAGCGAGGGCCGGCCGCTGCTGCGCGGCCTCGGCGTCTACCACGGCAAGCGCGGCTGGGGGGTGTCCGTGGAGTTCGACGTACGGCACGGGCCCGTCACCGCCGTCGGCCTCGGCCAGACCCGCGACGGCCGCTACCGCCTCATCGCCTCCGCGGGCACCGTCACCGCGGGACCGCTGCTGGCCATCGGCAACACCACCTCCCGCGTCGACTTCGGCCGCGACCCCGGCGAGTGGTGCGACGAGTGGAGCGCCAGCGGCGTCGGCCACCACTGGGCGCTGGCCACCGGGCACCTGCTGCCCGAGCTGCGGGCGCTCGCGGACCTCGCCGGCCTCGACCTGGTGGAGGTCGCGGGGGCCGGCGCACCCCGTGCGTAGCATGAGCGGCGGGCCGCGGCCGGGGCGCGCCGCGTACGACCGGCTGGACGGCTGAAGGGGAACGCGCGTGGGGCGCATGGTGGGCATCAAGGACGTCGCGCGGCACGCGGGCGTCTCCGTCGGCACCGTGTCGAACGTCATCAACCGGCCCGACAGCGTGGCCGCCGCCACCCGCGAGCGGGTGCAGGCGGCCATCGACCGGCTCGGCTACGTGCGCAGCGAGTCGGCGCGGCAACTGCGCGCCGGCCGCAGCCGCATCATCGCGCTGCTCGTGCTCGACATGACCAACCCGTTCTTCGTCGACGTCGCCACCGGCGCCGAGCGCGCCGCGCGCGCGGCCGGCCTCGGCGTGATGCTCTGCAACAGCGCCCAGAGCCCCGCCGAGGAGGCCGAGTACCTGGGCCTCTTCGCCGAGCAGCGGGTCCGCGGGGTGCTCGTCACCCCCGCCGACACCAGCGGGCGCACCCTGGAGTCCTTCGGCCGGCACGGCATCCCGTACGTCTTCGTGGACCGCACCGTCGCCAGCGCCGACGCCTGCTCGGTCTCGCTGGACGACGTCCAGGGCGGCGTGCTCGCCGCCCGTCACCTGATCGGCGCGGGCCACACCTCCCTGGTCTACGTCAGCGGCCCCATGCAGCTCCCGCAGTGCCAGGACCGCCACACCGGCGCCCTGGCGGCGCTCGCCGAGGAGGGGCTCGGCCCGGAGTCGCTGGTGCACGTCGAGACCGAGCAGATGGACGTCGCGGCCGGCCGCGACGCCGGCGCCCGGCTGCTGGGCATGTCGCCGCGCCCGTCGGCGGTGTTCTGCGCCAACGACCTCCTGGCCCTCGGCGTCCTCCAGACCCTCTTCGCGGCGGGCGTCTCGGTGCCGGGCGACATCGCGCTCGTCGGCTACGACGACATCGAGTTCGCCGCCGCGGCGGCGGTGCCGCTGACCTCGGTGCGCCAGCCGGCGCACCGGATGGGGCGGGAGGCGGCGGAGCTGCTGATCGAGGAGACGGAAGAGGGCGTGGAGCACCACGACCACCAGCGCATCGTGCTGCAACCGGAGTTGGTCGTCCGCAGCTCCAGCCTCAGACAGCAGCGCTGAGCGCGCCGCGCGCCCCGGGTGCGGGGCCGGGGCCCGGCGGATCGGCGAGGAGGCGGGTCAGGTCGCGGGCCGCGGTGCGGCCGGCGCGGTTGGCGCCGATCGTGCTCGCCGAGGGGCCGTAGCCGACCAGGTGGATCCGCGGGTCGCGGGCCGCGCGGGTGCCCTCCACGCGGATGCCGCCGCCCGGCTCGCGGAGCTTCAGCGGCGCCAGGTGGTCGACGGCCGCGCGGAAGCCCGTCGCCCACAGGATCGCGTCCGCCCGGAAGACCGTCCCGTCCGCCCAGGCCACGCCCTCCGGCGTGATCCGCTCGAACATCGGCCGCCGCGCCAGCACGCCCGCGGCGCGCGCCGCGCGGATCTCGTCCGTCAGCGGCAGCCCGGTCTCGCCGACCACGCTCATGGGCGGCAGCCCGGCCCGTACCCGCTCCTCGACCCTGGCCACCACGGCCCGGCCCCAGTCCTCGTCGAACGGGCCCTCGCGCCACACCGGCGGCCTGCGTGTCACCCAGGCGGTCTCCGCCGCGGTGCCCGCCAGCTCCAGCAGGTGCTGCGTGCCCGAGGCGCCGCCGCCGACGACCACCACCCGCTGCCCGGCGAACTCCTGCGGGCCGCGGTACTGCGCCGTGTGGAGCTGCCGGCCGCGGAACGTCTCCTGGCCCGGGTAGCGCGGCCAGAACGGCCGGTCCCAGGTGCCCGTGGCGTTGACCAGCGCGCGCGCCGACCACGTGCCCGCGTCCGAGACGACCAGCAGCCGCCCGGCCTCCGTCCCGGTGCCCTCGCGCACCTCCGCGACGTCCACGGGCCGGCGCACCGGCAGTTCGAAGGCGCGCTCGTACGCGGCGAAGTACTCGGCGACGACCTCCGCGGCCGGCAGCCTCCCGTCGCTCTCCGCGGCGGCCAGCGGCATGCCCGGCAGGTCGTGGACGCGGTGCGCCCTGCCGTACGTCAGCGTCGGCCACCGGAACTGCCACGCGCCGCCGGGTCCGGGGGAGTGGTCCAGGACGGTGAAGTCCAGGCCCGCGCGGCGCAGGAAGTACGCCGTCGACAGCCCCGCCTGGCCGGAGCCGATCACCACCACCTGCGTCCGTACGATGCCGCTCATGTGTGCGCCAACACCCGTGGCGGCACGGATCTTCCCCATGCGCGATGCTGACCCCATGACCGACTTCAGGACCCACTCGCTCCGGATCACCACGGGGGCCGGCGAGACCGTGCACGATCTCACCGCCGACTGCGACGCCTTCCTGCGCGAGGCGGCCGACGGCCGCGACGGGCTGCTCAACGTCTTCGTCCCGCACGCCACCGCCGGGATCGCGATCATCGAGACGGGCGCCGGCAGCGACGACGACCTCCTCGCCGCGCTGCACGACCTGCTGCCCGCCGACGACCGCTGGAACCACCGGCACGGCAGCCCCGGCCACGGCCGCGACCACGTGCTGCCCGCGCTGGTGCCGCCGCACGCCACGCTGCCGGTGATCGGCGGCCGGCTGGAGCTGGGCACCTGGCAGTCGGTGGTGCTGGTCGACACCAACCGCGACAACCCGCAGCGCAGCGTGCGGCTGTCGTTCCTCGGCTGAGCGGGGGGCGCCGCGCCGGGACCCGGGACTCAGGACCCGGCGCCGGAACACCCCTACGACGGCGCCGCCGACGGCCGGCGGCCCGCGGCCCGGGCCATTCGGGGACGTCCCCGAGGAATACCTGCGGCCGATCGCGGCATACTGATTCGTAAGCAACCCGGTCGAACCCGCCGGGCCGCCGCGGCGGTTCCCCGCTGACTGCCCCGCGACGCCCCCGGCCGGCTCCCTCCGCTACCCGGGACCGAGTCGGGCGCGGCAGCTCCGCCAGGGGCGCGCGCACGAGGGGCGGAGGTGGAGCCGCTGATGGCGACCGAAGCGGAGCGGACGGCGGGGGCGGACGACAGTGACCGGGCGGCGCGCGGGGCGCGTGCGGACCGGCTGGCGCGCGCGGGGTGGCCGGCGGTGCTGCCGCTGCACACCGGCCCGGCCCGCGACCCCGACCGCGCCGGGGCCAAGGCCGCGAACCTGGCCCGTGCCGCCGCCGCGGGGCTGCCCGTACTCCCGGGCTTCGTGCTCACCGACCCCGCCCTCGCGCCCGGCGTCCCCGCCGGCCCCCGCGCGCTGCGCGCCGCCTGGCGGGACCTGAGCGAGGCCGGGCAGCGGCCGCTGATCGTACGGTCCTCCTCCGCGTACGAGGACGCCGCCGACTCCTCGATGGCCGGCTGGTACGAGACCGTGCCCGACGTCCGCGGCTGGGAGGACTTCGCCGCCGCGGTGCGCCGCGTGCTCGACTCGGCCGCCCGCGGGCTCGTCGGCCCCGCCGCCGCGCCCCGCGAGGCGCCGCTGCGGGCGGGGGCGCACGCGCGCATGGCCGTCCTCGTGCAGCCCATGCTGCGCCCGGCGGCCGGCGGCGTCATGTTCGGCGCCGACCCCGTCGCGGGACGGCACGACCGGCTGCTGGTCAGCGCCGTCGACGGCGGCCCCGACACCCTCGTCGACGGCACCGCGCAGGGCATCCGCTACCAGCTCAACCGCCGCGGCCGGCGCGTCGCCGTCGATCCCGCCGAGCCGCCAGGGGAGGGGCTCCTCGGCCGCGGCGAGCTGGCCCGGCTGGCGTCCCTGGCCCGGCGCGCGGAGCGGGTCTTCGGCGGGCCGCAGGACGTCGAGTTCGGCTTCGACCCCGACGGGCGGTTGTGGCTCTTCCAGTCCCGGCCCATCACGGCGATGCCGCCGCGCCCCCCGCGTACCGCCCGGCTGCTGGGCCCCGGACCCGTCGCCGAGACCTTTCCCGCGGTGCTCCAGCCGCTGGAGGAGGACCTGTGGGTGGCGCCCATGGCGCACGGCCTGGCCGTGGCCCTCGACATCGCCGGCACCGCGCCCCGGCGGCACCTGCGCGCGCTGCCCGTCGTCACCACCGTCGACGGCCGGGCCGCGGCCGACCTGAGGCTGCTCGGCGCGGCGAAGCCGGCGCACCCGGTACGGGACTTCCTCAACCCCCTGCGCGGTGCGCGGCTGCTCGGCGCGGCCTGGCGCATGGGGCGGCTGCGCACCGCGCTGCCCGCGCTCGCCCTCGACCTCATGGCCGAGGTCGACGAGCAGCTCGCCGCGGTGCCCGGGCCAGCGGCGGCCGGCGGCCGGCTGCTGGACGCGGCGGGCTGGGGCCGTACCGTGCTGTCCGCGCTGCACGCCCAGGAGTCGCTGGCCGGCGCGCTGCCCGGCGCGGGCGCCGGGGCCACCGCGGCGGGCGAGGCGCTGGCGGTGCTGGCGGAGGAGGGACGGGACGGGGCGTACGACGACGCCGAGTTGATCGCCCGGCACCCGGTGCTGCTGGCGCTGCTGCCGCCGGCGCTCGGTGCGGCGCCCGTGCTGCCGGCACGGACCCGGTGGAGCGGGGTGCCGCGCGGGGTGGGCGCGCTGCCCGTACGGGAGGGGCTGCGGCTGCGGATCCGGTGGGTGCAGGAGATGCAGAGCCGGGTCGTCGCGGAGCTGGCGGAGCGGCTGGTGGCGGCGGGGGCGCTGGACGAGGCGGCGCGGGTGGCGCTGCTCCGGTGGCCGGAGCTGGTCGCGGTCGCCGAAGGCAGGGGGCTGCCGCGGGACTTCGCGGAGCGGCTGCCGCGGCCGGAACGGCTGGTGCTGCCCGCGGCGTTCCGGCTGGCCGGCGGGCGGCCCGTCGCGGAGCCGGGGCGCACGGCGGGCGCCGCCGGGGCGGCGGGCGGCGGGCAGGGCGCCGGGGGCGGCGCCGGCGCGGGGGTGGCGTGGGACGGGACGGGGGAGCGGCCCCCGAACGCGGTGCTGGTGGTGCCGGTGCTCGACCCGGGGCTGGCGCCGCAGCTCGCCGGGCTCGCCGGGCTGGTCGCCGAGACCGGCAGCGCGCTGTCGCACCTGGCGGTGCTGGCCCGGGAGTTCGGGGTGCCGACGGCCGTGGGCGTACCGGGCGCGGTGGGCCGCTTCCCGCCGGGCACGGCGCTGACGGTGGACGGCACGACGGGCGCGGTGACGGCCGCCGGGGGTGAGGCACGTACCGGCGACGGGGCCCGCGGGGACAGCCGCGAGGCCGCGGCGTGACCGGCATAACCTGCGCGACCGGCGGCACCCGCTGCCCGGCCGGCACGGCGGGGGAGGCGGCGTGAGGTACGCGGGCTACGTCATCGGCGGGCTCTCCGGCGCCGCCGCGGGCGGCTACTTCGTGCTCTACCTCTACCGCTGGGAGTGGCAGCGCGCGCTCATCAGCGGAGTGCTGCTGCTGGCCGTCGAGGTGCTGCTCGTCGGCATCGTGCTGCACACCCGTGTCTCCCGGCTCCGGCGCGAGGTCGCCGCCGGCCGCGACCGCACCGAGGAGATCCTGCGCGGCCTGGAGCGCACCAGGACCGAGCCGTCCCCGCGGTTCCGCTGGCTGGAGGGCCGGCGGACGGACGGCACGGACCGCACGTACGTCTTCGTCCCCGTGCTGATGGCCGCCGGCGCGGTGATGTCGGCCGCCGCCTGGGCGGTGCAGAAGGTCGCCGCCGCCACCGGCCGCCCCGCCGACCGCCGTACGGCCGCCCGCCTCGCCGGCCTCGCGGCCCCGCCCGGCGGCGTGGCGCGGGCGGAGCCGCTGGAGGCTCGCCCCGCGGTACGCCGCCCGCCCCGGGTCCGTACGCTCGTCGTCGGCGTACTGGCCCTGGCCGCCCTGGTCCTCGGCCTCGGCCTGCTCGCGGACGCCACCCGGACCCGGTCCCAGCAGCGCCCGCCGGCCGCGGCGACGACGGTCGTCTTCGAGGTCGCCGTGCGCGGCTCCGCCGACGCGGCGGCGGGCCGGATGGCCGCGCGCGACCTGTGGGAGAGCTGCCGCCGCGCGACCCGCGTCCCCGCCCGCCACGCGCCGCTGAGCCGGCTGGAGGGCGACGTCTGGGTGGGCAGCGTCCGTCCTGCGCTCGGCGACCATGACCGCATGCGCCTGCGCGGCTGCCTGGGCGACGCCACCGCCGAACGCACCACGGCGAAGGTCCTCGGCGACGGCCAGATCGGCGGCTGAACCGTCCGGGCCGCGACGGGTGACCGCCCGGACGGCCCGCCCGCGGTCAGCTCGCCGCGCCCGTCACCCACGCGAAGGCCCGCTCCGCCGAGAACTCCCGCTGCCCGCCCCCGAACACCAGCCCCGCGCCCGCGGCGACCGCCTCGTCCGCCTGCTCCGGCAGATACGGCACCGCCACGCACCGCATCCCCGCCCGGCGCGCGGCCTCCCAGCCCGGCGGCGCGTCCTCCACCACCGCGCAGTCCTGCGGCCGCACGCCCAGCCGCCGGGCCGCCTCCAGGAACACGTCCGGCTCCGGCTTGCCCCGCGCGACCTCCTCCGCCGAGACCAGCGTGGTGAACAGATCGTCGAGGCCCGCCGCGGGCAGCACCGCCTCGATCGCGGCGCGCGAGGAGCCGGACGCGACGGCGATCGGGCACCCGGCCGCCCGCAGCATCGCGGCGAACGTCCGCATCTGCGGGTACGCCCGGGTCGAGGTCCGGGCCAGCCGCAGGTACGCGGCGTTCTTCTCCGTCAGCAACTCCGCCACCGGCGCCGCCAGCCCGTACCGCTCCCGGAGCGTGCGCAGCGTCTCCCGGGTGCCCACGCCCAGGAACCCGGCGTGCTCCTCCCAGGTGAAGCCCGTGACGCCGTGCCGCTCCAGGACACGGCGCCCGGCCTCGTAGTAGTTCGGTTCGCTGTCGACGAGGGTGCCGTCGAGGTCGAAGACGACGGCGGTGGTACCGGTGGCGCTCATGCGGCAAGCATGCCAAGGCCGGCTCGAAGCGGACGGTCCGGGTCCGCCGGCCCGGGGGAGGGGTCAGCCGGTGACCGGGATCCCGGGGTTGACCAGGCCGCGGCCGCCGGTGACGGTGTTGCTGCCGGAGACGGTCACGGGGCAGCTCTGCGCGTCGTGGTTGGTGACGTTGATCGCGTACCGGTCGGGGCCGGTCGCGCCGGTGAGGTCGGACCTGTTGTTGCGGAACGTGGCGTTGCAGCCCCAGCCGTCCTGCACCTCGTGGGTCTGGTAGCCGTCGTTGGTCGTGCCGCGGCCGGTGTTCTGTGCCACCAGCACGTCGTCGCCCTTGATGTCGACCCACGAGTCGTCGTAGTTCGCGCCGGTCAGGCCGCTCCCGTCGAAGGTGTTGCCGATGATCCGGGCGCCGGTGGTGCCTTCCTTGATGTCGACGTTCTCGCCGCCGACGCCGGGGCCGATCGTGTTGCCCTCGATCAGGATGCGGTCGCTGCGGTCGTCGGTGCCGCCCGCGCTGCCGACGTACACACCCTCGCCCATGCCGCGGCCGTCCTGCCCGGTGTCGTGGATCCGGGAGTCGGTCAGGGAGCCGTCGGAGCTGGAGTTGCGGAAGTGCACCGCCTCCATGTCCAGGTCGTGCACCGTGACGGAGGCGATGTCCACGTGGTCGGCGTCGTCGAGCACGATGCCCTTCTGCCCGCCGGTGACCGTGAACCCGGTCAGGTTCCAGTACGAGGAGCCGTCCAGGTGCAGCCCGTAGCCGCCGCCGGCGACCAGCACGGCGGCCCCGGAGCCGGTGAGGGCGGCGGGTGCGGAGTCGCTGCCGGAGGCGGTGACGTCGAAGTTGCCGCGGTAGGTGCCGTCGGCCATCCGGATCGTGTCGCCCGGCCCTGCGGCGGCGAGGGCGGCCTCCAGTTCGCCGGCGGTCGACACGTCGACCACGTCGGCGGCGTCCGCGGGCCGGGCGGCGGCCGTCGTCTGGAGGCCGCCCAGGAGTGCGGCGGCGGACACCAGGGCGTACGCGATCCGGGTGCTGTGCGCTCCGTGCATGCTGAGTCTCCTCACGTCCGGTGGTCTCACGGTGCGCGGCCCCTGCGCGTACGGCATTGTCCTGCACCCGCGCCGTACGCGATACGGAAAACGGCCTTCCGCCGGCGGCGCGCGGGGCGGTTCCGGGCGGCGGTGGCGGCGTGCGGAGTTGGCCGGACGGGCGGGAGATCGTCGGGTAGGGTCGCCCGGACCGGCTCCGGACCTGCTGGAAGGGGAAGACGCATGGATGAATCGGTTCTGCGGGCTTGTGTCGGCTCGTTCTCCAGCGAAGGGGGCGCCGGGATCACCGTCGCCGACGTCGACCCCGCGACGGGCGCCCTCACCCCGCGGCACTCCACCGACGCCGTGCGCGACCCGTCGTTCCTCGCCGTCGCCGAGGGCGGCGGCATGCTGTACGCCGTGAGCCAGACCGAGGGCGGCACCGTCGCCGCGTTCCGGCTCGTCGACGACAAGCCGGAGCCCGCCGGCGACCCCGTGCCCGTCAGCGGCGACCACCCCACCCACCTCGCGCTCGCCGGCGGGCACGTCCTCACCGCCAACTACTCCTCCGGCAGCTTCAGCACCGTGCCCGTCACCCCCGACGGCACCCTCGCGGGACCCGCCGCCCTGCTGCAGCACGAGGGCGGCGGCCCGGTCCCCGAGCGCCAGGAGGGCCCGCACGCCCACCAGGTGGTCCCCGACCCGTCCGGCCGCTGGATCCTCGGCGTCGATCTCGGCACCGACTCCGTGCTCGTCTGCGCCCTCGACGCCGACCGCGGCGCCCTGCGGCTGAACCACGAGGTGCCGCTGCGCCCCGGTACCGGCCCGCGCCACCTGGCCTTCCACCCCGAAGGACACCGCGTCTACGTCGCCTGCGAGCTGGAGCCCGTCGTCACCGTCTGCTCCTGGGACGCCGCCACGGGCACCCTCGAACCGCTCGCCGAGGCCCCGATGCTGACGGACGAGACGGCCGGCTCCGACGAGACTCCGTACGCCTCCGGCATCGCCGTCTCCCCGGACGGCCGTTTCTGCTGGACCGCTGTGCGCGGCCCCGACGTCCTCGCCACCCTCGCGCTCGACGGGGACGGCGGCGTCCGCGCCCTCGTCTCGAACGTCCCCTGCGGCGGTACCTGGCCGCGGGACCTCGCGATCGACCCGGCGGGCCGGCACCTCTACGCGGCCAACGAGCACTCCGGGGACGTCACCTGGTTCGAGATCGACGCCGAGACCGGGAGCCCGCGCCGCACCGGCTCGGCCGCGATGCCGGCGGCGTCGTGCGTCGTGTTCACCTGAGCCCTCGCCCACCCGCCGGCCCGTACCCCGGGCCCCTGACGCGACGGAGCCGCCGGCCCCCGCCGGCGGCTCCCGGTGTCCTGCTCCCGCCCGATGTCCTGCTCCCGGTGTCCCGCACGGGGCCCGCGCGCCCCGCCTCCTGCGCCCGCCTCGGCGTCAGCGCATCGGCGACCCGGCGGGCTGCGGCGCGATGCCCAGCGTCGTCGTGTACTGCGTCAGCGCCAGTTGCCCCACCGACGGGTACGGCCCCAGCGGCTCCGCCGCCTCGCACGCCGCCTCCTGCGCCGCGGCGGCCAGGAGCTCCGCCGACAGCTCCGGGCCCAGCGCGAACGGCGCGAGCGCGAGCCGCGCGGAACCCGAACTCCGCAGCGACTCCGCGACCTCGGCCACCGCGCCCGCCCGGTCCAGCGGTGCCGCCATCACCGGCACCGCCAGCCGCGCCGAGAGCAGCATGCCCGTCACGCCCGCCGCCTGCACGGCCTCCTCGCCGCCGACCGCGCCGAGGATGATGCCGTCCGCCGCCGTCGCGACGGTGAACAGCCGCGCGCGGTCCGCGCGGGCCAGGCCCGCCTCGGAAAGCCGCACGTGCAGCGCCTCGGCGAGCAGCGGATGCGGCCCGAGGACGTCGGTGAGCTCGACCGCCGCCCCGCTCGTCGCGATCGCGTCGCGCAGCCGGTCCAGCACCACCGGGTCGGGGCCCGCGAGCAGCGGCACCACGACGGCCACCGGCACGTCCTCCGCCACCTCCAGCGTCCCCGCCTCGGCGAGCGCGGCGCGCTGCGCCGCGGCCTGCGCCAGCACCGCCGTCAGCGGCGGGAACTCCTCGTTCCCGCCCTCGACGTAGGCGACCCGGCCGTCGAGCCCCGGAAGGTCGGAGCGGGCGATGCTGAGGACCTCCTCCGCCATGCTGCGGATGGCCGCGGAAGGTGCCCCGGGCACGGCCAGAACCAGCGCCGGCGCGCCCTCGGGCGCGCTCGGCCGCTCCGGCTTGCGGTGCCGCCCCGGCTGACGGCGGGGCATACGTACGGGCAGACCGGCTGCGTGTCCATCGGCAGAGCTCATGGCGCCGCATGCTAACGCGTCACCGCCGTCCGCCACATGCCCGGGGTCGCCATTCGCCCGCGGGCGTGACCACGGGAGCACGGCGGCGGACAGGCGGTGACGGGTCTCGTACGGACCGTCCCCGCGCCGCTACCCGCGGTCGCCGCACCGGCCGCCCGCCGCACGGGAGAGACCGGCTACCAGACGTCGAGCATGCCCCGCTCCACGGGCAGCACCAGCTCCTCCGCCGCGAGCGCGGCGGCGATGCGCAGCGCCCCCGCGAGCGGCGTCGCCGTCGCGCTGGAGACCCGGGCCCGCGGCAGCCGTACCGCCAGCTCCGCGCGCAGCGGCGCGAGCAGGGGCTCCCCGATGCCGAAGAGCCCGCCCGTGAGCGCGACCGAACTGCCGGGGTCGGCGGGGCAGACCGCGACGGCCGCGGCGGCGATGTGCTCGCCCGCCTCCGTGAGGATCCCGGCCGCGACGGGGTCGTGCGGGGCGCAGCGGGCGACTTCCGGGGCGAACGACGCCAGCACCGCCGGGCGGTCGGTCCGCGGATACAGCAGGCCCGGCATCTGCGTGCCGGTGCCGAACACCGCCTCCATCCGGGCCAGCAGCGCCGCGGAGCCCCCGCGGCGGCCGTCGAACGCCCGCATCGCCGCCTCGAGACCGGCCCGCCCGATCCACGCGCCGCCCCCGCAGTCGCCCAGCAGGTGCCCCCAGCCGTCGGCGCGCCGCCACCCCGCCGCGTCGAGGCCGGTGCCGACCGCGATCATGCCGGTGCCGGCGGCGACGACGGCGCCGGGGTGCTGTCCGACGGCGCCCGCGTACGCGGTGACCCCGTCGGCGGCGAGCGCCAGGCGCCGTACGCCGAGCGCGTCCCGCAGGCCGCGGGGCAGCCGGGCGCGCAGATCGGCGCCGAGGGAGGCCATGCCGGCGGCGCCGACGCACACGGCGGTGAACGACCCCGCGCCGGCGGCGTCCAGGAGCCGGCGCGCGGCGGGCAGCACCTTGCCGAGGAGGTCGTCGGCGTCGATCCCGCCGTCCCCGGTGGCGACGGGCTCCGCGGTCTCCACGGCGTCGCTCTCCACCGGGTCGCCGCCGTCCGCGGGGACGGCCGCCGCGGCGATGCGCAGCCCCGAGCCGCCGGAGTCGACGCCGAGCACCCATCGGGCCGTGTCGGTGGTCATCGCGGCTATCCGTTCGTCGGCAGCGTCCAGTCCACCGGCTCCGCGCCCTGCTTCTGCAGCAGCTCGTTGGCCCGGCTGAAGGGGCGGGAGCCGAAGAAGCCGCGGTCGGCGGACATGGGGGAGGGGTGGGCGGACTCGATGGCGGGGTAGTCGCTGAGCATGGGGCGCAGGTTGCGCGCGTCCCGGCCCCACAGGATCGCCACCAGCGGCCGGCCGCGGGCGGCCAGCGCCCGGATCGCCTGCTCGGTGACCTGCTCCCAGCCCTTGCCGCGGTGCGCGGCGGGACGCCGGGGCGCGGTCGTGAGCGCCCTGTTGAGCAGCAGCACGCCCTGCGCGGTCCACGGAGTGAGGTCGCCGTTCGCGGGGCGGGGGTGGCCGAGGTCGTGGTGCAGCTCGCGGAAGATGTTCTCCAGGCTGCCGGGCAGCGGGCGCACGTCGGGGGCGACGGAGAAGCTGAGGCCCACGGCGTGCCCCGGGGTGGGGTACGGGTCCTGGCCGACGATGAGCACCCGTACGTCGTCGAACGGCTGCTGGAAGGCCCGTAGCACGTGGGGCCCGGCGGGCAGGTAGGTGCGCCCCGCCGCGATCTCCGCGCGCAGGAAGTCGCCCATGGCGGCGATCTGTTGGGCGACCGGCTCCAGGGCCTTGGCCCAGCCGGCTTCTACGGTGTCGGGGAGAGGACGTCCAGCCATGGCCGGTCACTCTACTGGCTCCGCGACCCCGCTCCCGCCACGCGCGGGGCGCTCACCGCCTCCCCCGGCGGCCTCCCTCGCGCTCCTTCACACCCCCGCACGCCCGCCTCACACCGCGGCCGCCCGGACGCACAGCACGTCCGGCAGGTGCGCGGCGAGCTGCTGCCAGCTCTCCCCCTCGTCGGCGCTGGCGAAGACCTCCCCGTTGCGGTTGCCGAAGTACACCCCCGCGGGGTCGGCGTCGTCGGTGCAGAGCGCGTCGCGCAGCACCGTGCCGTAGTGGTCCTCCTCCGGCAGCCCCGCCGACAGCGGCTCCCAGGTCGCCCCCGCGTCCGACGTGCGGTAGACCCGGCAGCGGTTCTCCGCGGGCACCCGGTCGGCATCGGCGGTGATGGGGAAGAGGTACGCGGTGTCGCCGCGCGAGGGGTGCGCGGCGACGGCGAAGCCGAAGTCCGAGGGCAGGCCGGCGCCGATGTCGGTCCAGGTGGCGCCGGCGTCGTCACTGCGGTAGACCCCCCAGTGGTTCTGCAGGTAGAGCCGGTCCGGGTCGACCGCGTCCCGGGCGACCTTGTGCACGCACTGGCCGAACTCCGGGTACTTCTCAGGCTGGAAGACCACCTGCACCCCGGAGTTCGACGGGGCCCAGCTCGCCCCGCCGTCCAGCGTGCGGTACACCCCGCCGGCGGAGACGGCGACCGTCACGGCCTCCGCGGCCCGCGGGTCGGTGACCACCGTGTGCACCGCGAGCCCGCCGCCGCCCGGCTCCCACTTCTCCCGCGTCGGGTGGTCCCACAGCGAGCGCACCAGCTCGAACGTCTCGCCGCCGTCCGCGGACCGGAACAGCCCGCCGGGCTCCGTGCCCGCGTACACCACGCCGGGCGCCTCGGCCCCCGCGGGCTGCAACTGCCAGACCCGCTCCAGCGAAGTGCCGGTGTCCTTCGGGTACTTCACCGGCTGCCGGCGGGGCTCCTCCCACGTGCCGCCGAGGTCGTCGGAGTGGAAGACCGACGGGCCCCAGTGCGCGCTGTCGCCGCCGGCGAGCACCCGGGGCACCGCCCCGCGGGTGTCGATGCCGACCGAATAGATCGCCTGGGCCCTGAAGTGCGGCCCGTCGAGCTCCCATGCACCGCCCCGGCGCCGTCCCAGGAACAGCCCCTTGCGCGTTCCGACCGCCATCACTACGTCCTGCATCCGGATCCACCTCCGTGGGACCTCGTCGTCCACGGGCCAGTCTGCACCCGGCCACTGACACCGCCCACGAGACGCGCGGAGCCCGGGCAGGACCTAGGCCAGCTTCTCCATCCGACCGATCTCGCTCACCTGCTGGGCGATCACCCCGGTCGCCAACTGCTCGACGTACTCGTTGTTGCCCTCGCCGAGCACCTCCTCGGCCATCGTCACCGCGCCCTCGTGGTGGGCGATCATCAGCTTGAGGAACAGCGCGTCGAACTCCTCGCCGCGCGCCGCCCGCAGCCGGTCGAGGTCCGCCTCGCTCGCCATCCCCGGCATCGACGCGTGGTCGTGCCCGTGGCCGTCGCCGTCCCCCGGGTTCTCCTCCACCCACGCCTCCATCACCGCGATCTCCGGCTGCTGCCCGGCCGCGATCCGCTCGCCGATCCTGCGCACGTCCTTGGCGTCGGCGTGCTTCTTCGCCAGGTCGGTCATCACGACCGCCTGCCCGTGGTGTTCGATCATGCCGCGCATGTACGTGACGTCCGCCGCGTTGGGGCGGTCCTCGCCGCGCGCCTCGTCGACCTCGTCCGCGGGGATCGTGGCGGCCTCCTCGCCCGGCTTCCCGGGCGCGATGACGGATGCCCCGCCGTCGCCCCCGGCGTCGTCGGAGGAGTCGCCTCCGGTGCAGCCGGCGAGCAGCAGCGCTGCGGTGAGCGGGACGAGGGAGGCGAGTGCCCGGCGGTGCCGCAAAGTGACCTCCGTACAGGTGGTTCGGGCGTGGTGCCAGGTACGTCCTAGCACGGGCGTGCGCTGTCAGGACCAAAACTTTGCATTACGGCTGTGTTTCCATCTGTTGTTCTGTACATGCTTGGCGGGATACTGCCTTGATTTCAACTGCCAAGGCGCCACCACAGGAGGGAATCACGTGACGTCGTTGCACAGATCGCGCACGCGGCGCAGAGGTCTTGCCGCGGCCGCAGCCCTGATCGGGCTCGTGGGCTCGCTGCTGACCGCAGGTTCTGCGACGGCCATCCCGGGCCCGGGTGACGAGCCGCTCGCCCCCAAGAAGCTGAGCAGTAGCGAACGGTCGCAGGCACAGGCCGCCATCGAGCGCGGTGACGTGCCGGGCGTGGACGAGATCGACAAGTCCGACAACATCGACCACGTCGCCCACGTGGACAAGCGCGCCCTGCAGGGCACCAACTCCGACATCGCCTTCCAGGGCCGCTACGCCTTCGCGGGCAACTACGACGGCTTCGTCATCTACGACATCTCCAAGCCCAAGAGCCCGAAGATCGTCAGTGAGGTGCTCTGCCCCGGCTCGCAGAACGACGTGTCGGTCTCCGGCGACCTGCTGTTCCTGTCCACGGACTCCTCGCGCAGCGACGAGTCCTGCAACAGCACCACGCAGCCCGCCACGGAGAAGGACTCCTGGGAGGGCATGAAGGTCTTCGACATCAGCGACAAGCGCAACCCCGAGTACGTCGCCGCCGTCGAGACCGCCTGCGGCTCGCACACCCACACGCTGCTGCCCGAGCGCAGGAACATCTACATCTACGTCTCCTCGTACTCGCCCAGCGACACCTTCCCCGACTGCCAGCCGCCGCACGACGGCGTCTCGATCGTCAAGGTGCCGCGGTACGCGCCGGAGCGCTCGGAGGTCATCGACTTCCCGGTGCTCTTCCCCGACGGCGGCAACCCGGGGAGCACGGGAAAGTCGGCCACGACCGGCTGCCACGACATCACCGCCTACCCGAAGCTCGACCTCGCGGCCGGGGCCTGCATGGGCGACGGCATCCTGCTCGACATCTCCGACCCGGAGGAGCCGGAAGTCATCGACCAGGTGCGCGACTCCGAGAACTTCGCCTTCTGGCACTCGGCGACGTTCAGCCAGGACGGCAGGAAGGTCGTCTTCACCGACGAGCTGGGCGGCGGTGGCGCGCCCACCTGCAACGAGGAGATCGGCCCGAAGCAGGGCGCCAACGGGATCTACGACCTGAAGCGCCGCGGCCACGACTCCGAGCTGGTCTTCCGCAGCTACTACAAGATCCCGCGGCACCAGGCGGACACCGAGAACTGCGTCGCGCACAACGGCTCGCTGGTCCCCGTGGCCGGCGGGCGCGACATCATGGTGCAGGCCTGGTACCAGGGCGGCGTCTCGGTCTGGGAGTTCACCGACTCCCGCCGGCCGAAGGAGATCGGCTACTTCGAGCGCGGCCCGCTGTCCGACACGGACCTCGTCGGCGGCGGCTCCTGGTCCGCGTACTACTACAACGGCTACGTCTACTCCAACGACATGGCCAAGGGCCTGGACGTCCTCAGGATCGACGACCGGCGCACCGACAGCGCGCGCTGGGTGTGGCTGCACGAGCTGAACACGCAGACGCAGCCCGACTACCGCTGATCGGCGCGCCCCGCTGATCCGCACCGCTCCGCCCCGCGCACCGGCGGTGGTCGCGTCCCGCGGCTACCGCCGGTGCGTGGCCTGCACCGGCGTCCCGTCGGAGGGCAGCACGCCCTCCGGCGGCTCGCCGAGGTGCCAGTCCAGCCCGTAGCGCCGGAACAGCTCGCCGCGCAGCCGGTCGAGCGGCATCGGCACCCCCGGCAGCAGCAGCGCGAAGACCGCGCCCATGAGCTGCGCGCGCAGCATCGGGTACTCGGTGTCCGGGTCGGGCGAGCCCCAGCTCGCGACCGTCTCGCGCAGCAGGAACGCGAGCCGCTGCTGCTCCGCGCACTGGATGAACCCGTCCGCCTGCAGAATGCCGGCCATGTGGTGCCGCATGAGCACGGGGTGGTCCTGCGAGAGGCCGAGGACCGCGTCGATGGCGCGGGCCATCCGCTCCTGGCCGTCCTCCGTGCGCGACGGGCGCTCCAGCGCCTCCGCGAGCGTAAGATGCATCAACCTGTGCACGGCGGACTGCACCAACTGGCGTTTGCCGGGGAAGTAGTACGACACGAGACCGCGCGCCGACCCCGCGCGTTCCGCGATGTCTCCCAAGGTCGTGCCCTCGAAGCCCCGTTCGTCGACCAGCTCCACCGTGGCCTGCAGCAGACGCTCCCGGGAACGCCGTCGGAGTTCTTCATTGACTGCGGGCCTGCGGGGGGACATCCTGTAACTCCTGCCTTCACTGGCTGAGAGCCAGTATACTCAGTGAGGCTTCCGGCACCGACGTGAGCATGTCCGGTGCCGGGCGGAGCGGTGGGCTCGGGCGATGCGGGGGATCGCCTGAGCCCACCCTGCCCGTGGCAGAGAATTTTTCTTCCTGCCGGGAACCCGGAGCCCACGTCGGCCGTTTGACGGTGTGAGGCCCCGCGCTCCCCCGTCGCGGGGCCTCACCAATTGCCCCGCGGGCGGCTCGCCCCGGCGGAGTGCCCGGGGGACGCGCACGGGAGGAAGGGCATGCTGACACCGGGCCGCGAGGTCGAGGTCACGCTGGTCAAGCAGCTCCGGCCGGGTCTGAGTTACCCGGCCGTCGTCGTCCGCGACGACGGCAACCACGCTGTCGTACGGGCCCCCTGGGCCGGCTCGAAGGAGCGCGACGCCGGGTACGTGCGCTTCGAGCGGGGCGACGTGTGGACCGAGCACTTCTGGCGCGACCGCTGGTACTCGGTCAAGGAGATCCACGCCGCCGACGGCCGCCTCAAGGGCTGGTACTGCGACGTGGCCCGGCCCGCCCGCGTCGACGAGGACCGGGTCACCGTGCACGACCTGGAGCTCGACCTCTGGCTCTCCGGCGACCGGCAGACCCTCCTCCGGCTCGACGAGGACGAGTTCGTCGCCAGCGGCCTGCCCGAGCGGGACCCCGGGACCGCCGCCCGCGCCCGCGCCGCGCTCGACGAGCTGGAGGACCTGGCCCGTGCCGGTCTCGACGAGCTGCTGGCCGCCTGACGTGGCCGTGCACGACGCGGCCCGCCCGCTCCTCGACCGCTTCCTCGCCGCCCTGCGCACCGCCGTGCCGCTGGAGGCCCTGTGGGCCCACGGCTCGCTCGCCCTCGGCGACTACCGGCCGTACCGCAGCGACCTCGACCTCATCGCCGTCGTCCGCGAGGACGCCGGCGCCGACCCGGCCGCCCGCGAGCGGCTGAAGGCGCTGCACCGCAGGCTCCACCGCGAGGTGCCGCTCGCCGCCAAGCTGCACTGCTCGTACGTCGCCGTGGACCGCCTCGCCGGCGCCGGCCTCGACCACCTCACCTGGGCCCACGCCGAGCTCTTCAGCCGCCCGGTCACCCCCGTCACCCGCCGCGAGCTGCACACCGGCGCGCTCGTGCTGCACGGCCCCGGGCCCGAGGGGCTGCTCCCGGCGCCGCCGGACGCGGAGTTGCGGGCGTTCATCCGCAAGGACCTCGCGGAGTACTGGCTGCCGACGACGGCAAAGAAGCGGCTGTGGCTGCGCGACGTGTGGGTCGACCTCGGCCCGGTCACCGTCGCCCGCGCCGGCGTCACCCTGCGCGAGGGCCGGCTGATCACCAAGGGCGAGGCCCTCGACGTCCTCGCCGCGACCGGCGCCCCCGCGCGTCTGGTCGCCGACATCCGCGACCGCCGCTACGCCGAGCACCCGGCCCGCACCGCGCCGCTCTGGCGCCTGCGCCGCGCCACGCTGGCCCGGGAGTACGTCCGCTCGCGCATCCCGGTCACCCTCGCGGAGCCCGACGCCACCGCTTGACGGGGAGCGTGCGCAGTTGTGCGTGCGCGGTCCCGCGCGCTTCCCCACACCCGGACCCGGCCGGACGCCCCGCCTCAGCCGACGAGCCCCAGCACCGGCCGCAAGCCGTCCGGGCGTTCGCCGGCGGGCAGGTGGTCCACCGGGAAGTAGCCGCAGCCCAGGGCCGCGGCGCCGCCGTCGGCGCGGCGGTCGTCGCCGACCATCAGCACGTCCTGCGGCGCCTGCCCCAGCGCCTCGCACGCGGCCCGGAACAGCCGCGGGTCCGGCTTCTGCACCCCGTGCTCGCAGGACAGCGTGTACGCGTCCACGTATGCGTCGAGGCCGTGCGCGCGGAACACCGGCCGCAGGTCCCAGCCGATGTTGCTCACCACCCCCACCCGCACGTCGCGCTCCCGCAGCCCGCGCAGCACGGCCGCCGCGTCGGGGTACGGCTCCCACGCCGCCGGCGCCATGTGCCGCTCGTACAGCGCGTCGTACACCGCGTCCGGCCACGGCAGCGGAACCAGCCGGGCCAGGGCCGTGTACGCGGCCCGGTGCCGTTCCGCGCCGCGGTCCCGGGTCCGCCACATCTCGTCCAGCCACTCCGGTACGCGCTCGGGGAACGCGCCGCCCGGCAGTGCGCCGGCGCGCTCCAGCGCGGCGGCGTAGCGCGTGCACGCGGCGTCGTCGGCGGCCACGCCCGCGGCGCCGAGCGCGGCGCGCAGCCAGCGCTCCGCGGGCTCGATGCGGAACAGCGTCCCGGAGAAGTCGAAGAGCACGGCCTTGGGACTCATCCGCGGACCTCCACCCGATCCTCGCGCGCGGCCGGTGCCCTCGCGCCGTACGCCACCGCCGTGATCGCCGCGACCGCGGCGCCCATCAGGGTCCCGCCCACCACGTCGCTCAGCCAGTGCACCCCGAGCCACACCCGGGTGAAGCACACGCCCGCCACCGACACGGCCGCCGCCGTCCACGCGGCGTACCTGAGGCCCGGCGGCACGCCGTCCGCGCGGCCCAGCACCCACAGCAGCAGCCCGCAGACCAGCGCGACGGTCATGGCGTGCCCGGAGGGGAACGCGGCGTGCGAGGCGGAGTCGACCGGGTCGCTCCACTTCGGCCGGTCGCGGCCGACCGCCGCCTTCATGCCGTACTGCAGCACCCAGCCCACCGCGACCGCGCCGGCCAGCCACAGCGGCAGCCGCCGCGCGCCGCGCCACAGCAGCCAGAGGATCACGGCCAGGATCAGCAGGCGCATCGTCGCGGGGTCCCAGACCCAGTCGGTCAGCACCCGGTTCGCCCTCGTCCAGCCGGGTTCCGACACGGCGGCCGAGTGCAGTCGCCGCGCGACGCTCCGGTCGGTGTCCGTCAACGGCTGCCAGGTGGCGGCCACCAGAGCCGTGAGCAGGGCGCTCAGCAGCGTGAGGACGGCGGCGGTGGTGCGCAGGGCGGGGGAGGGGTGGCGCGGCGCGGCGGCTGTCACGCCGCCGACCCTACGTGAGCGCGCTGAGCCCCGGGCCGAATGCGACGAGCAGGGGTACGGCGGGCGCCGCCAGCGCGGCGACGGTCAGCCGCAGCCGGCGGGCCGGGGTGAAGCGCGGCGCCGCCGCCAGCAGCCGGTCGACGCGCTGCGGGAGGTGGGCGTGGTGACCGTGGCCGGGGCCGGGGCCGAACACGCCGCGCTCCTCGTTGAGTTCGACCAGCGCGGTGGCGAACGTCATCCGGCCGAAGCGGCGCGAGGCGACGTCGTCGGCGGCCAGTTCGCACAGCCGGTGCACCTCGTCGCGGAACGCCCGGAAGACGGGCATGCGCGGCACGCCGGCGAGCGCGCCCGCGCAGTGCTGCAGCCAGTGGTGGCGCGCCCGGCTGTGCCCCTGCTCGTGCGCGAGCACCGCGTCGAGCTGGCGCTTCTTCAGCCGGCGCAGCGCGGCCGTGGTGATGATGAGCTGGGCGGCCTGCCGGCCGGGCAGCCACCAGGCGTCGGGCCGCTCGCCCTCCAGCACCACCAGCGGCTCGGCGCCGGTGTCCTCGCCGGGCAGCAGCGGCGCCCGGCGGCGCAGTTCCTCGCGGCGCCGGCGGTGCTGCGCGCGGGAGGTACGGACCTCGCGGACGAACATCACGGCCGTCCACAGCCCGCCCGCCGCCAGCGCCACGGCGAGCGCCGCGGCCCACGGGGCGCCGGTCGCGTCGCCGTACGCGTCCCGCACCGCGGCCGGCGCCGGGGCGAAGACCCCGCTGTGCACCTGCGCCCAGGCCACGGCGGCGCTCAGGGACATGGCGAGCCCGCAGCACAGCAGCACTGCGGCGACGACGCACTGCCACACCCACAGCGCCAGCACCGGCTCGCGCTCCGCCCACGCGGCGCGGGTCAGCAGCCGGGGCGCGACCGCGGCGACGAGGGCGGCGATGGCCAGCAGCGTGAGCGGGATCACCATGTGATCAGCGTACGGAGCGGGGGCGCCGGCCGGTACGTGTGTGCCCGTGAAGTGACGGACGACACCGGGGAGTCAGAGGGCGAGGAGCATCGCGACCATGCCCGCCGCCATGCAGACCCGGCACGCGCCCGCCAGCTCCGGCCGCACCGCCCAGCCGCCACCGCCATCGGCGCCGGGACCGGCCCCGCCCGTCCGCGGCGGACCCGCCGCCCCCGCGGCGACCGGCCGCAGGCCCCCGTGCAGCACATAGAGCACGAAGTACGCCAGCAGCCCCGCGGTGACGGCCGGCAACCCGGCGGCGGCGTGCCCGCCGTGGTCCGCCGCGGCCATCGCCACCGCCATGTACACCATCGCCAGCGCGCCGATCGCGTGGTGCAGATGGTGCCCCGCCGCGCGCAGCGGCAGCAGGGCCCGTAGGAACGCGGCCCCGAACACCGCCGCGAACGCGCCCGCCGTCCACGCCGCCGGCCCCGGCAGCCCCGCGGGCAGCGCCATCGCCGCCATCCCCAGCCCCATGAGCGCGTCCCCGGCGGCGCCGCGCCGCTCCTCGGCGGCGACGGCCCGCATCCGCAGCAGACAGAGCCCGCCGACGGCCGCGCACAGCGCGGTCAGCAGCAGGCCGACGAGCGGCGGTCCGTGCATCCGCGGGCCCCCTCGGACGACGACGGCGGCGGCCCCGCGGCACGGCTGCGGGGGACCGGCCGGCGCCGGCCCGGGGCGCTTTCCGGCGGAAGGCTGCCCACGCCCGTACACCGCATGCCGGCGCACGGGCGCAGGGAGCGGGCGCAGTGGAGCGCGCGACGGCGGCTCAGGCGGTGAAGCGCACCGAGTGCTTCATCCCGGGGAAGTCCGTGACGACGCCCTGCAGCCCCAGGCCGCGGGCGAGCTTCAGCTCCTCGGGGGTGTTGACGGTCCAGGCGATGACGTTCAGCCCCGCCTCGTGTGCGCGGTCCGCCAGCTCCAGCGTCAGCCGGCGGATGTTCAGCGACAGCATTCCCGCACCGACCTCGCGGGCGCGCTCGACCACCCCGAGCCCGTAGTGGCTGGCGACCAGCACCCGCGGCACCTCGGGCAGCAGTTGCCGCATCTCCGCCAGCGCCTCGTCGTGGAACGACAGCACCTCGACCCGGCCGACGAGGTCGTGTGCGGTCATGGCCTCGGCGAGGGCCTTCGCCGCGGCGACGTCCTTGATCTCGACCTGCAGCCGGCCCTTCACCGCCTCGACGACCTCGTCGAAGGTCGGGATGCGCTCGCCCTGGCCGGCGTCCAGCTCGCGCAGCTCGGCGAGGGTGAAGTCGGCGACGGGGCCCTGGCCGTCCGTCGTGCGGTCCACGTCGGGGTCGTGCATGACGACCAGGTGGCCGTCCTTGCTCAGATGCAGGTCGAGTTCGATGGCGTCCATGCCCTCGCGATCCGCGCGAACGAAGGAGCGGAGCGTGTTCTCCGGCTCGACGCCCATCAACCCGCGGTGACCGATGGTCAGAAATGACACTGCGCTCTCGCCCTCCGTCGGCGGTCCGTCACAGACTGGCGCAAAGCCTAGGCCAATTCGGGGAGATCGACACCGGTCGTGCGGGGCCGCGCGGCGGGGTCGCGGCGGAGCCCCGCGCCGGGTCACCCGGACGCGGGAGTGCCCGCCCGCGCGGCTGCCCTGAGCCTCGTCAGCCCCGCCCGGCGCGCGTGCCGGGAAGGACCTGGGGCTAAACCGCGATGCACCGGAAGATTTACGTTTCGTGCGGCCCAGGAGCGCAAGGTTTCCCGGGGCCCGCTTGAGGGAGGTGTGCCGCCGGGGATACGGTGGGGTGACAGGAAGTTCTTAACGTAGGAGTGGTCCATGACGGAAATTCTTGCTTCCGCAACCGCGGAAGGTGACGTTCTGTCCGCCGCGGACGCCCCGCGCGTAGTCGAGCACCCCGCCTGGGCACGGCTGAAGGCCGCTGTCGAGGAGATCCGCCCCTGGCAGTCCAAGGACGGCTCGATCGACTTCGAGGCCGAGGGCGCCCCGGCGCGCCCCGCCGCCGAGGACGCCGTCGAGCGGGTCGCCGCCGCGGTACGGGAGCTGTCCCCTCTGGTGCCGCACGACTCCGCCTACCACGACGCCGTCATCGCCGACCTGCGCCACTGGGCCGCCGACGGCTTCGGCGTGCCCGACTTCCTGGACTCGGTGCTCGCCTTCCACCCCGCGGACCACCGCGCCGACGGACTGCAGCACCTCGTCGTCTTCCCCATGTACACCCAGAACGGCAACCCGGACCGCAACGTCGAGGCCGTCGTCATCCGCGTCGTCTGGCCCGGCTGGCTCGCCGAGCTGGAGCGCACCCGCTACGACAACCCCATGTTCCTCGGCATCACCTTCGAGGACTTCACCTCCGGGTACGACACGAACTCCGCCGTGCTCTTCCCCGAGACCATCGCCATGCGCGAGGTCCCCGCGCGCTTCACCTGGGGCGCCATCTTCTGCGACCGCGAGGCCGCCCGCTTCCGCCGGGTCAGCACCGCCGCCGTCGGGGCCACCGGTCTGGAACTGCCCGAGGAGGCCCGCGGCCTGCTCACCGACCAGGAGCGCGCCCAGCAGACGTTCGTGCTGTGGGACATGGTCCACGACCGCACGCACAGCCACGGCGACCTGCCGTTCGACCCCTTCATGATCAAGCAGCGGCAGCCGTTCTGGATGTACGGCATCGAGGAGCTGCGCTGCGATCTCACGGCCTTCCACGAGGCCGGCAAGCTCGCCGCCGACGGCTTCCCGCAGGGCCGCGACGTGCAGTACGCGGTGCTGATGGACCGGCTCTTCCGCTTCCCGGTCACCGGCGAGCGCAACCGCAACTACGACGGCCTCGGCGGCCAGCTCCTCTTCGCGTACCTGCACAAGCACGACGCGCTGCGCTGGACCGACAACCGGCTGTCCGTCGACTGGGACCGGGCCCGCGAGGTCACCGGCCGGCTGCGCAACGAGATCGAGACCCTGTACCGCGAGGGCATCGACCGCCCGAAGCTGGTCCACTGGTTCAAGGCGTACGACCTGGTGTCCACCTACCTCGCCCCGCACCCCGGGTCCACCTGGGCCAAGGGTCCGGACGCGCTCGACCTGGGCAAGCCGCCGCGGAAACTCGTGGACGACGTGCTGCCCGACGAGTTTCCCCTCAGCATGTTCTATGAGGCCCTTGCCAAGAAGCTGCGCAAGGTGATCGAGTCGACGCGGGGCATCACGGCCGAGAGCGCCGAACTGGCGGACGCCGCGTGACGGACCCCGCGGTCGGCAGGGCAGCCGAGGAGGAGATCGTCATGAGCCCCGGGGCGAACGGCAGGAACGGAGGCGGCGGCCCGCTGGCCGGAGCGGTCGTGGCCGTGGCGGGAGCGGGCGGGCCCGCGGGCCGGGCGACGCTGTGCCGGCTCGCCCGGGCCGGCGCCTCCGTCGTCGGCTGCGACGCGGACGCCGAGCGCCTGGCCGAGGCCGTCGCCGCGGCGCGGGCCGAGGGCGGGGAGGTGCCCGTCACCGGTGACACCGTCGACCTGCTCGACCCGGCCGCGGCCCGGGCCTGGGCGGAGCGCATCGAGAAGGACTACGGCCGCGTCGACGGCCTGGTCCACCTCGTCGGCGGCTGGCGGGGGTCGCGGTCCTTCGCCACCACCGACCTGGCCGACTGGACCGTGCTGCACGACCTGCTCCTGCGTACGGTCCAGCACACCTCCCTCGCCTTCGACGAGCCGCTGCGGCGCAGCGACCGCGGCCGGTACGTGCTCGTCAGCGCCGCCGGCGCGAGTCAGCCCACCGCGGGCAACGCCGCCTACGCCGCCGCCAAGGCCGGCGCCGAGGCGTGGACGCTGGCCATGGCCGACGGCTTCCGCAAGGCGGGAGAGGCCGAAGGGCTGGACCGGCCCGCCGCGGCGGCCGTCATCCTGGTCGTCAAGGCGCTGGTGAACGACGCGATGCGCGAGGCCAAGCCGAACGCGAAGTTCGCGGGCTTCACCGACGTCGACGACCTCGCCGACGACATCGCGGAGGTCTGGGACAGGCCCGCGCAGGAACTGAACGGGACCCGCCTGTGGCTCACCGCCCCGTCATGACCGCGACGACCACCCCCGCCGGGGGAGACACCGCAGGCGGGCATCCGCCGCGCACCGACGCCAAGCGCCGTCACGACCCGGCGGCGCGCGGCTTCGCCAGCGACAACTACGCCGGCGCGCACCCCGAGATCCTCGCCGCGCTCGCCCTCGCCAACGGCGGCCACCAGGTCAGCTACGGCGAGGACGACTACACCGACCACCTGCAGCACGTCTTCCGCGGCCACTTCGGCATGGACGCCGAGGTCTACCCGGTCTTCAACGGCACCGGCGCCAACGTCGTCGCGCTGCAGGCCGTCACCGACCGCTGGGGCGCGGTGATCTGCGCGGACACCGCGCACATCCACGTCGACGAGTGCGGAGCCCCCGAGCGCGTCGGCGGGCTGAAGCTGCTGACCGTACCGACGCCGGACGGCAAGCTCACCCCCGAGCTGATCGACCGCGAGGCGCGCGGCTGGGACGACGAGCACCGCGCCATGCCGCAGGTCGTCTCGATCACCCAGGCCACCGAGTACGGCACGGTCTACACCCCGGACGAGATCCGCGCCGTCTGCGACCACGCACACCGCCGCGGCATGCGCGTCCACCTGGACGGCGCCCGGATAGCCAACGCGGCGGCCGCCCTCGACGTGCCGATGCGCGCGTTCACCAACGTGGTCGGCGTCGACATCCTCTCCTTCGGCGGCACGAAGAACGGCATGCTCCTCGGCGAGGCGGTCGTCGTGCTCGACCCCGGCGCCGTCCGCGCGATGAAGCACCTGCGCAAGCTGTCGATGCAGCTCGCCTCCAAGATGCGCTTCGTCTCCGCCCAGTTCGAGGCGCTGCTCGCCAAGGACCTGTGGCTGCGCAACGCCCGCCACGCCAACGCGATGGCCCGCCGCCTCGCCGACGGCGTACGCGACATCGACGGCGTCGACGTACTGCACCCCGTGCAGGCCAACGGCGTCTTCGCCCGGCTGCCGCACCACGTGTCCCTGGCACTGCAGAAGGACTTCCGCTTCTACTTCTGGGACGAGGCGGACGGCGTCGTGCGCTGGATGTGCTCCTTCGACACCACCGAGGAGGACGTCGACACCTTCGCCGCGGCGATCGCGGAGGAAATGCGGAAGACGTAGCCGCCGCATGCCTATACGCTCCCCTGCATGGAACTCCAGCAGGAGCGGCCCGGCCTGTCCGCATACCTCGCCGCCGACGCGGTCGTCGACCACGAGCACCCGCTCGTGGCCGGGACGGCCCGCCGGCTGCGCGAGGTCGCGGAGGAGCCGGAGGCGTACGCGAAGGGGGCCTACGCGTTCGTACGGGACACGATCCCGCACTCCAACGACGCCGGCGACCTGCGCGTCACCTGCCGCGCGTCGGACGTGCTGAGGGCCCGCACCGGGATCTGCTACGCCAAGGCGCACGCCCTCGTCGCCCTGCTGCGCGCCCAGGGCATCCCGGCCGGCTTCTGCTACCAGCACCTCGGCGTGCTGCACGGCCTGGTCGCGCTGCGGCTGCCCGGGCGGGACTGGATCCGCCAGGACCCGCGCGGCAACAAGCCGGGCGTGGACGCGCAGTTCCGCCTCGACCGCGAGCAGTTGGCGTTCGTGCCGGACGCGTCCGCCGGCGAGCGCGACGACCCGCTGGTCCGCGCGGCGCCCCATCCGGCTACCCTCGAAGCCCTCCGCGTGGCCACCGACCGCCGCCACCTGGACCGCATACTCCCCACCGCCCTGTGAACCGCACGGCCCCGCATCCCTCACATCCCCCGCACGCCCGCCCAAGGGTAGGCCGCCCCGCCGACAGAGCCGCCGCCCCGAACCGCCGCCCGCACCACCGCCCGCCGCCGAACCGCAGAAGGACCGCATGACCCTCCGCACCCACGTCGCCGACGACGTACGCGCCCTCGCCCCCGGCTTCGCCCACGTCGCCGTCGTCGCCCGCGGCCTCGTCGGCGGCCCCAGCGACGAGGCCGGCACCGCGCTCCTCGACGACGCGGCCCGCCGCCTCGCCGCCCGCCTCGGCGACACCCCGCCGCAGCAGGACCCGCACATGCAGGCGTGGCGGGCCGCGTACGCCGCCTTCGGCGCCAAGCCGTCGAAGTTCCGCAACTCCGCCGAGGCGCTGGCCCGCCGCGCCCTCGCCGACGCCGGGCTGCCGCGCATCAACCGGCTCGTCGACATCTACAACGCCGTCAGCGTCGCCCACCTCATCCCCGTCGGCGGCGAGGACACCGACCACATCGACGGGGACATGCGCCTCGTCCGCGCCACCGGCGAGGAGCGCTTCGACGAGGAGCACCCGGAGCCCGGCGAAGTCGTCTGGTGCGACGGCACGGGGGTGACCTGCCGCCGCTGGAACTGGCGCCAGGGCGTACGCACCCGCCTCACCGAGGAGTCGACGAACGCGCTGTTCCTGCTGGAGCGGCAGGAGCCGATGTCGTACGAGGAGCTGACCGCGGCGGCGCAGGAGCTGGCCGAGGCGCTGCAGAAGAGTTCGCCCGGCGCCGAGATCGAGATCCGCGACCCGGCCTGAGGCCCGCCCGCCGCCCAGCGGCCGCCGCGCAGCCGCTTCTCAGCCGCTGCCGCCCAGCCGTCGTTCAGACCCCCGGCGCCGGCGCGCTGCCGCCCAGGTGCGCGGGCTGCCACCAGCCGTCCCCGGGCCCGTCGGGGCGGTCCGGGTATGCCCGCTGCGCCGCCTCCAGCAGCTCCTGGATCCGGCCCTTGAGCCGCTCCGTCAGCTTCTCGGCGTCCTCGTGCGTCCCGTCGGCCGGTGCGTCCGTCACCCCGTCCCCCGTCGGCACCGGCGCGCCCAGGCGCAGCGTGATCGGCAGGTGGTTCCGCCCGAAGTCGCGCGGCCGGCCCTTGGTCCAGATCCGCTGCGTCCCCCACACCGCCATGGGCAGCAGCGGCACCCCCGCCTGCTGCGCCAGCCGCGCGGCGCCCGACTTGAACGACTTCAGCGTGAACGACTGGGAGATCGTCGCCTCGGGGAAGACCCCGACGACCTCGCCCGAGCGCAGCGCACGCAGCGCGTGCGAGAACGCCTGCCCGCCCTGCGCGCGGTCGACCGGTATGTGCTTCATCGCGCGCAGCAGCGGTCCGGAGACGCGGTGACGGAAGACCGACTCCTTGGTCATGAAGCGCACGAACCGCTTCGCCGGCCGTGCGGCGTAGCCGCAGAAGACGAAGTCCAGATAGCTGATGTGGTTGCTCACCAGGACGGCGCCGCCGCGGCGCGGCACGTGCTCCTGGCCCTTCAGGTCGATGCGCAGGTCCATCGCCTTGAAGGCGGATCTGCAGATGCCGACGACGGGCGGGTAGACGAGGTCTGCCATGCCGGGCTGGTCCCTTCTCCGGCCCGGAGGGTCAGGAGCTCCCGGCGGAAGTTACGCGTGCGTAGGTACGTACTCCCCGATCGTGCCCGACGCGTGCGCCCGGCGCCAGACCCACCCCTTCGGCGTGATCGGCCCTTGCCGTCGTCCCGCGGCGTTGCTGCATGCTGGAGGGCATGGCGGACGGCACGGCGGAGCGGGCGGCGGAGCGGCTGACGGCGGCGGACCTGGACACGGCGGCGCTCGGGGAGCGCGCCACGCTCGTGCAGTTCTCCAGTGCTTTCTGCCGCCCCTGCGCGGCAACGCGGCGGATCCTCGCGGACGTGGCGGGCATGGTCGAGGGCGTCGCGTACGCGGACGTGGACGCCGAGAGCCACCTCGGACTCGTCCGCAGGCTGGGGGTGGAGCGGACGCCGACCGTGCTGGTGCTGGACGCGGACGGCCGGGTCGTGCGCCGCGCCACGGGCCTGCCGCGCAAGGCCGACGTCATCGCCGCGCTGGGCGCCGCGCTGCCGGGTCAGTCGCGGGACACGTAGGAAATGTCACAGCCGAGCAGGCTTGAACGGTGGGTGTACGCACGGGTGTACTGGCGAGTAATAAACTGGACGGTGCCCACCGGATCCGCCCGGTGGCAGCCGTCGATGGCGCCTATGCTGCCAGCACGGCAGTGTCTCGATACGAAGCGGTAGGAGAGCCGGCGTGAGCTTGAGGATCGTTGTCTGTGTGAAGTACGTGCCCGACGCCACCGGCGACCGGCACTTCTCCGATGACCTGACCACCGACCGCGAGGCCGTCGACGGCCTGCTGTCGGAGCTGGACGAGTACGCGGTCGAACAGGCCCTGCAGATCTCCGAGGCCGCGGACGACGCGGAGATCACGGTGCTGACCGTGGGCCCCGAGGACGCGCGCGACGCGCTGCGCAAGGGCCTGTCCATGGGCGCGGACAAGGCCGTACACGTCGAGGACGACGACCTGCACGGCACCGACGTGATGGGCACCTCGCTGGTCCTGGCCAAGGCGATCGAGCACGTCGGCTACGACCTCGTCGTCTGCGGCATGGCCTCCACCGACGGCACCATGGGCGTGCTGCCGGCGATCCTCGCCGAGCGCCTGGGCGTGCCCCAGGTGACCCAGCTCTCCACCGTCGCCGTCGCCGACGGCAAGGTCACCGGCCGCCGCGACGGCGACGCCGCGAGCGAGCAGTTGGAGGCGGCGCTGCCGGCCGTCGTGTCCGTGACCGACCAGTCGGGCGAGGCCCGCTACCCCTCGTTCAAGGGCATCATGGCGGCGAAGAAGAAGCCGGCGGAGACCCTGGACCTGGACGACCTGGGCGTCGACGCCGAAGAGGTCGGCCTCGCGGGCGCCTGGACGAAGGTCGAGGACGCCACGCAGCGCCCGCCGCGCACCGCCGGCACGATCGTCAAGGACGAGGGCGAGGGCGGCAAGCAGCTCGCCGAGTTCCTCGCGGGCCAGAAGTTCATCTGAGCCCCCGCATCCCCTCCGCCGTTCCGCCTTCCGCCCTCGTATCGCAGGAGAACGAGATCCATGAGTGAAGTCCTCGTCTACGTCGACCACGTCGACGGCGCCGTGCGCAAGCCGACGCTGGAGCTGCTGACCCTCGCCCGCCGGATCGGCGACCCGGTCGCCGTCCACCTGGGCACCGGCGTCGAGGCCGCGGCGCCCGTGCTCGCGGAGCACGGCGCGGTGCGCGTGCTGACCGCCGACGCCGCCGAGTTCGCCGACTACCTCGTCGTCCCGAAGGTCGACGCGCTGAAGGCCGCGTACGACGCCGTGCAGCCGGCCGCCGTGCTGCTGCCGTCCTCGGTGGAGGGCAAGGAGATCGGCGCCCGCCTCGCGGTCCGGATCGGTTCCGGCATCATCACCGACGCCGTGGACGTCAAGGCCGGCGACGACGGGCCGGTCACCACGCAGGCCGTGTTCGCCGCCGCCTTCACCACCCGGTCCCGCGTCTCGCGCGGCACCCCGGTCATCACCGTCAAGCCCAACTCCGCCGCCCCCGAGGCCGCGCCCGTCGAGAGCGCGGTGGAGCAGTTGACGTTCGGCTTCGGCGAGTCCGCGGCCGGCACGAAGGTCGTCGGCCGGACGCCGCGCGAGTCGACGGGCCGCCCCGAGCTGACCGAGGCGGCGATCGTCGTCTCCGGCGGCCGGGGCGTCAACGGCGCCGAGAACTTCCGCCTCATCGAGGAGCTGGCCGACTCCCTCGGCGCCGCCGTCGGCGCCTCCCGGGCGGCGGTGGACGCGGGCTGGTACCCCCACTCGCACCAGGTCGGCCAGACCGGCAAGACGGTCTCGCCGCAGCTCTACATCGCGGCCGGCATCTCCGGCGCGATCCAGCACCGGGCCGGCATGCAGACCTCGAAGACGATCGTGGCCGTGAACAAGGACAACGAGGCGCCGATCTTCGACCTCGTGGACTACGGCGTGGTCGGCGACCTGTTCACGGTCGTGCCGCAGCTCACCGGGGAGGTCCGGGCCCGCAAGGGCTGACCGGCCGGGGCGGCTCGCCGCGCCCGCCGTTGCTCACTGCCGAGCGGAAGGGCCCGCGGTTCCGCGGGCCCTTCCGCGTGCCCGGACGCCGCGGGGAGGGCCCGGCGTTGCCGCCGGGGCGCCGCGGTGACGCCGTGGTCGGGGGTGTGCCGTGCGTGGGAGGATGCGGCGCATGAGCGGGAGCGGTGGCGCGAGCCCGTACGCCTGGCTGCCGCGGGGCGCGCGGGATTGGAGTCCGCCCTACGGCGGCGTGCCGGGCACGTGGCCGCGGTTCACGGCGGCGTACGCGCTGCTGGTGCTGCTGCGGATCACCGGGGACGTGCCGGTGCCGTGGCTGCTCGGGGCGGCGGCCTTGGTGGGCACCGCGAGCGCGGCGGGGTACCGGCTGCGCCGGCGCGGCTTCCGGCCGCGGGGCGGCAGTTGGGTGGTCGCCGGGCCGGGTGCGGCGTCGCTGGTGGTTCCGGCCGGTGCCGCGGGGGCGGCGGTGCGTACGACGGTCGCGGGCGGGGGCCGGGTCCTCGGCGGGGCACAGGCGGCGTCCGCGCTGCACGGGGCGGAGGCGCTGCTGCGCTCGGCGGGCCGGGACCCGGCGGCGCTCGCGGCGGTCGGTTCCGGACCGCGGCGGGACGGCGGTGCGCAGTACGTCGTGTACGACGAGCGCGCGGCTTTCGTGCTACGGGCCGATGGCCCCGGCGCCCCCGGCGCTCCGCCCGCGGGCCGGCCGGGCGGGAAGCCGGAGCGGGGCGCCGGCGCCCGGCAGCGGGCGCTGCTCACCGACGTGGCCGCGGAGTTGGGCACCGAGGTGCCGCCGCCGGACGGCGCGGGCGGCCCCGGTGACGTACCGGACGCGCTGTCGCCCGCCGGGCGCGCCGCGGCGTCCCTCGCGGCGTCGGCCGCCGCGGCCGGCGGGCCGCCGCTGCCGGGCACGGATCCCGACGTACGTCCCCTGCCCTGGCCGCCGCACCGCACCGCCGCCGCGACGGCGGACAGTGTGCTGCGCCTGGTGACGTTCGCCGTGCCGGTCGCGCTGTGGACCGCCTGGCTCGCCGGCGCCTGGTCCTGAGGACGCGGGCCCCTCGGCGCCCGGCGGCCGTTGACGCGCACCGGAGGCCCGGATACGTTCGATTCAACTTTTTGTTGAAATCCGGGAGGGCGCATGGTGGCGCAGGACGACTCGGCCGCGACGTCGATCGGCGCCCCCGTACGGGCCCGGATCGCCGCCTCCCTCGCCCCCGTCGACGCCGAACTCGCCCGCCGGTACCCCGGCGACCCCGGCACCCGCCAGCCGGTGCACACCGTCTACGTCCCCGCCGACGCCTTCGGCGCCCGTACCGTACGGGAGTGGGGCCGGCGGGCCCTCGACGCGCTCGACGCGCACGCGCCCGACGCCGCCGTGCTCGCCGCCGCGCTCGGGCTGCAAGAAGGCGCGGCGGCTGAGGTGTACGACCGGGTGCGCGCCAAGCTCGTGCGCGAGCCGGTCGAGGACCTGCGGATCGACTTCGAGGACGGGTACGGCCCGCGCCCCGACGACGAGGAGGACGCCGCGGCCGTGGCCGCCGCCCATCTGGTCGCGGACGCCGTCGCCGAGGACGGCGCGCCGCCGTACGTCGGCATCCGCGCCAAGTGCCTGGAGGCCGCCGTCCGCGACCGCGGGATCCGCACGCTCGACCTCTTCCTCACCGCGCTGCTGCGGGCCGGCGGCGGCGCGCTGCCGGACGGGCTGGTGCTGACGCTGCCGAAGGTCACGTACCCGGAGCAGGTGAGCGCGATGGCCGCGCTCCTGGAGGAGTTCGAGCGGGCGCACGGCCTCGCGGCGGGGCGGCTCGGCTTCGAGGTCCAGATCGAGACGACGCAGGCGATCCTCGGCGCGGACGGCCGGGCCACAGTGGCGCGGATGATCGACGCGGCGGGCGGGCGGGCGACGGGGCTGCACTACGGGACGTTCGACTACAGCGCGGCGTGCGGGGTGGGCGCGGCGTACCAGTCGATGGACCACCCGGTGGCGGACCACGCGAAGGCCGTGATGCAGGTGGCCGCGGCGGGCACGGGGGTACGGCTCTCCGACGGCTCGGTGAACGTGCTGCCGGTGGGCGACACGGCGCGGGTGCACGCGGCCTGGCGGCTGCACCACGGGCTGGTGCGGCGGTCGTTGGCGCGCGCGTACTACCAGGGGTGGGACATGCACCCGGGCCAGTTGCCGACGCGGTACGCGGCGGTGTACGCGTTCTGCCGGGAGGGCCTGGACGCGGCGTGCGCCCGGCTGGCGGCGTACGCGGAGCGGGGGGCCGGCGCGGGCGGCGGGGCCGGGGGCGCACCCGTGGTTCCCGACGTACTCGACGAACCGGCGACGGCGCGGGCGCTCAGCGGCCACCTGCTGCGGGGGCTGGACTGCGGGGCGGTGGACGCGGCGGAGGTCACCGAGCGGACGGGACTGGGGCGTGCGGACCTGGACGCGCTGGCGGGACGTCTGCCGCGGGCGTGAGGGCGGGGTCCGGCGGGCGTTCGGCGGACCCGGCTCCGGTACGGGGCCGGCCTGCTGCCGGCGAAGCGTGCTTGTCGGAGGGGCGGCCTACCCTTGGGCGGGAGTGCGGGGGACGAGTGACGTGTGACGAGTGCGGGGGAGGCGCGCCCTGGTGCCCGGCGGGGCGGGGCCTGACGCGGCCCGGGCCGGCCTGGCCTGACGCGGCCGGCGTGGCCTGACGCGGCCCGGGACGCGGGCGGGGCCGCGCACCGCGGGGTGCCGGGCCCGGTGGGGGCGGGCCGGTCACGGCGTCGGCGCCGCCCGGAGCAGGCCGCGGCGGGCGAGTCCGGCGTACAGGTCGCGTATGCCCGCCTCCCACGGCGGCGCCTGCTCGCTGGTGGTGACGGTGTTGCGCAGGGTGCCGAGCAGCGGGGTGGAGATCTCCACGACGTCCCCCTCACGGTGGGTGAAGCCGCTGCCGGGGGCGCCGCGGTCCGCGGTGGGCGCGAAGAGCGTGCCGGTGAACAGCACGACGCCGTCGGGGTATTGGTGGCGGCGGTTCACGGCCTGGGCGACCAGGGTCTCCAGCGGGCGGCTGATGCGCGCCATGTCGGAGGAGTCGCGCAGGACGATGCCGTCGTCGCCCCGCACCGCCAGGGCGATCGTCGCGTCGCGTACGGAGTCGACGGTGAAGCCGTCGCCGACGAGGCGGACGAACGGGCCGAGGGCGGTGGAGGCGTTGTTGTCCTTCGCCTGGGGCAGCAGGAGGGCGCTGCGGCCCTCGACGTCGCGGAGGTTCACGTCGTTGCCCAGGGTGACGCCCGCGATGCGGCCGTCCGAGGCGACGACGAGGACCAGTTCGGGCTCGGGGTTGTTCCACTCGGAGACCTCGGCCACGCCGATCCGCGCCCCGTACCCCACGGCCGACAGCACCGGCCCCTTGGTGAAGATCTCCGCGTCGGGCCCGAGCCCGACCTCCAGGTACTGCGACCACAGGCCCTGTTCGCGCAGCCACGCCAGCAGCTCGACGGCCTCCGGGCTGCCGGCCCGTACGGTCTCCAGCCGGGTGCCGAGCCGGGCGCCGATCCGCGCGCGGATCTCGTCCGCCGAGGCGGCGACGCCACCGGCGCGCTCCTCGATGACCCGCTCCATCATGCTGTCCGCGAACGTCACCCCGGCCGCCTTGAGCACCTGGAGGTCCACCGGTGCCAGCAGCCGCGCCCGGTCCGCGTCCCCGGCGGCGGTGGCCGCCAGCACTTCGCCGAGCGGCCAGCTCCGCCCGTCCGCCGCGCCGCGGACGCGGGCGGCGGCGTCGGGGTGCTCCAGCAGGTCCGAGACGGTCGGCCCGAGGGCGGTGACGTCGACGAGGACGTCGCCGCGGACGGTCACCAGGCTGGGGCCGCCGTCCGCGGGGTCGAGGAGGCGGCCGACCAGAAGGGCGGCGTCCGCGTCGGTGGGCAGGACGCCCGCGGGAAGGACCTCGGCGGGGGTGGAAGCGATCTCACGTGAGGCCATGGGGATCCGGCCTTTCTGTGCGCGTGGCGGCGTGCTCGTGCTGACTTCGCATGATGATCGGAACACGGCCGCCGGGGAAAGGGGGAGCCCCCGGCCGGAGCTCTGCGGACCCGCGGGGCTCTCCGCCGACGTGCCACGCCGCTCCGGGCGCGCCGCCTCAGTCCGCGGGCGGGCGTTCGCCCGAGCCGCGGGGGATCAGCCGCGTCGGCAGCACCAGCCGCTCCGGGTCGCCGGCCGCGCCCTCGAGCCGCTGGAAGAGCCGGGCCGCCGCGCGCCTGCCCAGCTCCGCCGGGTCCTGGGCGACGACGGTGATCCCGGGGGAGAGCAGGTCGGCCATCTCGAAGTCGTCGAAGCCGACGAGCGCCGCCGTCCGGCCGCCGGCCGTCAGCGTGCGCACCGCGGTGACGGTCACCCGGTTGTTGCCGGTGAACAGGGCGGTCACCGGATCGGGGCCCGACGTCATCCGTACGCACTCCGCCGCCACCCGCGCCGGCTCCGTGCTGCCCAGCGAGGTCCACGTCCCTGCCACCGGCAGCCCGGCGTCCGCCATCGCCGCCCGGTAGCCGCGCAGCCGCTCGGCGGCGGTGTGGATGCGGGGGTGGTCGCCGATGAAGCCGATCCGGCGGTGCCCGTACCCGACGAGGTGCTCGACCGCTTGGCGGGCGCCGCCGTAGTTGTCGGACAGCACGGTGTCGGCGCTGACCCGCCCCGGCGGCCGGTCGACGAACACGGCGGCCACGCCGGCGGCCAGCTCGGGTTCCAGATAGCGGTGGTCGGTGCTGGCCGGGACGACGACCAGCCCGTCCACGCGGCGCGCGCACAGCGCGAGCACCAACTCCTCCTCCCGCGCGGGGTCCTCGCCGCTGGAGCCGTGGATGAGCAGGGAGCCGTGCGCGCGGGCGACCTCCTCGACGGCCCCGCTCAGCGGCGCGTAGAACGGGTCGGCCAGGTCCTCCAGCACCAACCCGACGGTGGCGGTGCGGCCCTTGCGCAGGATGCGCGCGCTGTCGTTGCGGCGGAAGCCGAGCGCGTCGATGGCGTCCCGCACCCGCCGCTCGGTCGCCTGCGTGACGCCGGGCTCGCCGTTGACCACCCGCGAGACGGTCTTGAGGCCGACGCCCGCGCGTGCGGCGACGTCCTTCATCGTCGGACGGCTGCCGTAGCGGGGCCGCTGCGGGCCGGGAAGGTGATCGGACACGCGCCCGATGATAAGGGCTAGACAACGTTGTCACGATAGGGGCAGACTAACCGCGCACCGCATCCGCCCGCCCCGCTCCTCCAGGAGATGCCACGATGGTCGCCGCCCAGCCGACCGAGCTCGTCGCCGCGCTCGACATCGGCGGTACGAAGACGGCCGCGGGCCTGGTCGACGTCGGCGGCCGGCTCCTGGCCCGGGCCCAGCGGCCGACGCCCGCCGCCGCGGACGGCGAGACGATCGCGGCGGCCGTGACCGGCGTGCTGCGCGACCTCGCCGCCGCCGACCCCGCGGGCTGGGCCCGCGCGACCGCCGTGGGCATCGGCAGTGCCGGCCCCGTGGACGCCTCGGTGGGCACCGTCAGCCCCGTCAACATCCCCGGCTGGCGCGACTACCCGCTGGTGGCCACGGTCCGCGAGGCCGCGGGCGGGCTGCCCGTGGTGCTCGTCGGCGACGGCGTCGCCATGGCCGCCGCCGAGCACTGGCAGGGCGCCGCCCGCGGCCGGTCCGCGGCGCTGTGCATGGTCGTCTCCACCGGCGTCGGCGGCGGGCTCGTCCTCGACGGCCGCCCGTACCCAGGACCCACGGGCAACTCCGGGCACATCGGCCACATCTCGGTCGACCTCGACGGCGACCCGTGCCCCTGCGGCGGGCGTGGCTGCGTGGAGCGGATCGCCTCGGGGCCCAACATCGCCCGCCGCGCGCTGGCCGCCGGCTGGACCCCGGGCCCGGACGGCGACGACACCGCCGCCGGCGTCGCCGCGGCGGCCCGGGCGGGCGACCCCGTGGCGCTCGCCTCCTTCGACCGGGCCGCCAAGGCGCTGGCGGCGGGCATCGCCGCCACCGCGACGCTGGTCGAGATCGAGGTCGCGGTGATCGGCGGCGGCGTGGCCGCAGCGGGCGAGCTGCTGTTCGCGCCGGTACGGCAGCACCTGAAGACGTACGCCGCGCTGTCGTACGCCGCCGACGTGGCGGTGGTCCCGGCACACCTCGGTACGGACGCGGGCCTGATCGGCGCCGCCGCGGCGGCGGCGCAGGAACTGGGTCTGCGGCGGTTCACCGCGCCCGGCTGACGGCCGGGGGCGGTGCGGGGCAGTGGCCCGGCGCGTACGGCAGCGGGTGCTGCCGGGCCGGTGCCCCGCGGGCGGGTGCGGCGCCGCGTGCGTCAGGCGCGGCGGCGCACCCGCCCCTTTCGCGGCGGTGCCTGAGCGGTGCCGCCTTACGGGGCGTCAGCAGGTGAACCGCGCGTCCGCCCAGTCGGCGTGGTCGTGGTCGATCCCGTCACCGCCGTCGGTGACGACCAGCCGCACGGTCTGCGCGCCGCCGACGTCCGCCGACAGCGGCTGCGCCGGTCTGTCGTTGGTCAGCACGCCGGACTCCGCGACCTTGGCGTCGTCGGCCCAGACCTCGAAGGCCACGGAACCGTCGCCCCCCGACTCGTCGTCCAGCCCGACGTCGGCGGCGAACGTCTCGCACTCCTCGGCGGTGTAGTAACCGATCTCGCCGGGGGCGTGCACGCCCAGGCCCTTGGCGTACGTCTCGCCGCCGACGGTGAGCGGTGCGCCGTCGCCCGCCGGCCGCTCGCCGACGCTCGTGTCCCGCTCCGCCGGACCCCAGCCGTTGCGCGCGAGGTACCACTCCCAGTCGCTCGCGAACGTCGTGCCCGCGGGCGGGGATCCGGCGTCCGCGTCCGGCCAGACGCGGTAGAGCACGGTGCCGTGCGCGGGCACGGCCGCGGTGATCTCGCCGCCGGAGTCGCGGTCCTGGTGCTGCCACAGGTCGCGCAGCCGGTAGCCGCCCGCCGCGGGCAGGCCGACCTCGCCAGCGGTCGTGGAGATCTCCTGCGGCGAGCCCGACTCGTTGAACAGCGCCACGGTGCGGCTGCCGTCCGCCATCTCCTTGCTGACCACCCAGCGGCCGTCCTCGGAGGAGACCACGGTGCCCTGCTTGCCGAGCGGGTCCTGGTCGACGGCGATGACCTCCTCGTTGCCGAGGATCTCGAAGGTCGCCTCGTCGGCGCCGCGCAGGTCGGAGCCGATGAGCAGCGGCGCCGCCATGATCGACCACATGGAGAAGTGGGTGCGGTACTCGGTGTCCGTCATGCCGCCGTTGCCGACCTCCAGCATGTCCGGGTCGTTCCAGTGCCCGGGTCCCGCGTGTTCGGCGAGCGGCAGGTTCTGCTTCATGATGCCCAGCACGCTCGACCAGTTGTCGCTGATGTCGCCGGTGGTGCGCCACAGGTGGCCGACGTCGGCGGCCCACTCCCACGGGTCGTTCTCGCCCCACTCGCAGATGCTGTACACGATGGGCCGGCCCGTGGCCTTGAGCGCGTCGCGCATCTTGGTGTAGCGCTCGACGGCGTCGACGCCCTGGTTGTTGCAGTTGTCGTACTTGAGGTAGTCGACACCCCAGTCGGCGAACTGCTGCGCGTCGGACTCCTCGTGGCCCAGGGAGCCGGGGAAGCCGGCCTGGTTGCACGTCTTGGTCCCGGCGCTGGTGTAGATGCCGAACTTCAGCCCCTTGGAGTGCACGTAGTCGGCGACCGCCTTGATCCCGTCGGGGAAGCGCACGGGGTCGGGGACCAGCTTGCCGTTCGCGTCGCGCTCGGGCAGGGCCCAGCAGTCGTCGATGTTGACGTACTCGTAGCCCGCGTCCTTCAGGCCCTTCTCGACGAAGATGTCCGCGATGCCCTTGACCATCTCGTGGTCGAACTCCGCCCGGCAGTGGGTGGAGTTCCAGTTGTTGAAGCCCATCGGCGGGGTCTGCGCCAGCCCGTCGGGCAGCCGGACCTCCGGCCCCGCCGCCGCCGTGGCGGCGGTGGTCTCGCTCTGCGGCTGCGTTCCCGGGGGTGCCGCCGCGGTCGGCACGGTGAGCACCGCGCAGACCGCGACCGCCCCCGTGATCCCGGTCAGCACGCGCGTGTACGGTCTGGCGACCCTTCGTCCGGACGGTGGGTTCCGCATCGGATCCACTCCTCTGCATGGGGGGTTCGGGAACGGTTTCGGTCATGGACGCGTCACACGAGCGTTTACGGTAGAGCTTGTTCGAGTCTGTCGGAAGAGATGCGATAACAGTTGGCCGAGAGTCGGTCAAAACCCTTGACAGTGCCCCTGGGTGGAGGTGTGATCCCACAATCTTCGTTCGGTTGTGTTTGGTTAACACTCCATCGGAAGGGGAGCGATGAGCGCCTCATCTTCTGCGAGCAGGACTGCAGGCCGCCCCACCACCGCACCACCGATGACGCGCCGGAGTCTGCTGCGGGGAGCCGCTCTCGGCGCCGGTGCCGTCACCCTCCCGACGCTGCTCGCCGCCTGCGGAAGCGGCCCGGGCGGCGACGGCAAGACAGTGACCCTGGGGTCCAACGCCTCCGACGAGGTGCCCCGCAAGGCGTTCCAGGACGTGTTCGACCTCTTCGAGAAGAAGTCGAAGAAGACGGTCGAGGTCAACACCGTCGACCACAACACGTTCCAGGAGAACATCAACCGCTACCTGCAGGGCCGGCCCGACGACGTGTTCATGTGGTTCGCTGGCTACCGCATGCAGTTCTTCGCCGAGCGTGGGCTGCTCAGCGAGATCGGCGACCTGTGGAAGGGCTTCGACGGCTTCTCCGCCGCGCTCAAGGACCAGTCCACCGGCGCCGACGGCAAGCAGTACTTCGTGCCGTTCTACTACTACCCCTGGGCCGTCTTCTACCGGAAGAGCGTCTTCGACCAGGGCGGTTACGAGATACCGACGACCTTCGACCAGTACACCGCCCTGGCCAGGCAGATGCAGAAGGACGGCCTGGTCCCGTTCGCCTTCGGCGACAAGGACGGCTGGCCCGCCATGGGCACGTTCGACTACCTCAACATGCGCGCCAACGGCTACGACTTCCACAAGTCGCTGATGGCCGGCGAGGAGTCCTGGACCGACCCGCGGGTGCACGAGGTCTTCGACCTGTGGCGCGGCCTCATGCCGTACCACGACGAGGGCGCCAACGGCCGCACCTGGCAGGAGGCCGCGCAGTCGCTGGCGCAGAAGAAGACCGGCATGGCGGTGCTCGGACTGCCGCACCCCGGCCAGCAGTTCTCCGAGGCCGACCGCGAGGACCTCGACTTCTTCCCGTTCCCGGAGATATCCCCCGAGCACGGGCAGGACGCGGTCGAGGCGCCCATCGACGGCTTCCTGATGTCGTCCAAGGTCAAGAACGAGGAAGGTGCGCAGGAACTGCTGAAGTTCCTCGCCACCCCGGCCGCCGAGGACGCGTACCTGAAGTCCGACCCCAACAACGTCGCCGTGCACTCCGGCGCCGACACGTCCTCCTACTCGACGCTGCAGAAGAAGGCGGCGGAGCTCGTCTCGAACGCCAAACAGATATCCCAGTTCCTCGACCGGGACACGCGCCCCGACTTCGCCTCGACGGTCATGATCAAGGCGCTGCAGGACTTCATCGACGACCCCGACGACATCGACGGCCTGCTCAAGGGCATCGAGGGCCAGAAGAAGACCATCTTCGCCGAAGGCCAGGAGTAAGCCGCCGTGCCGCTCGTCACCCACGCGCGGCGCACCCGACGGCGGGGTCGGCGGCGGTTCACCGCGCGCGACCTCGCCGTCATCGGCGTGCTGCTGGGCTTCGCCATCCTGCTGGACCTGTTCATCATCTGGGGGCCGACCGTCGCCTCCATCACCCTCTCCTTCTCCTCCTGGGACGGCCTGTCCGACCTGAGCTGGGTCGGCGGCGACAACTACGACACGCTCGCCGGCGGGGACTACCCGCCGTTCTGGCCCGCGGTCCGCAACAACCTGCTGTGGATCGCGTTCCTCGGGCTGGTGGCCACGCCCTTCGGGCTGCTGCTCGCGGTCGTCATCGACCGCGGCGTGCGCTTCTCGCGCTTCTACCAGTCCACGATCTACCTGCCGGTGGTGCTCTCCCTCGCCGTCGTCGGCTTCATCGCCCAACTGGTCTTCTCCCGCGACCAGGGCGCGCTCAACGCCATCCTGGGCAACGAGAACAACCCCACCGACTGGCTCGGCGACCGCGACCTCAACATCTGGATGGTCCTGCTGGCCGCCGGCTGGCGGCACACCGGCTACGTGATGATCCTCTATCTGGCCGGACTCAAGGCCGTGGCCCCCGAACTGAAGGAGGCCGCCGCGATCGACGGCGCGAACGAGCGGCAGACCTTCCTGCGCGTGGTCTTCCCCACGATGCGGCCGGTCAACGTCGTCGTCCTCGTCATCACCGTCATCGAGGCGCTCCGCGCCTTCGACATCGTCTACGCCATCAACAAGGGCAGAAACGGCCTGGAGCTGCTCTCCGTGCTCGTCACCGACAACATCATCGGGGAGGCCAGCCGCATCGGCTTCGGCTCCGCCATCGCCGTGGTGCTGCTCACCGTCTCCCTGGGGTTCATCGTGACGTACCTGGTTCAGGAGATGCGCGGGGAGGAGCGCCGATGAGCGCCGACGTCCCCACCGCCGCCGGGCCGCGGCCGGCCGCCGCGGCGCCGGCCAAGACGCCGGACCCGCCGGCCGGGCGCCGGCCGCGCCGCGGCCGGTTCGGCGTGCACATCTTCCTCGGCGGGGTCTCGCTGGCCTTCCTGGCCCCGCTGCTGCTCGCCGTGTACGCCTCGCTGCGCCCCTACGAGGAGACCGCCGAGCACGGCTATTTCTCCTTCCCCCGCAAGCTGTCCTTCGACTACTACCGGCAGGCGTTCTCCGACTCGGAGATGAGCAAGTACTTCGTCAACTCGCTCATCATCGCGGTGCCCGGCGTGCTGATCGTGCTCTTCCTGGCGTCGTTCGCCGCCTTCGTGCTGGCACGGCTCCGCATCCGCGGCGGGCTCTTCCTGCTCATCCTCTTCACCGCGGGCAACCTGCTGCCGCAGCAGGTCATCGTCACGCCGCTGTACGTGATGTTCAACCGCATCGAGCTGCCGTACTGGATGTCCGAGTCGATGACGATGTACGACTCGTACTGGGCCGTCATCTCCGTCAACGTCGGCTTCCAGCTCGGCTTCTGCGTGTTCGTGCTGGCGAACTTCATGCGCGCGCTGCCCACCGAGATCCTGGAGGCCGCGGTCGTCGACGGCGCCGGGGTGTGGACCCAGTACTGGCGGATCACGCTGCCCCTGTGCCGCCCGGCGCTGGCGGCGCTGGGGACGCTGCAGTTCACCTGGATGTACAACGACTTCCTGTGGGCGCTCGTCTTCATCTCCGACGGCGACAAGCTCCCGATCACCTCGGCGCTCAACAACCTGCGCGGGCAGTTCTTCACCGACTACAACCTGCTCGCCGCGGGCTCCGTGCTGGTCGCGCTGCCGACGATCATCGTCTTCCTGCTGCTGCAGCGTCACTTCATCGCCGGGCTGACGCTCGGCTCCACCAAGGGGTGAGGGGCGGGGAGGCGGGCGGCGGCCCGCCGGGAACAAGACGACGGCGGCCCGGGGGGAGCCTTCGGCCAGCCCTTCTGACCTCCGGACCGGGCCGCCGGTCCGGCCCGCGCGAAGCGAGCAGGTGAGCGCCAGCCTGCCCGGCGGGCGGAGTGTCTTGGAGGGGCCGAACGGTCCCTTGCCGGACCCCGTACGGCCCGATTGGACCGCACGCGACGGAGCCCGGGAGCATGTCCAGCCCCCGGGCTCCAGATTGCCACCCATTTGCGCACACCGGCGGCGTTGAAGAACCGCGGGTCATGTTGAGATCGACGTGTTCTGCCTTTGAACTACAGCGCCGCGAGAGAGGCGCCGGAGGGACTTGAACCCCCATCCGTCGATGTTCGCCCACGCTCGGTCGATCCGGTGTTCGGCGGCGAATACTGAGACTGGAGCGAGAACCTGAGTTTCACGGGGCCGCCTCTGCCAGGCTTGGGCCACCCCCGCACGTGGTGCGGGGAGAGGGATTCGAACCCCCAACTGACACCCCTCCATCAGCTTCGACATCAGTTTCAGCTTGCGCTCATCGCGCACCCTCCGCTCGCGGCGGAGGGCGTGTGCGGGGGCTACCCGAAGAGGTAGCCGAACACCGTGTCGCCGATCCGCTGGTCGGTGACCTCGGTGTTGTTCGCCTCCTCGCGGGCGAACTTGACGGACTGCTGGAGCTTCTCGACGCGGTCGAGGAGCTCGTTGACCCGCCGGGCGGGCAGGGCGCCGGAGAACTTCACCGTGGTCCAGTAACCGACCGGAACATCCTCGTAGTACACCTCGACCTGCGCCGGGTGCTGCTCCGTGGCCTCGGCCTTCACGTGGTTGCGCGGAACCTTCTTCGTGCGGATGGTCCGCACCGGGTCCGTCTTCCACGCGTCCGTCGACGGGTCGAGGTTCCACGACTCGGAGGCGTCGAGCACCGGCAGCTTGCGCACGAAGGTGTGCAGGTCGGTGAGTTGCTTCTCCAGGAACAACAGATAGGGGACCGGCACCTGGGGCAACAGCACCGTACCGTCGACCACCACGTCGGCGACCGCGGACCGGTTCGCCCAGTCCTTCGTCGCGGTCACGTCGAAGAGCCGCGTCAGCGTCCCGGCGGTCGACCGCAGCGCGTCCTCGGCCTTGATCTGCACCCGCGTGGACTCGGGCGGCAGTTGCTCGCCCTCCTCGTCCTTGGGCTGGTAGGTCCGGGAGATACCGGCCAGCAGGGCGGGCTTCTGCACGTCCTGGTGAACCTGGGTGAGCTCCTGGAGGGCCTTGGACTTGACGCCCTTCTCGACCGCGATGATCTGATTCAGCTTCGGCACACGGCAAACCTAACAACCCCGCGCCGCACGCACATCCGATTAAGCCTTCCCCGTCACTTCCGTCCTCGGTGGTCCGAGAACGCGCGTCGAGGCGCCGTGCGGGCCGTCGCGACGCGGGGAACCTTCTCGGCCACCAGCACTAGCCGACCGGCCGCGCGGGTAGTTCAGAGAAGCCCGGCGGCCAAACTCTTCGCACGGAGTTTCCCCGGGAGCAGGTAGCGGGCAACTCTCTGGGGGCGGCTGAGAGGGGGAACATGTGATCGTCTGGCTGAACGGCGCATGGGATACGGGTCTGCGCCGCGTCGCGCACGAACTGGTGGAGCTGACCCCGGGGAGCATCCTCTACGACCCGGAGCTGACGGGCGGGCAACTGCGCGCGCTGCTGCCGCAGAAGCGCCTGGACGAGGTCGGGGACGAGCGGGAGCTGCCGTCGTGGCGGCGGCTGGTGGTGGAGACGGCGGCGGCGCTGCTCGCGGAGGCGGACGGTCCGCTGGTGGTGCCGGCGGCGCTGTGGCGCCAGGAGCACCGCGACGAGATCTTCGGGCGGCTGGCCTCTCGCGGCTTCGACGTGCGGCATGTGCTGGTCTCGCTAGACGAAACGATCCTGCATGCCGAGCCCTTCCCGCCCTGGCTCGCCGGCGACGCCCACCTCGTCGACGCCGCGGGTCAGACCCCCCGCGAGGCCGCCGAGGAGATCGCCTCCTGCCTGCGCGCCGGGGCCGGCCACTGCGACATCGTGCAGAACTCCGAGCCCACCGGCGAGACGCTCGCCGCCGGCGTGCTGCTCTTCGACGAGGAGGACCGGGTGCTCCTGGTCGACCCTACGTACAAGCCGGGCTGGGAGTTCCCCGGCGGCGTCGTCGAGGCCGGCGAGGCGCCGGCGCGCGGCGGTGTCCGGGAGGTGGCGGAGGAGCTGGGGCTGACCCTGCGGCGGGCGCCCCGGCTGCTGGTGGTGGACTGGGAGCCGCCCCGGCCGCCCGAGTACGGCGGGCTGCGGCTGCTCTACGACGGCGGCCGGCTGGGCCCCGCGGAGGCGGCCGGCGTCCTGCTGCCGGGGCCCGAGCTGCGGGCCTGGCGGTTCGTCACGGAGGACGAGGCGGGCGTCCTGCTGCCGTCGGTGCGGTACAGCCGGCTGCGCTGGGCGCTGCGGGCCCGGCGGCGGGGGGCGGCGGTCTACCTGGAGGGCGGCGCGCCGGTCCCGGACGGGGCGTAGGCAACCCTATTGGCCCTGCTATTGCCCCATTCAGCACTTTTTGAGTGTGTGTCAATGCCTTCGCCTGCTTAGCGTCTCTGCTAGCGGCGGCCCACGTCGTCGCGTCCCCCCACTTCAGGAGCTAACGAGCGATGCGGATCATAACCACGGTGCTGGCCGCCGCGGCGGTCGGCGCCCTCGCCGCCGGCCTCACGGCCACGGTGGCGACGGCGCAGGACAACGACAGCAACATCACCTCCTTCGGTTTCAGCGTCACTCCCAAGACCGTCAAGCCGGGCGGCACGGTCGACCTGACCGTGACGGAGTGCCGGCAGGAAGCCACGGCCTCGTCGGCGGTCTTCGACAAGACGACCCTCGGCACCGGCGGCGGCACCCAGAGCGCGCAGGTGAAGGTCGACCTGGACGCCAAGCCGGGCGCCGTGTTCGACGTGACGTTCACATGCGGCAACGAGTCCGGCACCGCGCCGCTGACCATCGCCGCCGCCGGCGGCGACGGGTCGGCGGTCGCAGCCACCTCCCGGCCGGGGAAGGAGCCCGGCAAGGAGGCCGCGCCGGGCCAGTCCGCCCGGCCGGCGCAGCCGGGCAAGGAGGGCAAGGAGGGCAAGGAGGCCGCGCAGCCGGTCCGGCCCGCCGAGCCGGTGAAGCCCACCCGGCCGGCCCGCGGTGGGCTGGGCGGCTCGCAGGAGGAGAGCGTCGCGATGCTCTCCGGCGGCGCCGGGCTCACGGCCGCCGGTGCGTTCGGCGGGGCGCTGCTCCTGCGGCGCCGGGAGGCGCCCGGCCGCGACTGACCCCGCGGCGCAGGCACCGGTCCGCATCGCGCGTGCCGCCCCGCGGCCTCCCGGCCGCGGGGCGGCACGCGCAGGCCGCACCCGACTCCCCACCCGGCTCCCCGCGCGGTTCCCTGCGCAGAAACGGTCCGCACCATGCACGAGCAACGCACCGCCGACCCCTACGCCACGATGCCCTACGGCATGACCCCCCACGGCACGCCGCCCCACGACACGACCGGGTACGGGGCCACCCCGAACGGCACCGCGCCCGGCGGTCCACCCCCGGACCCCGGCGGGGCGGGCGAGGGCGGCGGGAGCGTGGCCCGTGCGCTGCGCAACAAGTTCGCCGCGGGCGTCGTGATCTGCGTGATGCTCCTCGGCATCGGCATGATCCACACCGCCCTCACCGGGGGCTTCGGTCCGCCGCAGCCCTCCGGGCAGAGCGCACTCACCGACGACGGCCCGCCCGCCCACCCGCCGCTGCCCACCTCGCCGCCCGCCGCGATCCGTATCCCCGCCATCGGCGTCGACGCGCCGCTGACCGAGGTGGGACTCGACCGCGACGGCTGGCTCGCGGCGCCGCCGCCCGGCGTGCGCGACCTCGCCGGCTGGTACCGGGACGCTCCCACCCCCGGCGCCGCGGGCACCGCCGTCGTCACCGGGCACGTCGACGACGCGGCCGGGCCCGCCGTCTTCTACCGCCTCGGCGGCCTGAAGCGCGGCGAGGTCGTCAGGGTGGACAGGAAGGACGGCCGCACGGCGGAGTTCACCGTGTACGCCGTCGAGGTCTTCGACGCCGACGACTTCCCCAGCCGGCGCGTCTACGGCGACTCCGACCGCGCCGAACTGCGCGTGCTCACCTGCGGCGGCCGCTACCGCGAGGGGAACGACCCCGGCTACGAGGGCAACGTCGTCGTCTTCGCCCGGCTCAGCGACGTCGCCTGACGGCCGGTCCCCGGCGGGCTCCGCCCGGAGCCGGCCCCGGCGTCAGCCCGCGCGCCCGGCCGCGTACCCGTGCAGGAACAGCGCCTCGGCGAACGACAGCCGCTCCAGCTCCTCCGGCGACACGCTCTCGTTCACCGCGTGGATCTGCGCCTCCGGCTCGGAGAGCCCGATCAGCAGGATCTCCGCCCGGGGGTACAGCTCGGCCAGGGTGTTGCACAGCGGGATCGTGCCGCCCTGCCCGGCCACCTGCATCTCCTCGCCCGGGTACGCCGCGCGCATCGCCTCGGCCATCGCGCGGTACGCCGGGCTGGTGACGTCGGCGCGGAACGGCTCGCCCGAGCCGTACGGCTCGGTGGTCACCCGTACGCCCCAGGGCGCGTGCGCCTCGAAGTGCGCGGTCAGCCGCTCCGTCGCCTCGGTCGCGTCGTGGCCCGGCGGCAGCCGCAGGCTCACCAGCGCCGCCGCGGTGGCCTGCACCGAAGGCGTGGCCTCGGCCACCGACGGGACGTCCATGCCGATGACCGTCACCGCGGGGCTCGCCCAGATGCGGTCCGCGACGCTTCCCGAGCCGATGAGCTCCACGCCGTCGAGCACCTTGGCGTCGCCGCGGAAGCTCTCCTCCGGGTAGGCCAGGCCGTCCCACCGGGAGCCGGGTGCGAGGCCGTCGACCGTGGTCGAGCCGTCGGGTGCGCGCAGCGAGTCGAGGATCCGGATGAGCGCGGCGAGGGCGTCGGGGGCGGCGCCGCCGAACTGGCCCGAGTGCAGGTTCCCCGCCAGCGCGTCCACCTGCACGCGCAGCATCGTCATGCCGCGCAGCGTCGCCGTGACCGTCGGCAGCCCCACGCGGAAGTTGCCGACGTCGCCGATGACGATCGTGTCGGCCGCCAGCAACTCCGGGTGCTGCACGGCGTACTGCTGCAGACCGCCGGTGCCCTGTTCCTCCGAGCCCTCCACGATGACCTTGACCGAGACCGGCACGCCGCCGTTCTCGCGCAGCGCGCGCAGCGCGGTCAGGTGCATGAGGACGCCGCCCTTGCAGTCCGCGGCGCCGCGCCCGTACCACCGGCCGTCGCGCTCGGTCAGCTCGAACGGCGGGCTGAGCCACGCCGATTCGTCGAGCGGCGGCTGTACGTCGTAGTGGGCGTAGAGCAGCACCGTGGGGGCGCCCGCCGGTCCGGGCAGGTATCCGTACACCGAACGGGTGCCGTCCGGGGTGTCGAGCAACTGCACGTCCGTGAAGCCCTCGGCGGTCAGCGAGTCCGCGACCCAGCGTGCGGCGGCGTCGGACTCGGTCGCCGGGAAGCGCTCCGGATCGACGAGCGCGACCGAGCGGAAGGAGACCAGCTCGGCCAGTTCGGTACGGGCGCGCGGCAGCAGTCCGGCGACGGTGCCGGCGAGCCGATCGGTGTCCATGGGAACGCTCCTCGGGCGAACTGCGTTGTGTCCTGCGGTGTCGGGTCCCCGGGTCGGGGCGAGCGGTGACGATCATCGCACAGCGGTGCGTCGTTCTAGGATGCGGCAGGTGGGCGCCCCTGTGTGGGGGTGGCCGGAAACAGGAGCAGAGAGCCAACGTGACCAGCGAGAACGAGGCGGGCAACGAAGCGGGCGAAGCGGCGGACGGCCGGTCGCCGGGCGAGGGGCGGGACGCGGCGCCGGACGGGACACCGGGTCCGGCGCCCGGGGAGCGGCACGGCCCCGGTCCCGGTGACGAGGCCGGCGGGGAGCCGGCCGTCTGGGACGTCGTCGTGATCGGCGCGGGCCCCGCCGGAGCCTCCGCGGCGTACGCGGCCGCCGGCCAGGGCCGCCGCGTGCTGCTCCTGGAGCGTTCCGAACTGCCCCGCTACAAGACCTGCGGCGGCGGCATCATCGGGCTGTCCCGCGAGGCGCTCCCGGAGGGCGTCGAACTGCCGCTGCGCGACCGCGTCAACGCCGTGACGTTCACCATGCGCGGCCGGCTCGGCCGTACGCGCCGCTCCCGCCGCACGCTTTTCGGGCTCGTCAACCGCGCGGAGCTTGACGCCCGGCTGGCCGAGGCGGCGCAGCGCGCGGGGGCGCGGCTGCGCACCGGCGTGACGGTCGCCCGCGTCGAGCAGCACGGGCCCGACGTGCCGGACCGGCGCACGGTGGCCGTCCACCTGGCGGGCGGGGAGAAGGTGCTGGCCCGCTCCGTGGTCGGCGCGGACGGCAGCGCGGGGCGGACCAGCAGCCACGTCGGGGTGGAGCTGGAGCAGGTGGACCTGGGCCTGGAGGCGGAGATCCCGGTGCCGCCGGAGGTCGCCGACGACTGGCGCGGCCGGGTGCTCATCGACTGGGGCCCGCTGCCCGGGAGTTACGGGTGGGTCTTCCCCAAGGGCGACACCCTGACGGTCGGCGTGATCTCCGCCCGCGGCGACGGCGCGGCGACCAAGCGCTATCTGGAGGAGTTCACCGCCCGGCTAGGCCTGGCCGGCTTCGAGCCGAGCCTGTCGTCGGGGCACCTGACCCGCTGCCGCGCGCACAACTCGCCGCTGTCCCGCGGGCGGGTCGTGGTCTGCGGCGACGCCGCCGGGCTGCTGGAGCCGTGGACCCGGGAGGGCATCTCGTACGCGCTGCGCTCCGGCCGGCTCGCGGGGGAGTGGGCGGTGCGCATCGCGGAGGCGCAGGACGCGGTGGACGCGCGGCGCCAGGCGCTCAACTACGCGTTCGCCGTCAAGGCCGGCCTCGGCGTGGAGATGGCCGTGGGGCGGCGGATGCTGGCGGCCTTCGAGCGGCACCCGGCGGTGTTCCACGCGGTGCTGACCGGGTTCCGGCCGGCGTGGCACATGTTCGCGAAGGTCACGCAGGGGTCGACGACGCTCGGCGAGATCGTCCGCACCCACCCGGCGGCGCACCGGATGCTGTCGCTGCTGGACCGGAAGGGCGCGCTCAGCGGGTCTCGGTGAGGCGGAAGACCGGGTGGTCGGGGGCGGCGGCGCGTAGTTCCTCGTCGGAGGAGGCGGCCGTGACGCCCTGGAAGTACTGGTCGACCTCCCAGCCCCAGCGCTCCAGGTAGCTGCGCAACACGGGCACGGCGGTGTCGGGCGGCACCTCCTCGACGGTGAAGGGGCGCACCTTGCGCCCGACGCGCAGCTCGCCGCCGCCGGCCGCGCGCATGTTCCGGACCCACTGGGAGTGGCCGCGGGCGGAGACGAGGTACTGCTCGCCGTCGTGGTGGTGGGGGTTGACGGGCAGGCGCAGCATCCTGCCGGACTTGCGGCCGCGTACGGACAGCTCCGCGGTGCCCATGAAGCTCATGCCGTGGCGCGCGAGCCAGCCCACCGCCTTGTTGAAGCGCGAGGCCAGGGGGCCGGCCTTGAGGTAGTAGGGGTGCGTGTGCGTGGTCATCGTGACCTCCCGGTGTGAGCGCTGATCCGAACCGAGAGCAGTGCTCTCGCCTAAGAGAAGTGTGCCTCGGAGCGGCGCTGCAAAGCAAGAGCAGTGCTCTCGTTTTTGTGCACTGCTCTCGATGGTGTGCACTGCTCTCCCGATGGCAGACTGCCCCCATGACGAGGGTCACCGGAGCCAGGGAGCGCGCCCGCGGCGAGATCGCCGAGAGCATCAAGGCCGAGGCCAGACGCCAGCTCGCCGACGCCGGCGCCGCCCGCCTCTCCCTGCGCGCCGTCGCCCGCGAGCTGGGCATGGTCTCCTCCGCGCTCTACCGCTACTACCCCAGCCGCGACGACCTCCTCACCGCACTGATCATCGACGCCTACGACGCCGTGGGCGCCGCCGCGGAGCGCGCCGTCGCCGCCGCGCCCGCCGCCGATCCCGTCGTCCGCTGGACCGCCGCCTGCCACGCCGTACGCCGCTGGGCGCTGGCCCACCCGCACGAGTACGCCCTCATCTACGGCTCCCCCGTCCCCGGCTACGCCGCCCCCGAAGCCACCACCGACCCCGCCTCCCGCGTCGCCCGCGCCCTGATCGGCGTCGCCGCGGAAGCCGCCGACGCCGGGCTGCTCGCCCCCGCGACCGTCGAGTCCGCCGACGTGCTCCGCGACGCCGAGCAGCTGGTGCGCCGCCTGGGCGTGCGGCTGCACCCGGCGGCGATGGCGCGGCTGGTCGCCGCCTGGTCCCAGCTCTTCGGCCTCGTCGGCTTCGAGGTGTTCGGCCAGTTCCACGAGGTCGTCCACGCCCGCGAGCAGTTCTTCGACCGGGCCGCGGCGGACCTGGGCCGCGGCGTCGGCCTGCGCACCCCCGCTGCGTAAGCCCCCGCCCGCCTGCCGGCCCCCACGCAGCCCCCGGCACCGGCACAACCGCCGGCCGTACCCCGCTGAGCAGGTACTCCACCGGGAGTACGGCGGATGTCCGCGTACGGCTGACGCCCGAAGCCGCCGCCGCCGGTTAGCGTTTCAGCCATGCGACGCGGAGGACCCCCCTGGTGGGGGCGGGACGACGGGGCCGGCGGCCGGTGGTGGCCGGGGCCCCCGGCCGGCGGGCCCCACGCCCCCGGCGGCGGCGCCGACGGTCCCGACGACCCGGCCGCCCGCCCGCTGCCCGGCATACTCGGCCGGCTCTCCGGCCGCGACCGCCTGCCCTGGCGCTCCACCCTCTTCCTGACCCTCTTCATGATCGCCGGCACCCGCGGCGCCGCCCAGTCCACCGACCGCGTCGACCCCTTCCCCGGCGCCCTCGGCTTCCTCCTGGCCGCCGCCGTCCTCCTCCTGCTGCGGCACCGTTACCCCCGCACCGCGGCCTTCGGCACCGTCGCCGTCTGCCTCGGCTATCTGGCCGCCGGCTTCCCGTACGGGCCGGTCTTCCTCAGCGCGGCCGTCGCCTGCTTCGCGGCGATCTCGGTGGGGGAGCGGCACGCCGTCTGGGGGGCGCTCGCACTTCTCTTCGCCGGCCACGTCGCGTACACCTCCCTTCTCTACCGCTGGCTGCCGCCCGGCGACGACGGCGGCGGCCACTGGGGCCAGGTGCTGTTCGTCGTCGCCTGGGTGCTGGCGGTGGTCGCGGGCGGCGAGTTGATGCGTACGCGCCGCGAGCAGTGGGCGGCGGTGAGGGCCGAGCGCGAGCAGGCCAGGCGCCGCCGCGCCGACGAGGAGCGGCTGCGCATCGCGCGCGAGCTGCACGACGTGCTGGCGCACAGCATCTCCGTCATCAACATCCAGGCAGGCGTCGGCCTCGCGCTCCTCGACCAGCAGCCCGAGAAGGCCCGCGAGGCGCTGACCACCATCAAGTCCGCCAGCAAGGAAGCGCTCGGCGAGGTCCGCCAGGTGCTCGACGCGCTGCGCACCCCCGGTGGCGCCCCGCGCTCGCCCGCCCCCGGCCTCGACCGGCTCGGCGAGCTGAAGGAGCAGGCCGCCGCGGCCGGCCTCACCGTGGACGTCAGCGTCGAGGGGGCTCGCGCCCCGCTGCCGCCGGGCACGGAACTCGCCGCGTTCCGCATCGTCCAGGAGGCCCTGACCAACGTCGTCCGCCACTCCGGCTCGCGCACCGCCCGGGTCCTGGTCCGCTACGCCCCGGCCCTGCTGGAGCTGCAGGTCGACGACGACGGCCCCGCCACCGCGAGCGGCCTCACCGGCGGCGGCAACGGCCTGGTCGGCATGCGCGAGCGCGCCTCCGCGCTCGGCGGCACCGTCGACGCCGCCACCCGCCCCGACGGCGGCTTCCGGGTACGGGCCCGCCTCCCGCTCCCGGCGGATACCGTGAACGCCGGCCGCGCGACCCCTTCCCGCGACACCCCCGCCCGCGACACCCCCGAGGAGCGCAAGTGATCCGCGTGATGCTCGCCGACGACCAGGTGCTCGTACGGGCCGGCTTCGGCGCCCTCCTCGACGCCCAGGAAGACGTGGCGGTGTGCGGCGAGGCGGCCGACGGCGAGCAGGCCGTGGCCCTCGTCCGCGAACAGCGCCCTGACGTCGTCCTCATGGACATCCGCATGCCGGTCCTCGACGGCCTGGAGGCCACCCGCCGGATCACCGGCGACCCGGACCTGGCGGACGTGAAGGTCGTCATGCTCACCACCTTCGAGCTGGACGAGTACGTCTTCGAGGCGATCCGCTCCGGCGCCTCCGGCTTCCTGGTCAAGGACACCGAGCCGGAGGAACTGGTGCGCGCGGTACGGGCGGTGGTCGAGGGCGACGCACTGCTGTCCCCGGGCGTCACCCGCCGGCTGATCTCCGAGTTCGCCGCCCGCTCCAAGCAGCCCGCGGCGGCCGCGGCGCTGGACGAGCTGACCGACCGGGAGCGGGAGGTCATGGCGCTGGTGGGCATGGGCCTGTCCAACGAGGAGATCGCCCGCAGGCTGGTGGTCAGCCCGCTGACCGCCAAGACGCACGTCAGCCGGACCATGGTCAAACTCGGCGTACGGGACCGGGCGCAACTGGTGGTGCAGGCCTACGAGTCGGGGCTGGTACGCCCCGGCTGGCTCGGCTGACCCGGGAGCCGTGACAGGGGACCCGGCCCCGTGCCCCGGGTCCCCGCGCCTGCCCGCCGCCCCGGGCACTCACCCCCCGGCCCACGCCGCCGGCCGTGCCGCCGCCGTGCCGAGCCCCGCCGGCGCCCCGCCCGGCAGCCCGGGGCCGCCCGCGTCCTCCGCCAGCTCGGCGGCGCCGTACCGCCGCACGTGCAGGTGCCAGTTGCGGATCCCGGCCATCCAGTTCTGCAGGTCGCGCACGTAGGTCTCGACCGCCGCGCGCGTCTCCTCCGGCGCCCCGAGGTCCTCGTACAGCACCGGCAGCCCGGCTTCGAGGACGTGCTCGAACTGCCGCATCCGCCCCACCGTGAGGTCGTGCACGATCCGCACCGCCGCCGGATAGCCGACGCCGAAGAAGTGCTGCACCACCAGAACGCCGTTGTGGAGGTCGCCGTCGTACTCGATCTCCTTCTGGTAGGAGAACAGGTCGTTGAGCAGGCAGGCGTAGTCGACGGCGGTCTTCTCCAGCGCGCGCACCGGCCCGCTCTCGTACACCTCGGCCGGCACCCCGGGTCCGCGGCGCAGCCGGCACAGGTACATCGTCAGGTCCGCGCCGAACGTCGCCCGGCGCATCTCGATGTAGTCGACCGGGTCGGGAACGCGGTTCTGGGCCAGGTTGGACAGCTCCCACAGCCAGGCGTCGAGCATCACGTCCACGGCCGCCCGGAAGTGCGCCCGCCGCTCCAGTGGCATCGGCCCGGCAGTCCGCCGCCACAGGTCGGCAAGGCCGCGCTCCAGCGCGTTCGCCGGGGGCGGCGGGGCGGTGCCGCCGGCCGTCGGCATGCACTGCTTCAGCCGGTCGTTCGAGGCCCGCGCGCCGGCCAGGTCGCGGGACCGGCCGAAGACGGCAGGGTAGTAGTCGTCCCCGTACGTGCCCCAGGCCAGCCACTGCGACGCCAGGTCCAGTTCCTCCTCGTCGGCGTCCGGGTGCAGCCCCGCGGCGCAGAGCGGAAGGTCGTAGCCCCGGTACCGGCGGGCGTCCCACACGTACGAGCCCGGCACGCCCGGCTGCGGGGCCAGGATGCCCATCCGGCGGACCCAGTCGAGCGTCCGGGCCCGGGCCGCGTCGAGGTGGTGCGAGAGCCGGAGACGGTACGGCATGGGCAGCTCCGGCACGATCGACGGGCCGGTCCGCCGGTGCGGCACGTGCGCGTACGAGCGCAGCCGCGTCGCCCCGGTCGCGGTCAGCAGCCCGCGCAGGCTCACGTCCGCGGCGCCGGGTCCGCCGGGCGCGTACGGCGAGGCGGCCACGGCGCCCTCGTTCATGTAGCGGCTGGAGCGCAGGTGCCACTCGTGCCCGCCCGACTGCCAGTCCTGCAGCCCCTTCGCGTACGCCGCCACCCGCGCGCCCTCCGCGGGCGTCAGCCCCTCCTCCGCGCCGAGCACGGGCACCTCGGTGAGCGCCGTGTGCTCGAACTGCTGCATCCGGGAGGTCAGCAGGTCGTTGACGCGCTCGGCGGCCTCCTGCGTGCCGCAGCCGAGGAACGTCTCCATCACCAGCACGCCGTTGCTCAGCTCACCCTCGTCCTCGACCTCGCGCTGGTACGAGAAGAGGTCGTTGCGCAGGTGCACGGCGTCGGCGAAGGTGTCGCGCAGCACCAGCAGCGGCCGGGACGCGGCCACCCGGTCGGGCACCTCCGCCGCGGCGGCGTACTCCACCAGCCCCGCGGACCACGGCGCCCCGCCGACCTTGCGCCGCATCTCGACGTACTCGACGGGGTTGGCCACCCGCCCCTCGTCGATGTTGGCCAGCTCCCACAGCGACTCGTCGAGGAGGTTGACCGTGCTCTGCGCGAACCGCCGCCGCCACCCCGCCGACATCGCGGGCACGGTGCGCGCCCACAGGTCCGCGAGCCCCGCCTCGACCGGGTTGCGCGGCTCCGGCACGTCCGCGCCGCCCGTCCCGGTCGTCTCCAGCGGCATGAACGCCGGCAGCCGGTCGAGGTGAGCCTTGGCGCCGGCCCGGTCGCGATCGCGCTTGAACGCCTCCACGAAGTGGTCGTCGAAGAAGAACACCCACACGTACCAGTCGGTCACCAGCGACAGCACGTCGGCCGAGCAGTCGGGGTGGGTGTACGCGCACAGCAGCGCGTAGTCGTGCGCGTCGAGGTCCGCGGTGTTCCAGACCCCCGAGCCCTCCAGCATCCCCATCCCGCGCGCCCAGGCCCGCGAGTGCATCCGCGCCTGCTCGACGTGCGGGTTGAGCCGCGCGGGCCACGGCAGGTAGAAGGTCGGCAGTTCGAACGGCTGCTTAGGCGGCATCCGCCCCTCCCCGGGTTCGTTCGCGTCCAGCGCCCGGGGCAGCACTACCCCCGCCGTCGCCCCGGCACCCCGGCAAGCACCCGCAGGGGTGACGTACGGGCTGCGCGTGCGGGTCGCGTACGGGCGCGTCCGCGAGGGTACGGGCCGCGCGCGGGTGCTCCCGCGCCGGCGCGCGGCCGTCCGCGTACGCCTCAGGCGGACCAGCGGTAGCGGTGCTCGGGCCGTCCCGTGCCGCCGTACTTCAGCGACAGCTCGGCGCGGCCGGAGTCGGCGAAAAACTCCAGATAGCGCCGGGCGGCGACCCGGGAGATCGCCGCCGCCTCCGCGCACTCGCTGGCCGACAGCCCGTCGGGGTGCGCGCGCAGCACCCGCTCCACCAGCTCGGCGGTGCGCGCGTTGAGCCCCTTGGGCAGCGCCCCCGAGACGGTGGGGCGGGCGCTGAACAGCCGGTCGACGTGGGCCTGCTGGACGCCGTCGGCCTCGTCGAGCGCGTCGAGCCGGGCCCGGGTGGCGGCGAAGTGGCGCAACTGCTCCTGCAGCGCGGCCTGGCTGAACGGCTTGATGACGTAGTGCAGCGCGCCGCCGTGCAGCGCGCCGCGGATGGTTTCGGCGTCCCGCGACGCGGTGATCACGAGTACGTCGGTGTCCGCGTGTTCCCCCGCGCGCAGCCGCCGCAGCACCCCGATGCCGTCCATGTCCGGCAGGTAGACGTCGAGCAGCACCAAGTCGGGGCGCAGCCGCGCCACGGCGCGCAGCGCCTCGGCGCCGCTGTGCGCGACGCCTGCCACCTCGAAGCCGTCGGTCGCCGCGACGTAGCGGCTGTGCAGCCTGGCCACCATGAAGTCGTCGTCGACCACCAGTACCCGGATCACGGCGGTCAGGCTAGCGCCCCGGAGCGGCCCGCGCCGGGACCAGAACGACCAGAAGTTTCCTTGCGTTCACAAGCGCGACACGCGGCGGTCGCGGCGGGAGCATGTGGCGACATCCGGACCCCAGTGATCATCCACGGCTCCGCGGAGCCGGCTCCTCGACGAAGAGGCGGTGACCCGAACCGTGCGTCTGCCGGCCACTCTACGCACCCCGTTCGCGCTCGCGGCGGCGGCGCTCCTGGTGCTCCTCGGCCCGCCCCTCCTCACGGAGGGGGACGGCGCGGCGGACGGCAGCAGGATCCCCGGCCTGGAGCTGATGGTGCCCAACACCCCGGGGGGCGGCTACGACATCACCGCCCGGACCGTCGCCAGGAACATCGAGGACGCCGATCTCGGCAGCAACGTCGAGGTCTTCAACCTCCCCGGGGCCGGCGGCACCGTGGGCCTGTCCCGGCTGGTCAACGAGCACGGCAACGGCAAGCTCGCGATGTCCATGGGGCTCGGGGTCAGCGGCGCGGTCCGTACCAACACGACCGGCCACACGCTCGCCGACACCACCCCCCTCGCGCGGGTCACCGAGGAGCCCGACATCGTCGTGGTCCCCGCCGACTCCCCGTACCGGACGTTCGAGGACCTGCTGGCCGACTGGAAGGCCGCCCCGGGCAAGACCCCGGTCGGCGGCGGCTCGTCTCCCGGCGGTCCGGACCATCTGGCGCCGATGCTGATGGCCCGGGCCGCCGGGATCGTGCCGAAGGAGGTCAACTACGTGCCGTACGACGGCGGCGGCGAACTGCTCGCGTCGATCCTCGGCGGCAAGGTCGCCTTCGGCGTCTCCGGCGTCGGCGAGTACCTCGACCAGATCGAGGCGGGCGACCTGCGGGTGCTCGCCGTCACCGGTGGCCGGCGGCACCCGGGCATCGACGCGCCGACGCTGCGCGAGACGGGCATCGACGTGGCGTTCACCAACTGGCGCGGCTTCGTCGCCCCGCCGGGGCTGTCCGACACCGAACGCAAGAACCTCATCCACCTCTTCGAGAAGCTGCACGACACCGCCGAGTGGCGGCAGTCGCTGAAGAAGAACGGCTGGACCGACGCCTTCCTCACCGGCGAGAAGTTCGGCGACTACCTCGACGCGCAGGACCGGCGCGTGGTCTCGGTGCTGAAGGAGCTGGGCCTGTGACGAACGAGCCGACCACGGACGGCACCCGGATGCCCGGAGGGCCGCCGGACGACAGGGACGCCCCGGACGGGGCCGCCGGCGGGCCACTCGCCGCGTTGCGCGGCAGGTCCGAACTCGGCGTCTGCGTCCTGCTGCTGGCCCTCGGCGTGGTGGTCCTGACCGACGCCCTGACCATGGACACCGACTACGCCCAGCGCGGCCCCGTCGGACCCGAGGCCGTCCCCACCGTCGTCGGGACCGCCCTCCTCGTCGTCGCCGCCCTCCTCGCCGTGGACGTGCTGCGCGGCGGCAAGGGTGAGGCCGAGGGCGGCGAGGACGTCGACCTCGACGCGCCCTCCGAGTGGCGCACCGTGCTGCTGCTCGCCGGGGTCTTCCTCGCCACCGCCTTCCTCATCGGCGAGGTCGGCTTCCCCGTCGCCGGAGCCCTGCTGTTCTGGGGCGCGGCCTACGCGCTGGGCAGCCGCGCGTTCGGCACCGACCCGCTCGTGGCGGCCGTGCTGTCGGTGACCACGTACCTCGTCTTCAACAACCTGCTGGGTGTCCCGCTGCCCGGCGGGCCCCTCATGGAGGTGCTGTGAGATGGACTCCCTCACCTCCCTCGTCGACGGCTTCGGCACCGCGCTGACGCCCGCCCACCTCCTCTGGGCCGCCGTCGGCGTCCTCCTCGGCACCGCCATCGGCGTGCTGCCCGGTATCGGCCCCGCGATGGCCGTCGCGCTGCTGCTCCCCGTGACGTACGGGCTGGAGCCCACCGCGGCGCTCATCATGTTCGCCGGCATCTACTACGGCGGCATGTTCGGCGGCTCCACCACCTCGATCCTGCTCAACACACCGGGCGAGAGCGCCGCGGTGGTCGCCGCCATCGAGGGCAACCCGATGGCCAAGGCGGGCCGCGGCCCGCAGGCCCTGGCCGCCGCGGCCATCGGGCACTTCGCCGGCGGCATGATCGGCACCGTCCTGCTGGTCGCGCTGGCGCCGGTGATCGCCGACCTGGCCGTCGACATCGGCGCGCCGGACTACTTCGCCCTCATGGTCCTCGCGTTCATCGCGGTGACCTCCGTGCTGGGCCGCTCCCGCATCCGCGGCTTCGCCTCCCTGCTGGTCGGGCTGACGATCGGCCTGGTCGGCCTCGACCAGATGACCGGCCAGGAGCGGCTGACGTTCGGCTCCCTGCAACTCGCCGACGGCATCGACGTCATCATCGTCGCGGTCGGCCTCTTCGCGGTCGGCGAGGCGCTGTGGGTGGCCGCCCGGCTGCGCTCGGGCACCCAGGGCCCCATCCCCGTCGGCCGGCCGTGGCTGGCGCGGGCCGATGTGCGGCGCACCTGGAAGCCGTGGCTGCGGGGACCGGCGATCGGCTTCCCGTTCGGGGCGATCCCGGCGGGCGGCGCGGAGATCCCCACGTTCCTGTCGTACGTGACGGAGAAGCGGCTGTCGAAGCACCCGGACGAGTTCGGCAAGGGCGCCATCGAAGGCGTCGCCGGGCCGGAGTCGGCGGCGTCCGCGTCCGCGGCCGGCACGCTGGTGTCGATGCTCACGCTCGGCCTGCCGACGACCGCGACGGCCGCCGTGATGCTGGCCGCGTTCCAGCAGTACGGCATCCAGCCGGGCCCGCTGCTCTTCGACCGCGAACCGGACCTGGTGTGGGGTCTGATCGCGTCGCTGTTCGTCGGGATGTTCCTGCTGCTGCTCATCAACCTGCCGCTGGCGCCGGTGTGGGCGAAGCTGCTGCGCATCCCCCGGCCGTACCTGTACGCGGGCATCCTGTTCTTCGCGGCGGTCGGCGCGTACGCCGTCAGCGGCGAGGCGGTCGACCTGGTCATCCTGCTGGTGATCGGCCTGATCGGGCTCGGCATGCGGCGCTACGGGCTGCCGGTGCTGCCCGCGATCGTCGGCGTCATCCTCGGCCCGGCGGCCGAGCAGCAGATGCGCCGGGCGCTGCAACTCAGCGACGGCGCCCTGAGCGGCCTGGTGAACACCCCGTTCGCCGTCACCGTCTACGCCGTCATCGCGCTGATCCTGCTCTGGCCCCTGGCCAGGCTGCTGGTCAGGCGGCAGGTCACCAGCGACGGAGAACGAGCCCGACGCGGATCACGAACGCCGTAGCCCCCGCCGCCTTCGCGGCCGTGAGAACCCCCACCCTTGCGTCGCCGCGCACCGCGTCGAAGAACAGCGCGGGCGCGGCGACGGCGAGGAACACCGCCCCCGCCAGAAGCGCCCCCGTGACCGCCGCGTACACGATCTCGACGGTCACGGCGTCCCGTTGGCTCTGCGTCCGCGGCCCTGTCATATCCAGCCCCCTCATGCAACGAAGGATATCCGCGCGACCCCGTGTTCAATCCGTTGCACACCGGCCGTCACATCCCGCTCACGGGCTGGTACGGTGCCATGCCATGGCAACGGGGAGCGCCGAGGGCGCGGTCGTTTCTCAGTGGCGGGAGATCCGCGCGGTGCACGCGCGGGCTGTGGGCGAGTTGGACCGCGAGCTGCATCGATACGGCATCGGGGCCAGTGACTTCGAGGTGCTGGACGTGCTGCTCGGCATGGCGGACGCCGGCGACAGGGCGAGCCTGCGGGTCCAGGAGCTGGCGGACCGGGTGCACCTCAGCCAGAGCGCGCTGTCCCGCCTCGTCGGCAGGCTGGAGAAGCACGGGCTGGTGACCCGCGGCATGTGCCCCGAGGACCGCAGGGGCGTGCAGGTGTGCGTCACCGACGCGGGCCGCACGCTGCACGCCGAGGCGCTGCCGGTGCAGCGGGCGGTCCTCGCCCGCACCGTCGGCGTCAGGTGACCCGCCGGCCCCGCCGCCCCCTCACCTCCGGCGCGCGCCCGCCGCTTGCTGCCCTGCCTGCATGGCGTACGCGATGACCGACGCCGCCCCGGCGAGCAGCGCGACCGTGCTCAGCGCGGCGCGCAGCGAGAACCAGTCGGCCAGGAAGCCGATCGCCGGCGGGCCGAGGAGCATGCCGCCGTAGCCGAGGGTGGACGCGACGGCGACGCCGTGGGGTCCGGCGAGTTCGCCGGCGCGGCCGATGGCGATGGGGAATATGTTGGCCAGGCCGAGGCCGGTGAGGGCGAACCCCACCAGCGCGCCCCAGACGGACGGGGAGAAGGAGCCGAGCAGCATGCCGGCGCAGGCGGTCGCGCCGCCGGCGACCAGGGCCCGGTTCTGGCCCAGCCGCAGCAGCAGCGCGGTGCCGGAGAGCCGGCCGGCGGTCATGGCGAGGGCGAAGACGGAGTAGCCGGCGGCGGCCAGGCCGGGGCCGGCGTCCAGGGACTCCTTGAGGTGCAGCGCGCTCCAGTCGGCCATGGCCCCTTCGCCGTAGGCGGTGCACAGGGCGACGAGCCCGAGCACGGCGACGAGGAGCCGGGTGCGCCCGGCGGTCGGCTCCGCCGCGGCCGGCCCGCCCCCCGGCTCTCCGCCGGGCACGCCGGGTGCGTCGGCGTCGGTGTCGGACCCTGCCGGGGCCGGGGCGGGCGGCGGCTTCGCGGCCGGGAGGGCGAGGAGCGCGGGTCCGGCGAAGGCGGTGACGGCCAGCCCGAGCAGCGCGAGGAGCAGCAGGTGCCGGGTGGGGGAGAGGTGGCCGGCGACGAGCGCGCCGAGCCCGGCGCCCAGCATCCCGCCCAGGCTGAACGCCGCGTGGAAGCTGGGCATCACGGGCCGCCGCAGGGCGGCCACCAGGTCGACCGCCGCGCTGTTCATGGCGACGTTGATGGAGCCGAACGCGGCGCCGAAGACCAGCAGGACCAGCCCGAGCGCGAGAGCCGAGCGGGTCAGCGGCGGCAGCATCACGCCGACCGAGAGCAGGACGGCCGTGCCCACGGTGACCGCGTGGGCGCCGTAGCGGCGGATGAGCCCGCCGGTGAGCACCATGGTCGCCACCCCGCCCGCGGACACGCCGAGCAGCGCCAGGCCCAGGGCGCTGGGCGAGGCGCCGGTCTGGTCCTTGATGTCGGGGATGCGGACCACCCAGCCGGCGAAGACGAAGCCGTCGAGGGCGAAGAAGACGGTCAGGACGGTACGGAGACGGGCGAGCCGTGCTCCGGCCGGGCCGCGGGGCACGGGGGTGCCGCGCAGTGACCGGGGGAGCGCCGCCCGTATTTTGTTTAGCGTCGGCACAAAGACAGAATAGGAGGGTGACGCCGACTCGTACAAGGCCCGCGCGACCCGAGAGGGGCCGCGGCGCGCTGGGGCCCGCGCTGGAGCTCGTCCACACCGGGCGGGCGCCCACCCGCGCCGTGCTCACCGCCGAGCTGGGCGTGACCCGGGCCACCGCGGGCGCCGTCGCCGCGGAACTGGAGGCGCTCGGCCTCATCACCGTCGACTCCCGGCCCGCCGCCGCCGGACACCAGGGCCGGCCCTCGCACGGCCTGTCCGTGAACGCCCAGGGTCCCGTCGTGCTCGCCGCGCAGGTGCACGCGGATGGCTTCCGGGCCGCGCTCGTCGGCCTCGGCGGGCGCATCGTCGCCACCGCACCCGGCTGCGGTACGGTCCCGGAAGATCCCGCGCACGTACTCGCGGCCGTCGTCGAGGAGGGCGCGAAGCTGCTGCGCGCCACCGGGCGGCCGTGCGTGGGCGCGGGTCTGGCGGTGCCGTCCGCGGTCGCCGAGCCGGACGGCGAGGCCCTCAACCCGCTCCACCTCGCCTGGCCCGCGGGCGCTCCCGTACGCAGGATCTTCCACGAGTGCCTGAGGGACTCGGGCATCGAGTTCGCCGCCGCCCCGCGGGCGTTCACCGGCAACGACGTCAACCTCGCCGCCCTGGCCGAGCACCGCCACGGCGCCGGCCGCGGCTCCGCGCACCTGCTGTGCGTCGCCACCGGCCACCGCGGCGTCGGCGGGGCGCTCGTCCTCGACGGGCGGCTGCACACCGGCAGCGCGGGACTCGCTCTGGAGGTCGGCCACCTGACCGTCAACCCCGACGAGGGCCTGCCGTGCCACTGCGGCAGCCGCGGCTGCCTCGACGTCGAGACCGACCCCCTCGCGCTGCTCACGGCCGCGGGCCGGGCGGCAGGACCCGAGGTCTCGCTGCTCCAGCAGGCCCGCGAGCTGGTACGCGACGAGTACGCGGACCCGGCCGTAGCCGCCGCCGTCGCGCTGGTCGTGGACCGCCTCGGCCTCGGCCTCGCGGGCCTGGTCAACATCCTCAACCCCGACCGCATCATCCTCGGCGGCCTGCACCAGGTCCTGCTGGCCGCCGCGCCCGAGCGGCTGCGCGCGGTGGTGGCGGACCGCAGCCTGTGGGGGCGCAGCGGCGGAGTGCCGGTGCTGGAGTGCACGCTCGACCACAACAGCCTGGTCGGGGCGGCCGAACTCGCCTGGCAGCCGGTGCTCGACGACCCCCTCGGAGTCCTGGCGGGATGACGGCGCGGCCGGACCGCCGCGACGCGCACCGATGACTTCCGGGCCCGCCGCCGGTCTCACCGTCAGACTCGACGGTCTGTACCCACGGAAGGAAAGGCGGCCCCATGGCGAAGCTGCTGTACTCGGCCACCATGTCGCTCGACGGCTTCATCGCGGGACCGGGCGGCGACATGTCCTGGCTCGCCGACCACCTCGGGGCCAACCCCACGGTCGACGGGCTGATCCCGCAGGTCGGCTCGATCCTCTCGGGCGCCCGCAGCTTCCGCGGCGACGACCCGCACCGCGGCACGGAGCACGAGGGCGAGGCGTTCGGCGGCGGCTGGGAGGGGCAGCAGTTCGTGCTCACCCACCACCCGCCGGCGGAGCCCGTCCCCGGCGTCACCTTCGCCGGCGACCTCGACACCGCCGTCACCGCGGCGAAGGCCGCTGCCGGCGACGGCTACGTGAACGTCATCGGCGCCGACGTCGCCCGCCAGTGCATCGAGGCGGGTCTGCTGGACGAGGTGCTGGTGTTCACCGCGCCGGTGTTCCTCGGCGACGGCGTCCGGCTCTTCGACCGCCCCGGCGGCGCCCGGGTCCGGCTGGAGCAGGTACAGGTGTCCGCCCTGCCGCACTGCACCGGGATCTGGCTGCGCGTCGTCGGCTGAGCGACCCGGAGCGCCCGGGGAGCCCGGAGCGCCCGGCCGGTCGAACGGCCCCCGAACCGGTCACGGACGTCCGCGGGCCGGACCGCCGTCCGGTCCGCGGCGCCCGCGCCGGTGGGGGTTGCCGTCCGCCCGGCCGGCCGGGTGCCGGGTCCGGCGCGACCGGGCGGAGCGGCTACGGAACCGCCGCCAGGCTGCGGGGAAGCGAGCGGACCCGATGCCGCACAGTCAACTCGCCACCCGTGCCCACCGGGAGGGCGCACACGCCACGACTGCGGGCGCGCACTTCACACCCCGTGTGAAAGGCCCTCGGTTACGCTGGCGAACACCCTGCTCGCAGGAGGGCACATGGAGCCCAACACCCTGCTCGACGCGGCACTCGACGAAGCCGGGATCTCCCACGCCGGGCTCGCCGCGCACGTCAACCGGGCCGGCGCCGCCCGCGGCCTGCGGCTGCGCTACGAGCACACCGCCGTCGCCCGCTGGCTCAAGGGCCAGCGACCACGCGGCCAGGTGCCCGACCTGATCTGCGAGGTGCTCGCCGAACGGCTCGACCGCCCCGTCACGTTGGACGACATCGGCTTCGGCGCCGCGGGCGGCCCCTCGGCCGCCGCGCCGCTGGCCCGCTTCGTCGAGCGCGCCACCGCCCTGTGGCGCTCCGACGAGCAGCAGCACCCGCACGTCGTCGGCGCCCGCGCGCTCACCGGCACCCCCGCCGTCATCCCGGTGTGGGAGTGGGAGAACCCGCCCGAGGACGGGGACGTCTCCCGCACGGGCCCGGTGCACGTCAGCGAGGCCGACGTCACCACCCTCCAGGCCGCCCGCGCCCACTACGAGCAGATGTACCGCAAGGCCGGCGGCATGGCGACCCGCGCCCGCGTCGTGCGCTTCCTCAACTCCGAGGCGGCGCCGCTGCTGCGCGGGTCGTACGGCGACGACCTCGGCCGCCGGCTGCACCGGGCCACCGGCGGCCTCGTCGCGGTCGCCGGCATCTGCGCGTACGACTCGGACGCACTCGGCCTCTCGCAGCGCTACTTCCACCAGGCGCTGCGGCTGGCCAAGGCCAGCGGGGACCGCGGCTTCGGCGCGTACGTCATCGCCATGCTCGTCAACCAGTCGCTGTTCCTCAGGGAGTACCGCCAGGCGGTGGCGTTCGCGGAGGCCGCGCTGCGGGCCGCGGACCAGGACGTCAGCCCCGCCCTGGCGGCCGATCTGTACGCGATGCAGGCCAAGGCGTACGCCTTCCTCGGCGACCGCTCGGGCACGCTCGCCTGCATCCGTCGCGCCGAGTCCGCCGCCGGGCGGATCAGCGCACGCCAGGAGCCGGCCGAGACGGACTACGTCCAGCCGGGTCTGGTCAACGTGCAGGTCGCCGAGGCGCTCTTACGCATCGGGGACCTGCGCGCCGCCCGCGAACAGGCGGCGACCGCCGTGCACCGGCCCGCGCACGACCGGGGGCGGGTGCACCGGCTGGCGATTCTGAGCCACGTCGAGCTGCGTCAGGGGGACGCCGAGGAGGCGGCGCAGTCGGCGCTGGAAATGGCAAGGGCGGCCAGAGGGATGGAGTCGCAGCGGCTGCGGGACAGGTTGCGCGCGGTCCGTCGCCATCTGACCGAGACCGGCGGAGGAGGGACCGCCGAGGCGGCAGAGCTGATCGACGCAGCGTTGCGCGTTCCGCTCTGAGGGGGGCCGTCACCGCCACTGGACGGCGACAAGGGGGATTACGTGCGATGGAGGAATCTCAGGGAGCACACCGTGTACGAAAACCGATGGTTCCGCGTCAACCTGGCCGACGTGGAACTCCCGGACGGGCGCCACCTTGATCACTATCTGATCCGCCTGCGACCCGTCGCCGTGGCGACCGCGGTCAACGAGGCGAACGAGGTGCTGCTGCTGTGGCGGCACCGTTTCATCACCGACGTCTACGGATGGGAGCTGGCCGCCGGGGTGGTGGAGGACGGGGAGGACCCCGAGGCCGCCGCCGCCCGCGAGATGGAGGAGGAGACCGGCTGGCGGCCCGGCCCGCTCACGCACCTGATGACCGTCGAGCCGTCCAACGGCCTGACGGACGCGCGCCACCTCATCTACTACGCCACGGAGGCGGTGCAGATCGGCGATCCCGAGGACGACTTCGAGTCCGACAGACGCGAGTGGGTGCCCCTGAAGGGGGTGCCCGACATGGTGGGCCGCGGGGAGGTGCCCGCGGCGAACATGGCCGCGGCGCTGCTGATGCTCCATCATCTCCGCCTCGGCCCCTGACCGGCCCACGCCCGGCCGCCGGCCCCGCCACGGCGGGACCGGCTGCCGGCGATCGAGGGCCGCGCGCGCCGCTCAGCGGCCCACGGCCTGCCATAACGCCAGCACCATTGCCGCAGCGCCGGTCAGCGCGGCGATCGACGGCAGTGGCCAGCGCGAGTGCTCCAGCGAGGTGACGCGTGCCGTCAACTCGTCGATATCGCGTTCCATCTGCTGACTGCGCTGTGACAGCAGTGCGAGCCGCCCGTCGATGCGGGCCAGGCCCACGTCGAGCGAGCGCCGGATCTCGGCGAGCTCGGACACGACCGCACTCGTGTCGGGTTCGGTGGCCACGGTCTGCTCTCCTTCGTCCCGTCCGTGCCCCCGCGTCCACCATCCATGGAAGCCCCACCAGGGGGGCGCACGGCAGCGTGTGGAGGGTGCATGTGCACGTGCAACGGATGCGCCCCGTGTGAATACGTCACGCACGGTGACGAAAGCCGGCGTACTGACCGGCGCGGGCCGGCGCGGGAGGGCGCGGGAGGCCCGCGAAAGGCGGGCGGGAAGCAGCCGGAGGCCGCCCGGATACTCCACCGGGAGCAGGCCGGGTGCCGCTGGCCGTACGACGACCCGGACCCCCTCCGGGCGGGAGTCTCGATGGTGTTGGCAACACGGAAACCATCGAGGAGTTGAGACCGATGAACACCCTGGCGCACTGGAACGACGGCGGACCCGGTCCCTGGATCCTGCTCTTCCCGCTCATGTGGGCGCTCGTCATCGGCGGCCTGTTCTTCGGCGTCGGCCGCGTCGTCCGGCGCGGCCGCGGCGCCCCCTGGCAGCGGTTCCGCGGCGGCCCCGGCGGTCCGGGCTACGGCGAGCAGTCGCCGATCGCCGTCCTCGGCCGCCGCTTCGCGGCCGGCGAGATCGACGAGGACGAGTACTGGCGCCGGCTGTCCGTCCTGAACGAGGAGTTCGGCCGCCACGCCGAGGGCAAGGGCGGTGCGGCATGACACCCGCCACCGCCCCCGTCCTCACCGGCGCCGCCGCCCGCGTCGTCGACGCGGTCAAGGTCTACGGCACCGGCGACACCGAGGTCCGGGCGCTCGACGGCGTCGGCGTCGCCTTCCCCGCCGGGCGGTTCACGGCCATCATGGGCCCCTCGGGGTCCGGGAAGTCCACGCTGATGCACTGCGCCGCCGGCCTCGACACGCTCACCGCAGGCGCCGCCTTCATCGGCGACACCGAGCTGGGCGCGCTCGACGACAAGCGGCTGACGATACTGCGCCGCGACCGGATCGGCTTCGTCTTCCAGGCGTTCAACCTGCTGCCCACGCTGACCGTCGCGGAGAACATCACCCTGCCGATGGACCTCGCGGGGCGCCGAGGCGACCCCGCGTGGATCGACTCCCTGATCGACGTGGTCGGCCTGCGGGACCGGCTGCACCACCGGCCGGCCGAGCTGTCCGGCGGGCAGCAGCAGCGCGTCGCCGTGGCCCGCGCCTTCGCCGGCCGCCCCGACGTGGTCTTCGCCGACGAGCCCACCGGCAACCTCGACTCGCGCTCCGGCGCCGAGGTCCTGGGCCTCCTCGCCGGCACCGTACGCGAGCTGGGGCGCACCGTCGTCATGGTCACCCACGACCCGGTCGCGGCGGCCTACGCCGACGAGGTGGTCTTCCTCGCCGACGGCCGCCTGGTCGACCGCATGGCCTCGCCCACCGCGGACCGCGTGCTGGACCGCATGCAGCGCTTCGTGGGCGAGGGCCCCCGCACCGCCCGTTCCCTGGACACCACCGCGGAGAGGAAGAGTCCGTCATGAGCGGTACCCGCGCGTCGCTGCGGCTGAGCATGGCCGGACTGCGCACGCACAAGCGCCGGTTCGCCGGCACGTTCTTCGCCGTGCTCCTCGGCGTCGCGTTCCTCGGGGGCACCCTCGTCATGGGGGACACCCTCAGGTCCGGCTTCGACGCCATGTTCGGCCGCGCCACCGGCGGTACGGACGCGGTGGTGCGCGGCGACGACATGATCACCACGCCCGGCGAGTCGTTCGGCACCCGCAGGACCGTCCCCACCGGGCTGGCGGACGAGATCGCGCGGATGCCGGGCGTCGCCGCCGCCGAGCCCCGGATCGAGGGACCCGGGCAACTCCTCGACAAGGACGGCGAGCCGGTGGGCGGCGGGGGCCCTCCGACCCTGGCCGGCAACTGGATCGCCGACGAGGACCTCAACTCGTACCAGATCGACGAGGGCCGCACGCCCGAGCGCTCCGGTGAGGCGGTGATCAACCGCGGCGCCGCGAAGGACGCCGGTCTGGGGATCGGCGACACCACCACCGTGCGCACCCCCGACCCGCTGAAGGTGACGATCGTCGGCATCTCCACCTTCGGCGGCGAGGACGCCATGGGCCAGACCAGCTTCACGGCGCTGACCCGGGCCGACGCGGAGAAGTACCTGACCGCCGAGCCCGGCCGGGCCACCAGCATCCAGGTGCGCGCGGGGCCGGGGCAGAGCCAGGCCGAGCTGGTCGAGTCCCTGTCTCCCGCGCTGCCCGACGGCATCGAGGCCGTCACCGGGCAGGAGGTCACCGAGGAGAACCAGGACCAGATCGCCGGCCAGTTCCTCAGCGGCTTCACCGCCGGCCTGCTCGGCTTCGCGGGCGTGGCCATGCTGGTCGCGACGTTCAGCATCTACAACACCTTCGCGATCGTCGTCGCCCAGCGCACCCGCGACAACGCCCTGCTGCGTGCGCTCGGCGCCACCCGGCGCCAGGTCGTGGCCCAGACCATGGCCGAGGCCCTGGTCGTCGCCGTGCTCGCCTCGCTGGTGGGCCTCGCCGGCGGCGTGGGGATCGCGGCCGGACTGCAGGCGCTGTTCCCGGCGGTCGGCTTCCCGTTCCCCGACGGCGCGCTGGTGATCAGCGGGCTGTCGCTCGCAGTGCCGTTCGCCACCGGCGTGGTGGTGTGCCTGGCCTCCGCGCTGGCGCCCGCCGTCCGCGCCGGCCGCACGTCGCCGCTGGCGGCGCTGCGCGAGACGACCGTGGACGACTCGGGGTCCTCGCGGGTACGCGCCCTGGTCGGCGGCGTGTTCATCGCCGCGGGCGCCGCGCTGACGGTGTACGGGGCCGTGCCCCGCGGAGACTCCGCAGAACCGTCGGTGACGCTGACGGTCGCCGGCGCGGTGGTGACGCTCGCCGCGTTCGTGGTGCTGGGCCCGGTGGCGTCCTCGTACGCGGTACGGATCCTCGGCGCCCCGCTGCGCCGCATGAACGGCCGCCTGGCCCGCCGCAACGCGCTGCGCAGCCCCAAGCGCACCGCGGCCACCGCGACCGCGCTGATGATCGGCGTCGCCGTGGTGTCCCTGTTCACGGTCTTCGGCGCCTCGCTGAAGGCCACGATGGACCAGACCGTCTCGCGCGCCTTCGCCGGCGACGTGGCGGTGCGGGTGCCGGCCTTCGGCCCGGAGAGCGGCGCGCTCAGCCCCAAGGTAGCCCCCGCGGTCGGGAAGCTGCCGGAGGTCGAGCACGCGCTCGGCCTCGGCACCGGGGTGGCGCGGGTGGACGGTGGGGGGCGGGCGCTGACCGTCACGGACCCGGAGCGGATGGGCGGCGTGCTGGACCTCGGCGCGGTCGAGGGCAGCCTGACGGACCTGGGCACGAACGGCGTCGCGGTGTCGAAGAGCGAGGCGGACGACCATGGCTGGAAGGTCGGCAGCACCGCGCGCTTCACCTTCACCGACGGCGAGAAGCAGCCTTTCACCGTTCGGGCCGTCTACGACCAGGCGGACCTGGCCGGGGACTACGTCGTCACCCGCGAGGCGTGGCAGCCGCACCGGACGCAGGACTCCGACTCGCTGGTCGCGGTCGCGTTCCGGGACGGCGTGACCGAGGCGGACGGCAAGGCGGCCGTGGAATCCGTCGCGGAGCGGTACGGCAACCCGGAGGTGCAGACGCGGGACGAGTTCGCCGAGTCCTCGGCGGCGGGCGTCGACATGATGCTGACGCTGGTCTACGCGCTGCTGGCGCTCGCCGTCCTCATCGCCCTGCTGGGCATCGCCAACACCCTGACGCTGGCCGTGCACGAGCGCACCCGCGAACTGGGCCTGCTGCGCGCGGTCGGCCAGACCCGGGCGCAGCTTCGCGCCATGGTCCGCTGGGAGTCGGTGCTCGTCGCTGCCTTCGGCACGGCGGGCGGGCTGACGCTCGGCGCGTTCCTCGGCTGGGCCATGACGAGGGCCACGGACTCCTCCGGCGACGGGGTGTTCACGGTGCCGCCGCTGCAGTTGGCGATCGTCGCGCTGGTCGGCCTCGCGGCGGGCGCACTCGCGGCCTGGCGCCCGTCCCGGCGGGCGGCGCGGCTGGACGTCCTGGGCGCGGTCGCGACGGAATGACCTGCGGCCCGCACCGCCGCGGGTGGCCGTCCGGCTCCTCACGGGGAGCCGGCCGGTCACCGCGCCGTGTTCGCGGGCGAAGCCGGGGGCTCAGCCGAAGTCCGCGGCTCCGTGATCGCGGCCGCGCGCGGCGCGTACCGCTTCGAGGAAGCGGCCCGCCGCCTGCGCGCCCGACTCCCCGCCCGGGTCCCGTTCGCCGGTCAGCGTCAGGACGTACTGCCTGCCGTTGACCGACGCCAGCGCCCGGTCGCCGCGGCCGAACCACGGCCGGCCCGCGCGCACCTCCCGCACCGGGGCGCTGTCGATCTGGGTGCCGTAGCTGGTGAGCAGCTCCAGCCGGCCGTCCTTGATATGCACCTGTCCCGCCCGGGTCAGCGAGCGCAACCAGCGCCCTATCCGTACCCCGCGAGCCGTGTACTCCGTCTCCGCCACGCCGACCCTCCTCGGCTCCCCCACAGCGCTCCCCCTGGAGCGATGAGCGCGCATGGGCGGCACCACCCGCGGGCGGCACCAGCACTCCTGCCAGTGTGCCCACGACCGGCCGGGGTGGCCAGAGGCCCCGCATAGGATCGGGTCGTGACCGCCAGCGCACCACCCCCGGCCGCCGTGCCCGGCGGCGCCCTCCCCACCCTCGACGTGGACCGCAGCGACCCCGGCGCGCGCGCCTGGCTGAAGGAGGCCGTCCGCAAGGTGCAGGCCGAGGCCAACCGCACCGCCGACACGCACCTGCTCCGCTTCCCGCTGCCCGAACGCTGGGACATCGACCTGTACCTGAAGGACGAGTCCACCCACCCCACCGGCAGCCTCAAGCACCGCCTGGCCCGCTCGCTCTTCCTCTACGGGCTCTGCAACGGCTGGATCCGCCGCGGCAAGCCCGTCATCGAGGCATCCTCCGGCTCCACGGCGGTCTCCGAGGCGTACTTCGCCGATCTCATCGGCGTGCCCTTCATCGCCGTCATGCCGCGCACCACCAGCCGGGAGAAGACCCGGCTCATCGAGTTCCACGGCGGCACCTGCCACCTGGTGGACGACCCGCGGACGGTGTACGAGGTGTCCGCCCGGCTGGCCGAGGAGACCGGCGGCCACTACATGGACCAGTTCACCTACGCCGAGCGGGCGACGGACTGGCGCGGCAACAACAACATCGCCGAGTCGATCTACACCCAGCTCCGCCTGGAGCGCTTCCCCGAGCCCGCCTGGATCGTCGCCACCGCGGGCACCGGCGGCACGTCGGCCACCATCGCCCGCTACGTGCGCTACCTCCAGTACGACACCCGCGTCTGCGTCGCCGACCCCGAGAACTCCTGCTTCTTCGCCGGCTGGGAGAGCGGCGACCCGGACGTCGGGGTCGACCGCGGCTCACGCATCGAGGGCATCGGCCGCCCCCGCATGGAGCCCAGCTTCCTGCCCGCGGCCATCGACCGGATGATGAAGGTCCCCGACGCGGCCACCGTCGCGGCGGTACGCGCCCTGGAGCGGGCCATCGGCCGCCGCGCGGGCGGTTCGACCGGCACCGGGCTGTGGAGCGCGCTGAAGATCGTCGGGGAGATGGTGGCCGAGGGCCGCGCCGGCAGCGTCGTCACCCTGCTCTGCGATCCGGGCGACCGCTACCTCGACAAGTACTACTCCGACGACTGGCTCGCCGGGCAGGGCCTCGACATCGGCCCGTACGCCGCGCACCTCGACGCCTTCCTGGCCACCGGCCGCTGGACCTGCTGAGGACCCGGGCGGGGGATGGGGCCGGGGATCCGGCGGGGGACCCGCCCCGAGACCGGCCGCTCAGCCCTCCGCCGGCTCCGCCGGCTCGCCCGCGACCACGACCTCCGGCAGGTGCTCCGCCATCTCCTCGCGCGCCTCCGCCCGCACCGCCGGATCCGTGACCAGTGCGTCCACCGCGTCCAGCGACGCGAACGAACTCAGGCCCACCGTGCCCCACTTGGTGTGGTCCGCCACCACCACGACCCGCCGCGCCGCCCGCACCAGGTGCCGGTTGGTCTCCGCCTCCGCCAGGTTCGGCGTCGACAGACCCGCCTGCACCGATATGCCGTGCACCCCGATGAACAGCACGTCGAAGTGGAGCGTGCGGATCGCCTGGTCCGTCACCGGGCCGACCAGTGAGTCCGACGGCGTGCGGACCCCGCCCGTCAGCACCACCGTCGCGCCGCGCGTCCCCGGCTGCTGGGCCGCGTAGAACACCTCGGCGACGCGCACCGAGTTGGTCACCACGGTCAGGTCCGGCACCTCCACCAGATGCCGCGCCAGCGCGAACGTCGTCGTCCCGCCCGAGAGCGCGATGGCCGCGCCCGGCGCCACCATCTGCGCCGCCGCGTGGGCGATCTCCTCCTTCGCGCCCGTCTCCCGGGAGGACTTGGCCTCGAAGCCCGGCTCGTGCGTGCTCGCCTCGGCCAGCGGCACCGCGCCGCCGTGCACCTTCTCGACGACCCCCTGGCGCGCGAGCGCGTCGAGGTCGCGCCTGATGGTCATGTCCGAGACGTTCAGCCGGCGCGTCAGCTCGTTCACCCGGACCCCACCGCGGCGCCGGACCTCGTCCAGGATGAGGGCGCGGCGCTGCTCCGCGAGCAGGTTCTGGTTGTCGCTCACGCCGTCCGCCCTTCGTCCCGGGGTCGCTTGTGGGTCATCCTCCCATGCGTGTCCGACCCGTGGCCGGGGGTGTTCGGCCGGCGGGGGAACGCCGCGTCACGATTCTGCGTCGCCTCCCGCGCGGGACGCTGCACCGGACGGCCGATCCCGGGATGCTGGTGGAGGCACGTGACCGAGGGCAGCACCGGGGGGCGAGAGGCATGCAGCCGGAGGCGCTGAGCGCCAAGGGGCGCACACCGCTGGACAGGACGGACGGACCGGCGGGCACGGACGGACCGGCGGCCACGGCCCGCACGGCGCCGCAGCCGGCGCTGGAGCTGCTGGTCCACGGCGTGGGCGGGGCCACGCCGCAGGAGATGCTGGGGGACCCGCGCACGGAGCTGGTCACCGGCGACGGCACGGCCGGCATCCACCGCCGTTCGGACGACGTGCGGGCAGACGAGCCCGCGGGGGAGGAGCGCGGAGAAGATGCGTCCCGTACGGCATCCCGTACGGAGCCGGTGCAGGAGGCGTACTGCTGGTCGAACCTCACCTCCGGCAACGGCGCCCGCGCGCTGTGGCTGATCCTGCTCCCGTTCATGATCGCCAACCTCGTGCACTGGATGCGCCCCGCGGCCCCGGCACGGCACCCCGCCCACCGGGCGTACGACGTACTGGTGCGGATCTTCGCGCTCACCCTCACCGTGCAGCTCGTACTGGCCGCCGGCGAGGTGACGCTCGACCTGCTGGCCTGGCAGTGCGCGGGCAGCGCGCACTGCGTCGCCGACAAGTCGTGGCTGGGCTTCATGTCCGCGGACTCCGGCGGCTGGTTCGGCGCGCCCGGACGGCGGCTCGCCCTGGCCGCGCTGGTGCCCGTACTGCTGACGGGCCTGCTGTGGTGGCTGTCGCGGCGCACCTGGAGCATCTACGAGTCGGCCAAGCCGTCCCCGCGCGCCGGTGCGCCCGGCGCCGCCGGCGAGCAGCCCGCGCTGTCCCTGCCCGGCTTCTGGTACGGGCGCCGGCTGGTCGCCCGGCTGCGCGCCGCACACACCGCCACCGGGCTGCTCGCCGTCGCCTCCGCGCTCGTCACCGTCACCGCCGCGGCCGACGACGACACCGGCGGCGGGCTCCGGGCCGCCGGGTGGGTGCTCGGTGCCCTGACCGCCGCCGGCTGGGTCGCCGTCGTCGTCCTGGTGTGCCGCTCGGGGCGTACGGAGGCGGAGCCGGACATGGGCGAGGACCGCCGCGCCGTACGGGCCCTGCCGCTCGGCGCGCTCGCGCTGCTGGCCGCGGTGCTCGTGCACACCGCCTGGTCCCGGCCCGACTGGGTCTCCACCGGCCGGCTGCCCGGTACGTCGGTCTTCGCCGGCCTCGCCGTGACGCAGGGCGCCCTCGCCGCCGGGCTCGCGATCACCGGCCTGCTCCTCCAGCGGCGCGCCACCGGCGAGCGGCCCGCCCTGCGCGGCCTCGGGGGCGCGTGCGTCGCGCTGCTGGCCAGCGCCGTGGCCGGGGTCCTCTCCGGCGGTGTCGCCCAGCGCGTCGCCGACTGGCTGGACCGCGGCGCCACCCCCGGCGAGAGCGGCCCGCTCGCCGGCCCGCCGGTGGTGCTGTCCTGGCAGGCCACGGCCATCCCGCTGGTCGCCCTGCTCGTGCTGCTGCTGGCGCTGGCCGGCGCCTGGCGGACGTGGGTGCTGCGCCGCCGGATCGGCACCGAGGTCGCCGGGCTCTACCCCACCGAGCACCGCTACACCGAGGGCAACGACCCGCGCACCGGCCGCATCGCCGGCGCCATCGCCCGCGCCCGGCTCACCGACGACGCGCCGGCCGCGATCGGCGCCGCCGCGCTCGCCACCCTGATCCTCGGCGCGGGCGCGGTACTCGGCGCCCGCCTCCACGACGAGGTCCCCGGCAAGGCGGCCGAGGGCGCCCCGGACCCGCTGCCCGGGCTGGCGCAGACCGGGCAGGCGCTCGGCTCCTGGATGATGGGCGCGGGGGTCATCCTGCTGCTGGCCATGGGCCGGCGGGCGTACCGGGACCCCAAGTCGCGCCGTACGATCGGGATCCTGTGGGACGTCGGCACCTTCTGGCCGCGCGCCGCCCACCCCTTCGCGCCCCCCTGCTACGCCGAGCGCGCCGTGCCCGACCTCGCCTGGCGGACCAGCACCTGGACCACCCGCACCGGCGGGTGCCTGGTCATCTCCGGGCACTCCCAGGGCAGCGTGCTCGCCGCCGCCGCGGTCTGGCAGCTCGACCCGGACATCCGCGCCCGGGTCGCCCTGCTGACGTACGGCTCACCGCTGCGCCGGCTCTACGGGCGGTGGTTCCCGGCGTACTTCGGCGACCGGGCGCTGGCCGGACTCGACGACCAGACGCACGCCTGGCGCAACCTGTGGCGGCTGACCGACCCCATCGGCGGACCGGTACGGGCCGCGGACCCGGACGGGCGGCCCAGCGACGTCGACCGCAAGCCGCTGAAGGACCCGCTGGCCTTCGAGCGCACGCCCGAACACCCGCTGCCCGCCGCGATCAACGCGCACTCCGACTACCAGGCGGACCCGGCCTTCGCCGCCGAGCGCGCCGAACTCCTCGCGCGCGTCGCCGCCGCCCCCGGCGCGCCCGCGGAGGAGTGGCCGCGCCAGGTGCCGCGGCCCGCCGGCGAGCCGGACACGGAGACGGAGACGCAGACGCCGAGCGAGAGCGCCGACGGCGCGGCGGCGGCTCAGGGCAGCGCCGGGATGTCGTCCGCGTAGAGGAGCGTCAGCTCGTCGGTCGTGGGGTCCGGAAGCTGGGCCACGCGGCCGGCGTGCCGCTCCACCATCGCCTCGAACGTCTGCCGCGCGGTACGGCCGTTGCCGAAGCCGGCGCCCTTGGGGATCACGGTGAAGTACTTGAGCAGCGCCTCGCCCGTGCCGTCGCCGAGGCGGTACTCGTGCTCCTCGGCCTGCTGGGAGACTATCCGCAGCAGCTCCTCCGCGGTGTAGTCGCCGAAGGTGATGGTGCGCGAGAAGCGCGACGCCACCCCGGGGTTGACGGCGAGGAACCGCTCCATCTCCGTGGTGTACCCGGCGGCGATCACCACGACCGACTCGCGGTGGTCCTCCATCAGCTTCACGAGGGTGTCGATGGCCTCGCGGCCGAAGTCGCGGCCGGAGTCCTCGGGCGCCAGCGCGTACGCCTCGTCGATGAACAGCACGCCGCCGTGGGCCCGTTCGAACGCCTGCTGGGTGCGGATGGCCGTCGAGCCGATGTGCTCCCCGACGAGGTCCACCCGGGAGACCTCGACCAGGTGCCCGCGCTCCAGCACGCCGAGCGAGGAGAGGATCTCGCCGTACATCCGCGCCACCGTCGTCTTGCCGGTGCCGGGGGAGCCGGTGAAGACCAGGTGGCGGCGGACCGAGGCGGCCTTGAGGCCCGCCTGCCGGCGCCGCCGGCCGACCTCGATCATGTCCGTCAGCGCCCGCACCTCGCGCTTGACGTTCTCCAGACCGACCAGCGCGTCCAGCTCCGCCAGCACCTCCCGGGCGGGCCGGGCCGCGGCCCGCGCCTCGGCGACCGGCCGCCCGGCACCCGCCGCGCCCGCCTGCTGCGGCGCGAACGCGCCGAGCAGACCGTCCGGTTCCGGCTCGGTGCGGGCGGCGGGCACGGTGGGGCGGGCGCTCGCCGTCTCCGCGCTCTCGTCGCTCGTGCAGTCCACCACGACGGGTCCGCCGCCGGAGCCCTCGGGGGCGGTCGGGCCGGCGTCCGCGAACTCGTAGCCGCCGCGCGCGCACCGCTCCGTACGGCAGCGGGTCAGGGCCGAACGGCAGCCGTCGATGACGTGGAAGCCGTACCCCAGGCTGCCGGTGACCCGGCAGTCGGTGAACGAGCCGCGGCCGGCGGCCGAGACGAACACCCCGGCCTCGGTGGGCGAGGTGATCGAGCAGCCCTCGACCGCGGGGTCGGCGCCCTTCGTGACGATGATCCCCGAGGCGACGGAGTCGACGGTGGTGTCCCGGACCGTGCCGCCGCTGCCGTGGTCGCGGAACCACGCGCCGGTCGCCGCGTCCCGGATCCGGCACTGCTCCAGCGCGACCGTGGCGCCGTCGCTCACCGACACCGCCGTGCCGCGCACCTGGGCGAGGTCGGTGTCGCTGGCCTCGACCGCCGAGCCGCGGTCGAGGACGACGAGCGCGTCCGGCACGTCGTGCACCCGGCAGGACGTGAACGTCGCGGCGGCGCCGTCGCTCACCCACACCGCGGGGTAGTCGCCGGTGCCGTCGTGGATCTCGCACTGCGCCGCCTCGGCGCGCGTGCCCGCGTCCCACACCGACAGGCCGTTGCGGCCGAACCGGCGCACGGTGACCCGCACCAGTCGCGCCTGCGCGCGTGAGCGCAGGTCCACGGCGTTCTCGGGGACGTCGTGTACCTCGCAGTCGGTGAGCTTGACGACGGCCTCGGTGTCGAGCGAGACGCCGTCGCCCGAGGTGCGGTGCACCGTGCAGTCCGTCAGTTCCCCGGAGGCGCGGGACGTCAACTGCACGCCGGCGCCCTTGATCTCGTAGACCTCGCAGCCCACCGCCTCGACCGTGCTGCCCTCGCCGGTGAGCAGCAGCCCGGCGCCGCCCGCGTGGTGGATGCGGCACTGCGACAGGTGCGCGCTCGACCCGCCGCGTACCGCGACCCCGCTGCGCCCGGCGGCCAGCACCTCGCAGCCCTCCAGCACGCCGCCGGACCCGTCGGCGAACGTGACCCCCGTACCCGCCGGATTGTCGACGGCGCAGCGGCGGACCGTGGGCCGCGCGTCGCCGCGGACCTCGATGCCCGCGGCGGAGCGGGTGACCACCCGCAGGCCGGTCAGCTCCGGCCGGCCCGCCTCGACGAGCACCGCGGGGACCGCCGCGTCCTCCCCCTCCACGTGCAGCCCCTCGACCACCGCGGACGCCCGGACGGTCAGCGCCACGCCGTCGGCCGGCGCGATGCGGACGGAGCCGACCGCGCCGCCCGGGCCGCGCAGCGTCACCGCCCGCTCCAGCACGACGTTCTCCCGGTACGTGCCCGGGGCCAGCGACAACACGTCGCCGTCGCCGGCGGCCTCCAGGGCCGCGGCGAGCGACCCGTACTCCCCGGTGCGCCGGCGCCATCGCCCGGCGCGCGCGGCGCCGGTGTGCGTGACCTGGACGGAGCCCTGTGCCATGTCCTGCTCTGCCCCCACCTCGTGCGTCGGCTTGGCTGAGGCACCACCGTAGCGCGCGCGGCGAGGTCGGCCGGCCACCGTTCAGGGCCGGCCGGTGCTCAGTAGCGCTGTCCGTCCTGGTAGTACGGGCGGGCGTACTGGTCCGCGTACGTCTGGTGGGACGCCGGCCGGGCGGGCTGCGCCTGCTGCGGCGGCGCCGGCCGCGGGGCGACGGGCCGCATCGCCTCGTACCCGGGCGGGGGCGCCGCCTGCTGCTGCGGGCGCGGCTGTTGCGGCTGGGGGCGCTGCTGCTCGTACCCCTGGTCCCAGCGGGGCTGCTGCGCCTGCTGCGGGATGAACGGCTGCGGCGGCGCCGGCTGGGGGGCGGGCTGGTGGCCGTAGACCGGGGGCTGCGGGGTGTGCGCGACGTGCCCCGGGTGGGTGTGGTGCGGCGCGGGGGCCGGCGCCGGTACCGGGGCGGGCGGCAGGGCGGCGCGGGGCGCGGGCAGGGCCGGCAGGTGGTGGCCGGTGTCGTACGAGGGGACCCGGATCGGGGCGATCTGGGGGGTACCCCGCTCTTCGACCAGACTGTCGTAGATCGGGGTGTCAGGGAAAGCCGGCGCGGCATAGTAGCCGCCGCCGTACGGGCGGGGGGAGGTCATACCGCATAAGTTAAGCCCACGATGTGGTCGTTGGGGAGACCGATAAGAGGGTTGTTTTGCGGGTTCGAAGTGACCGACCCTTATCAATGCGCGTGTACCGGGGTGATTCGGGCTTCTCGCCGTGTTGAGATTCTGTAAAGACCAGGTGGACGGGGGAAGTTGACCTACCCGCGCGTAGGTCACGCGTACGTCCGGCCCTTCCATGCGGCGCCCTTGCCGCGGTGGTGGCGGACGGCCGAGTCCACCGTCATGAGCAGATACAGCCCGGCCGTGAACGGCAGCAACGCGGCGGCCCACGGCGGCTGTCCGTAGTACCGCAGCACGGGCAGGTACGTCCCCGCCATCACCGCCCACGCGAGCGTCCCGGCGACGGCGACACCGGGCGCGCCGCCGAGGAGCCCGGCGGTCAGCGCCAGCGGCGGCACGAGGTAGACGAGCGCGAGCCCGCCGACGGCGGCGGCCAGCAGCAGCGGGCTGTGCCGCAGTTGGGCGTACGCGCTGCGCGCGACCATCGCCCACAGCTCGGCCAGCCGCGGGTACGGCCGCACGCTGTCGACCCGCTCGGCGAGCCCCAGCCAGATCCGCCCGCCGGTGCGCTTGACCTCCCGGGCCACCGACACGTCGTCGATGAGCGCCCCGCGCACCGCCTCGGGGATCCGCGCCCTGCGCGCGGCGTCCGCCCTGAGCAGGACGCACCCGCCGGCCGCGGCGGCGGTCCTGCCGCCGGCGCGGTTGACCCAGCGGAACGGGTAGAGCTGGGCGAAGAAGTACACGAACGCGGGTACGACCAGCCGCTCCCAGCCGGTGGCGGTACGCAGCCGGGCCATCTGCGACACCAGGTCGTACCCGCCGGCCTCGGCCGCGGCGACCAACTCGCGCAGGCTCTCCGGCCGGTGGGCGATGTCGGCGTCGGTGAGCAGCAGATACTCGGCGTCCGCCGCGTACGCCTGCTCGATCCCGTGGCGCAGCGCCCAGAGCTTGCCGGTCCACCCGGGCGGGGGCTCGCCGGGGGAGGAGACGGTGAGGGGCAGGGCTGCTCTTCCGGCTTTCCCGGCTTTCCCGGCTTTCCCGGCTTTCCCGGCTTCCCCGGGTTCTCCGGCTTCTGCGGCGAGCGCGCGGGCGGTCCCGGCGGTGCCGTCGGTGCTGCCGTCGTCGACGAGGAACACGCGCGCCTGACCGGGATACGCCTGTGCCAGCAGGGACGGCAGGCTGTCGGGCAGCACGGCGGCCTCGTCCCGCGCCGGCACGACCACGGCCACGCTGGGCCACCGGGAGGGCGGCGGCCGCAGCGGCAACCGCACGTCGGTCCGCCAGAACAGCCCCTGCCCGAGGAGCAGCCAGGCCCAGGAGAGAAGGGAGAGCAGGGCGATCCACGAGAGGAGAGTCACGCCCCGAGTCTCCCGCGACACCCCCCGCGGGGCGAGCACCGCGGGGCGGGTCGGAGCCGGGCCCGGTGCGGCCCGTCCCCGCGCGCCGGGCCGGAGGCCGCCCGTCGACTAGGGTGACCCCCGTGAAGATCGCGCTTGTGGATTCCGGGCTGGGGCTGCTGCCCGCCGCCGCCGCGGTGCGGCGGTTGCGGCCCGATGCCGAGCTGGTGCTGTCCAGCGACCCCGACGGGATGCCCTGGGGGCCGCGGGAGCCCGGGGACCTGGGGGAGCGGGTGCTCGGCTGCGCGCGGGCCGCCGCGGCGTACGAGCCGGACGCGCTCGTCGTCGCCTGCAACACCGCATCCGTGCACGCGCTGCCCGCGCTGCGCGCGGAGCTGGAGCCCGCGCTGCCCGTCGTCGGGACCGTGCCCGCCGTGAAGCCGGCCGCCGCCGGCGGCGGCCCGCTGGCCGTCTGGGCGACGCCCGCCACCACCGGCAGCGACTACCAGCGCCGGCTGATCCGCGACTTCGCCGGCGGTGTCGCCGCCACCGAGGTGCCCTGCCCCGGCCTCGCCGACGCCGTCGAGCACGGCGACGAGGCCGCCGTCGACGCCGCCGTCGCCGCGGCGGCCGGGCGCACCCCCCGCGACGTCACCGCCGTCGTCCTCGGCTGCACCCACTACGAGCTGGTCGGCGAGCGCATCCGCGCCGCCGTCCGGCAGCCCGCCGCGCCGCCCCCGGCGCTGTACGGCTCCGCCGATGCCGTCGCCGGGCAGGTCCTGCGCCGCATCGGCGCCGCTCCCGACCCCGCCGCGGCGCCCTCCGGCGGCCTCACCGTGCTCCTCTCCGGCCGTCCGGGCGCCCTGCCGCCCGCCGCCCTCGGGTACGCGGAGGGACGCCTGCTGGCCGGTGCCCCGGCCCGCTCCGGGGCCGTACCCGGATAGCCGCCGGAGGACTGCCGCCGCCGCCCGGCTGGCGTACTCTCGGTGACATGAAGGACGACCGCCCCCGCGTGTGGACCGGGCGGGCCACGAGCCGTGTGCAGTGGCTGCTCGCCCTGGTCGGCGCTGCCTGCATGGCCCTCGGCATCGAGCTGGCCGTCGCGGCGCCCTGGACCGGCGGGCTCGCCCCGCTGGTCATGTCCGTCGTCGGCTGCATCGCCGCCGGCCTGCTCGTCCTGGCCGGGTCCCTGGCCTTCGTCCACGTGGCGGTCCGCGTCGACGACCACGCCCTGGAGATCCGCTGCGGCCACTTCGGGCTGCCGCGCCGCCGCATCCCCCTCACCGAGGTGCTCGCCGCCGACTTCGAGCCCCGGGTCACGCCCCGGCACTGGGGCGGCTGGGGCTACCGCTGGCGCCCCGGCAAGGGCACCGCCGTGGTCGTGCGCCGCGGCGAGGGCCTGGTGCTGCGGCTGGCGAACGACCACGACTTCACGATCACCGTCGACAACGCCGAAGAGGCCGTACGCGCCATCCGCGACCGCCTGCGCCACCCCCTGACCGGCGGCGCCGCGGGGGCGTAGCCCGCACCGCCGAGGCGTAGCCCCACGGTCACGCCGCGTTTCCCGGCAGCCTGCCGGGTCCGTTTACGCTTGCGGCCATGGCGACACCCGACTTCATCCGCGAACTGCGCGCGACCGCCGGCCAGCAACTGCTCTTCCTCCCCGGCGTCAGCGCCGTCGTCGTCGACGACGGCCGGGTGCTGCTCCACCGGCGCGCCGACACCGGGCGGTGGTCGATCATCGGCGGCATCCCGGAGCCCGGCGAGCAGCCCGCGCAGACCGCCGTGCGCGAGGTGTACGAGGAGGCGGGGGTCGTGTGCACGGCGGAGCGCGTCGTGCTGGTGGAGGGGCTGGACCCGATCCAGTACCCGAACGGGGACAAGTGCCAATTCATGGACATCACACTGCGCTGCCGCGCGACGGGCGGCGAGGCCCGGGTCAACGACGACGAGGGACTGGAGGTCGGCTGGTTCGACCCGGACGCCCTGCCCGAGGGCCTGGAGGACTTCGCCCGCCACCGGATCCGGCTGGCCCTTGCGGACGGACCGACGTGGTTCGCGGAAGCGGCGGCTACGCCCGGCGTCTAGCGGCGGCGGGCCGGCGCGGAGTGCCGGGGCGCGTACGGGACGTACCACCGAAAGCGCTTCCGCGCGCCGCGTCCGCCGGACCGCGCCCGCCGTCGCCCCGGGCCTCCGGGCCGCGCCGTGCCCCTCTCAGCCGCTCTTCGTCGCCGCCGTCAGCTCCGCCAGCAGGTCCGCGCCGCTCCACCGGCGCATCTCGCCCGAGCGCCGGGACTCCGCCTGCAGGACCAGCTCCATCAGCCGGGAGTTCGCCGGTGTGCGCATCCCGTGGCGCCCCGCCAGCACCGCCACCTCGCCCTGCAGCGTGTCGATCTCCGTGGGGCGGCCCCGCTTCAGGTCGTCCCACATCGACGAGCGGGCCTGGTCGTCCACGCGCAGGGTCGCCGCCGCCAGGCGGCGGAAGAGCCAGTCGGGCAGGCGCAGCACCAGCGGCATGAGGCCGGGCGGCACCGGGCCGAGGCGGGCGGGGGCCAGGTTCGCCGCGCGGAACGCCCCCAGCGCCTCGCGCTGGCACAGCGCCAGACAGGCGCGGTACGAGCGCTGGCCGAGCTGGTCCTTCAGCGGCAGCCCGGACAGCGCGTTGATCGCGTTGTTGAGGTTCATCAGCAGCTTCGCGTGCTGCACGTCGGCCATGTCGTCGCGCTGCTCCACGTCGAGCCCCGCCTGCGCCATCGCCACCACCAGCGGTGCCGAGCGCTCGCCCCCGTCGACCATCAGCACGCCCGCCGTGCCCTGGTGGAAGACGCCCGGCGCCGCCTGCACCACGTTGTACGGGACCATGCCCGCCAGCACCGTCCGGCCGGGCAGCCCCTCGCGCAGCAGCCCCGGGTTGCGCAGCCCGTTCTGGAAGCTGACGACCGTCGCGCCGGGGGCCAGGTGGCCGGCCAGTTCGCGGGCGGCCTGCTCGGTGGCCGCGGACTTCACGGTGACCAGCACGTAGTCCGCCCCCGCGGCGGCCTCCGCCCGGGTCGCCAGGCGTACCTCGGCCGGTGCGACGCGGCGCTCCGCCCGGCCGCCGCCGGTCAGCAGGAGCCCGCGGGAGCGCAGAGCGTCCATCGCCGCCGGCCGGCCGACTAAGGTCACGTCGGCCACCTCCGCCAGCATGCCGCCCAGATGGCAGCCGATGCTGCCGGCACCGAACACGGCTATCTTCACTTCCCGCCCCCATCTTCGTCCGGCGGCGCCTCCACGCACCGCCGACCTCCGCGGCGCACCCGGGCGCCGCCCGTACCTCCGACTGTGTTCCCCGCTCCGAGCGCTCTCATCCGGACCACGGCCACCGGATCACCCCGGGCACACCCGGCCCCGGTCACCTCCCGAGTGGCCGGCCGCCTCCGGCGCCCCGCCCGCGGGCCTCACACCTTGCGGTACCCGTACGCCTCCTGCGCCGCCGCCTCCACCGCCGTCATGTCCGCCCCCGTCGACGCCGTGACCACCGCCGCCACCGCGCCCTCCACGAACGGCGCGTCCAGCAGCCGCGCCCCAGCCGGCAGCTCTCCGTCCTCCACCAGCGACTTCACCGTGAGCACCGCGCTGCCCAGATCCACCAGCAGCCCCACGCCCGCGCCGCGGTCCGCCGCCCGCGCCGCCGCCGTGATGCGGGCCGCGTCCGTGCCGAAGCCGCCGTCCGCCGTGCCGCCCGCGTGCTCGACGGTCACCGTGTCCACGCCCGCCAGCGCCACCGTCAGCCGCGCCACGGACTCGGCCACCGCGGCGCTGTGCGAGACCAGCACGAGGCCGACCAGCGGGCCCTCAGCCACCGGACCCCGCCTCCGCCGTCTCGGCCAGGGCGCCGACCAGCAGCGCCGACGACGTCGCGCCCGGGTCCCGGTGCCCGATGCTGCGCTCGCCGAGGTACGAGGCGCGGCCCTTGCGCGCGCGCAGCGGAACGGTGTCCTCCGCGCCCTGTTCCGCGGCCGCGTGCGCCGCGGCGTAGCCGTCGCCGAGCGCCGCCACGGCCGGCACCAGCGCGTCGAGCATCGTCTTGTCGCCGGGCGCGGCGCCGCCGAGCTTGGCGACCGCGCCCACCCCCTCGTCCAGCGCCTCGCGCAGCGCCGCGTCCGTGACCTCGGCGTCGTCGCCGAGGGCCTTGCCGGTGCCGCGCAGCAGCGTGCCGTACAGCGGGCCCGAGGCACCGCCCACCTTCGAGATCAACTGCCGCCCGGCGAGCACCAGCACCGCGCCCGGGGTCTGCGGCGACTCCTCCTCCAGGGCCGCGCGTACGGCGGTGAAGCCGCGCTTCAGGTTGGCGCCGTGGTCGGCGTCGCCGATCGCCGAGTCGAGCTCGGTGAGGCGGTCGGCCTCCCGGTCGACGGCCGCCGCGGTGGTGAGCATCCAGCGGCGGAAGAATTCCGCGTCGAGCACGTGCCCCATCCCTTCTCGTACCTGCTTCTCCGGACTTCCGCGAAGTCCGGCGACCCTGTTCCACGGACGCCGCCCGCGGCCGCCGCGAGAAGGCCCGCCCTCACAGCCCCCAGCGCAGCGCCGGCGTGCGCACCGGCGCGTCCCACAGCCGCAGCAGCTCCTCGTCCGCCTGGCACAGCGTGACCGAGCAGCCCGCCATGTCCAGCGACGTCACGTAGTTCCCGACGAGCGTACGGGCCACCGACACGCCCCGCTCCGTCAGTGCCCGCTGCACTTCGGCGTTGTAGCCGTACAGCTCGATGAGCGGGGTGGCGCCCATGCCGTTGACCAGCGCCAGCACCGGGCCCGAGGGCCGCAGGTCCTCCAGCACGGCGTCGACCGACACGTCGGCGATCTCGCGCGCCGTCATCATCGGCCGCCGCTCGCGGCCCGGTTCGCCGTGGATGCCGATGCCCAGCTCCAGTTCGCCCTCCGGCAGGTCGAACGTGGGGCTGCCCTTGGACGGCGTCGTGCAGGCGCTCAGCGCGACGCCGAAGCTGCGCGAGGACTCCACGACCTTGCGGGCCAGCGCCTCCACCCGCTCCAGCGGCGCGCCCTCGTCGGCGGCGGCTCCGGCGATCTTCTCGACGAACAGCGTCGCGCCGACGCCGCGGCGGCCCGCGGTGTACAGGCTGTCGGTCACGGCGACGTCGTCGTCCACGAGCACCTTGGCGACCTGGATGCCCTCGTCCTGGGCGAGGTCGGCGGCCATGTCGAAGTTCAGCACGTCGCCGGTGTAGTTCTTCACGATGAACAGCACGCCCCGGCCGGCGTCCACGGCCGCCGCGGCGCGCGTCATCTGGTCCGGCACGGGCGAGGTGAAGATCTCGCCGGCGCACGCGGCGTCCAGCATCCCGCGGCCGACGAAGCCGGCGTGCAGCGGCTCGTGCCCGGAGCCGCCGCCGGAGACCAGGCCGACCTTGTCGGTGACGGGCGCGTCCCGCCGCACCACCACCCGGTTCTCGACGTCCACGGTCAGGTCGGGGTGGGCGGCGGCGATGCCGCGCAGGGCGTCCGGCACCACGGTCTCCGGCACGTTGATGAGCATTCGCATGGGGTACCTCCGGTGGCGTTCACGCCCGGTCACGATCGTCTCTGGCTTGCCCAGTATCACGGCAGCGGCGGCCCCGGTCACTCCCTGCGCGGGCGTCGGAGGTACGCCCGCGCAGGAGGGTGCGGATGCGTCACCCGAACGGCCCTGTCCTGCCTTGCGCATGCGTCGCCGGCCCCTAGACTCTGCGGCCATCATCCGTGCCCGTTCAACTGGCATTCACCAGGGGTGCACATTGCCGCACAAGAATCTGACCGCAAACCGGACAAGCCTCACCCACCGCGTCCGCTACGCCGCCCGCCACCCCGACCGCGTCCCCCGCTACCTCGCCCGCGCCGGCCGCGACGCCTGGCTGCGGCTGCGCCACCGCGACAACCACGTCGCGTACTACCGCGCGGTGATGCGCTCCGACTCGGCCGTGAACCCCGAGGCGGCCGTGGGCAGCAAGACCCACGACCGCTGGCTGGCGCTGGGCAAGATGCAGTTCGACTACCTCGTGGAGCACGGGCTGCGGCCCGGCGACCGCATGCTGGAGATCGGCTGCGGCAACCTGCGGGCCGGCTGGCGCTTCATCGACTACCTGGAGCGGGACCGCTACTACGGCCTCGACATCTCCCCGGACATCCTCTTCGCCGCCCAGGACACCCTCGTGCGCCACGAGTTGCAGGACAAGCTGCCGCGCCTGACGCCCGTACGCGACCTGACGTTCGCCTTCCTGCCGGCCGCGCACTTCCGCGTCGTCCACGCCCACAGCGTCTTCTCCCACTCCCCGCCGCACGTCATCGACGAATGCCTCGCGCACGTCGGCCGGGTGCTGAGCCCCGACGGCTGGTTCGACTTCACCTTCGACCGCACGGAGACCCAGGAACACCACGTGCTGCGCGAGGACTTCTACTACCGCACCGAGACGCTGGTGGCGCTGGCCGAGAAGCACGGCCTGCGGGCGGAGTTCATGGCGGACTGGGAGAAGCTGCCGCACGGCCAGTCCAAGATCCGCGTACGCCTCCCCGCCGCCTCCTGACCCGGCGACGCCCCTTCCGCCCGTACGCACCGGTCGAGCCCGTACGCACCGGACCGTGACCCGGGCGCTGGCGCGCGCCCCCGGCGGGTGACAATGGACCCGGCGCACGGCGGGCGCCCGCGCGCCGTTGGGGAGGGGTCCGCATGGCCGTGCCCGAGGGGCTCACCGGGTCCGGGAATCCCGGAGGGCCCGTGGGGGAGCCGGATCCGGGCCTGTTCGGGCCCGCCTCCGTCACCTGGCAGTTGCACAGCGACCCGGTGATGTGGATCGCCGGAGTCCGCGCGCTGTACCTCCAGGCCCTGCACCCGCGCGCCGTCCGCGGCGTCATGCAGAACTCCGACTTCCGCGCCGACGCCTGGGGCCGGCTCCTGCGCACCGCCGCCTTCGTCGGCACCGTCACCTACGCCGCCACCCCCGCCGCGGAACGCGCCGGCGCCCGCGTCCGCGGCATCCACCGCCGGCTGCGCGCCGTCGACCCCGCCACCGGCGACCGCTACCGCGTGGACGAGCCCGCGCTGCTGCTCTGGGTGCACTGCGCCGAGATCGACTCCTACCTCCACGTCGCCCGCCGCTCCGGCCTGACGATCCCCGACGCGTACGCCGACGCCTACATACGCGAACAGCGCACCGCCGCCCGCCTCGTCGGCCTCGACCCGGCCGCCGTCCCGGGCGACGACGCCGGCCTCGCCGCGTACTTCGAACGGGTGGCTCCCGAGCTTGCCGCCACCCCCGAATCCGGTGAGGTCGACGCCTTCCTGCGCCGCCCGCCCGTCAGCCCGATCCTCGTCCCCGCCCGCGGCCTGCTCTGGCGCCGGATCTCCGGCCTCGCGTACGCCACCCTGCCGCCGATCGCCCACCGGCTCTACGGCCGCCCCGTGCCCCCGCCCGCGGTGGTCGACCGCAGACTGCGCGCGACGGCCGCCGTCCTGCGCGCCGTCCCCGCGGGGCTGCGGTGGCGGCTGCCGCCGCGCAACATACTGAAAGCCATGGACCGCCTCGGTCCCGCATCGCGGCCGTCGCCTTCCAAGCTCGTACGGACGGCAGCCATACTGGACGAGTCGGGGGATAAGACCACGGGTAACACCCACGAATGACGACGAGGCGGCGACGGCGGGGGCGGCAGCGGAGATGGCGGAGACCAGGCTGATCCAGGGCCGCTACCGGCTCCTCGAACTCCTCGGCCGCGGCGGCATGGGCGAGGTCTGGCAGGCCCGCGACGAGTCGCTGGGCCGCCGCGTCGCGGTCAAGTGCCTCAAGCCCGCGGGCCCGCACCGCCAGGGGCACCCGCTCTCCACGGCGATACAGGAACGCTTCCGCCGCGAGGCCCGGGTCGCGGCGCTGCTCCAGCACCGCGGCGTCACCGTCGTGCACGACTTCGGCGAGGACGAGGGCGTGCTGTACCTCGTCATGGAGCTGCTGCAGGGCCGCAACCTCAGCCAGTTGCTGGAGGCGGCCGGGCACCGGCCGCTGCCGGTCGAGGAGATCATCGACATCGCGGAGCAGGTCGCGGCGGCGCTCGCGTACACCCACGACCAGGGCGTGGTGCACCGGGACCTGAAGCCCGCGAACATCATGCGGCTCGGCGACGGCACGGTGAAGATCCTCGACTTCGGCATCGCCCGCCTCGCGCACGACATCGGCTTCACCTCGCGCCTCACCGGCGCGGGGGGCATGGCCATGGGCACCCCGCACTACATGTCTCCCGAGCAGATCTCCGGCGGCGGGGGCATCGACCACCGCAGCGACCTCTACTCGCTGGGCTGCGTCCTGTACGAACTCGCCACCGGCGTCCCGCCGTTCGACATGGACGACGCCTGGGCGATCCTCGTCGGCCACCGCGACACCCCGCCGGAGCCGCTGCGCACGCACCGCCCGGAGATCCCGGAGCCGCTGGAGCGGGTGGTCCTGGACCTGCTGGCGAAGGCCCCGGAGGACAGGCCGGCGGACGCGGCGGACCTGTCGAACCGGCTGCGGGGCAGCCGCGCGGCGGCGGAGGCGGCGGGGTCGGGACGCGGCAACGGCGCGGCGCCGGGCGGCGCCGGCAGCGGGGCGCGGAGCGGGGTCGACGAGGAGAGCCGGGAGGGCCGGGAGGGCCGGGAGAGCGGCGCGTCCCGGTTGCCGGCCTGGACGGCGGGCATGACGACGGGCGCCCGTTCCGTACGCGCGACCCGCACCACTCCGCCGCCCCGCCCCGAGGACGCGCTGCTGCGCACCTGGCCCCCCGCGAACGGCACCGCGCCCGGTACGGCCCCCGGGGGCGCCCCCGGCACGGCCCCCGGCACAATGATGCCGCCGCCCGGATGGCCGGAACGCGGCACCGGCCCCGGCGTGGCCACGCACAGCGCTCCCCACACCGGGCACCACCCCTTCTCGCACGCGCCCCCCTCCTTTCACACTCCGCCGCACTCCACCCATCCGCCGCACCCCTACGCACCCTCCGTCGCCCCGGCCCTCTCGTCCGGCGGGCCGGCCGCGCCCCAGCACGTGCTCGACGCCTTCGCCGGGCGGCACGACGCGGCCGTCAGCCTCGCCCGGCTCGGGCGGTGGGAGGAGGCCGCCGCCGCCCACCGCGCCCTGGCCGCGGAACGGGGCGCCGCGCTGGGCGGCGACCACCCCGACACCCTCGCCAGCCGGCACCAGACCGGCCTGTGCCTCGCCCGCCTCGGCCGTACCGCTGAGGCCCTGGAGGAGTTCCGTGCCGCCGCCGAGGGCAGGGAGCGGTGCCTCGGGCGGGAGCACACCGACACGCTGGCCGTACGGCAGGAGACCGCGTACGCCCTCGGCCAACTCGACCGGCACGCCGAGGCGCTGGAGGTGTACGGCGGCGTGCTCGCCGACCGCGAGCGCACCATGGGCCCCGAGCACCCCGACACCCTGCGCTGCCGCCACAACCTCGCGTACACCCTCAGCCGCCTCGGCCGCTACGAGGAGTCCTACCGCGTCGCCGGCGAGGTCACCGCCGTCCGCACCCGCGTGCTCGGCGCCGAGCACCCGGACACCCTCGTCAGCCGCTACGAGGTCGCGCACGCGCTCGGCAGCCTCGGCCACTGGGAGCAGGCCCTCGCGACCTACCGCGACGTCGCCACCGCCCGCGCCGCCACCCTCGGCAGCGAGCACCCCGACACCCAGGCCGCCCGCTACGAGGCGGGCATCTGCCTGGGCCGCCTCGGGCGGCACGAGGAAGCCCTCGGCCACTACGAGGCGCTGATCGCCGACCGCACCAGGACCCTCGGCACCCGCCACCCCGAAACGCTCCGCGCCCGCCACATCCGCTGCGTCACCCTCGGCCGCCTCGGCCGCTGGCACGAGGCGCTGACCGAGGCCCGCGAGGTCACCGCCGTACGCGAACGGGTCCTCGGCCCGGAGCACGCCGACACCCTCGCGGGCCGGCGCGAGACCGCCGTCGCGCTGGGCTGGCTGAGCCGCTGGGCGGAGGCGCTGACCGTCCACCGCGAGGTGGCCCGCGCCCGCGAACGCACGCTGGGCGCGGCGCACTCGGAGACCCTGTCGAGCCGCCACGACGAGGCCCACTGCCTGGAGCAACTGGGCCGCACGGCGGAAGCGGCGGAGGTGTACCGCCTGGCGGCCTCCCGCCGCGCCACGGGCTGAGCCGGGCCCCGCCCGATCTCACCCCGGTCGCCGGCCTCGGCGCGCCCGTGTCCTCTGGCCCACCGCGATCTTCCGTGTTACCAAGAGCCATGTCCCTGCGCAGCAGCTACGACGCCGTCGTCGTCGGCGGCGGTCACAACGGGCTCGTCGCCGCCGCCTACCTCGCCCGTGCCGGGCGTTCCGTGCTCGTGCTGGAGCGCCTCGACCGCACCGGCGGCGCCGCCGTCTCCGCCCGTACGTTCCCCGGCGTCGACGCCCGGCTGTCGCGTTACTCGTACCTCGTCAGCCTGCTGCCCCGCGCCATCGTCGACGACCTCGGGCTGAGCTTCGCCGTGCGCCGGCGCGCCGTCTCCTCCTACACCCCGGCCGTACGCGACGGCCGTCCCACCGGCCTCCTCGTCGAGACCGACGCCGGCTCCGCCACCCGGGCGGCCTTCGCCGCCCTGACCGGCGACGACCGGGAGTTCGACGCCTGGCGGCGGTTCTACGGGATGACGCGGCACGTCGCCGGGCGCGTCTTCCCCACTCTCACCGAGCCCCTGCCCACCCGCGGGGAGCTGCGCGCCCGCGTCGGCGACGACGACGCCTGGCGCGCGCTCTTCGAGGAGCCCCTGGGCCGGTGTGTCGAGGCGGCGTTCGCCGACGACCTCGTGCGCGGCGTCGTGCTCACCGACGGGCTCATCGGCACCTTCGCCTCCGCCCACGACCCGTCCCTCGCCCAGAACCGCTGCTTCCTCTACCACGTCATCGGCGGCGGCACCGGGGACTGGGACGTGCCCGTCGGCGGCATGGGCGCGTTGACCGACGCCCTCGCCGGCGCCGCCCGGTCGGCCGGCGCGGAGATCGTCACCGGACACGAGGCCGTCGCCCTGCACACGGACGGCGCGCAGGCGGAGGTCACGTACCGGACGGCGGAGGGAGAGGGGACCGTCGCCGCGCGTACCGTGCTCGTCGGCGCCTCCCCCGTCGCCCTCGCCGAGCTGCTGGGGGAGGAGCCGCCGCGCCCCGCCGCCGAGGGCGCGCAGCTCAAGGTGAACATGCTGCTGCGGCGGCTGCCGCGGCTGCGGGACGAGCGCGTCGATCCGCGGCGGGCCTTCGCCGGCACGTTCCACGTCGCCGAGGGCTACGCGGACCTGGAGACCGCCTACCGCGAGGCCGCCGCCGGCGGGCTGCCGCAGGCGCCGCCCTCAGAGGTCTACTGCCACTCGCTGACCGACCCGTCGATCCTCGGCGACGACCTGGTCCGCGACGGCTACCAGACCCTGACCCTCTTCGGCCTGCACGCCCCCGCCCGCCTGTTCGCCGAGGACAACGACGCCGCACGGGAGGCGTTGCTCCGCGCCACCCTCGCCCAACTCGACGCCCACCTCGCCGAGCCCCTGGCCGACTGCCTGGCCACGGACGCCGAGGGCCGCCCCTGCATCGAGGCGAAGTCCCCGCTCGACCTGGAGCGGGACGTGCGGCTCCCGGGCGGCAACATCTTCCACCGCGAGCTGGCGTTCCCGTACGCGACGGAGGAGACGGGCCGGTGGGGCGTCGAGACGAAGCACGCGAACGTGCTGCTGTGCGGCGCGGGCGCGGTACGGGGCGGGGGCGTGAGCGGGATCCCGGGGCACAACGCGGCGATGGCGGCGCTGGGGCGGTAGGCCGGAGGGCGCCCGGCGCGGCGCCGGCGCGCCCGCCCCGCCCTCAGTCCGCCGACGCCGTCCAGCCGTCGAGCTGCACCCGCTCCGCGTCGCCCCGGCGCCCGTCGTCGAACAGCACCCGGTGCCCGTCCCGCACGCGTACGTCGTCCACGTACACCCCGCGCCCGACGTACTGGCGGTCCGTCACATACCGCCACCGCAGCCGCACCGGCCGCCCGTGCCACGCGCCCAGCTCCGCGGACGCCCGGTGCCACACCCGCCCGGACCACCCGTCCGCCGTGCCCTCCGGATGCTCCCGCACACCGCCGCCACCGCGCAGGCGGCGGCTCGTGAACGGCACCGGCTCCCACGTCCCGCCGTCGTCCGCCGACGCCTCCAGGTGCACCTTGTCCCACTGCGGCTCGGTGTCCCACCACAGCGCGAACTCCAGCTCCGCCCGCGGGTCCCGCACCGTCACCGCGGGCAGGGTGAGCGTGGCCGTCTTCTGGTTCGCCATTCCGCCGAACCACGCCGTGCGCCCGTCCGCAGGCCGTACCGCCACCGCGCGCGCCAGGTTCGTCCCCGCCGCCGCCCGCGGCGCGCTGCCGGAGCGCCAGTTGCGCACGGGGTGCACGGAGTTGCCGAGGAGGACGAGGAACGTGTCGGTCGTCGGGTCGATGACCAGCGCCGTGCCGGTGAAGCCGGTGTGCCCGGCCGATCCCGGGGTGGCCATGGCGCCCATGAACCAGTGCTGGTACAGCTCGAAGCCGAGCCCGTGCTCGTCACCCGGGAAGTCCGAGTTGAAGTCGGTGAACATCAACTCCACCGACTCGCGCCGGAGAATCCGCGTCCGCCCGTAGGCGCCGCCGTTCAGCAGGGTGCGGCAGAGGACCGCCAGATCCCACGCGGTGGAGAACAGCCCGGCGTGCCCGGCGACCCCGCCGAAGGAGTACGCGTTCTCGTCGTGCACCTCGCCCCGCACCATCCCGCGGTCCAGCCCCGACCACGGCTTGCGCGCGTCCTCGGTGGCGGCGATGCGGGGCAGCCACTCGGCGGGCGGGTTGTAGCGGGTGTGGCTCAGACCGAGGGGTCCGGTGATCTCGTCGGCGAGGAGCCGGTCCAGGGGTCTGCCCGTGATCTTCTCCAGGACGAGCTGGAGGCTGATCAGGTTGAGGTCGGAGTAGAGGTACTTCGTCCCGGGCGGGTTGACGGGCGCCTCCCGCCACAGCCGGGCGAGCTTCGCCTCCCACGTCGGCTCCGCGTACAGCGGGATCCAGGAGGTGAACCCGGAGGTGTGCGTCAGGAGCTGGAGGACGGTGACGTCCTGCTTGCCCGCGGCGCCGAACTCGGGGAGGTAGGAGGCCACGGTGGCGTCGAGCGCGAGCGCGCCGCGCTCGATCTGCTGGACGGCGAGGAGGGAGGTGAAGAGCTTGGAGACGGAGGCGAGGTCGAAGACGGTGTCCATCGACATGTCGACTTGCTGCTCCTGGGGCAGCTCGACGCCCGTGTCGGTGGCCTCGTCGTACGCCGCGTAGCGCACGGCCTTCCCGATCGCCCGCTCCAGCGCGACCGTACGCCCGCGCCCGGCGAGAACGACGGCCCCCGCGTACCAGGGGTACTTCGGGGACGGCCCGAGGAACGTCTCGGCGTCGGCGACCAGTTGCCGCAGGTGCGGCTCCAGCAGCCCGGCACGCGCGGCGCTTCCCCGCCGCAGCACGGGCGCCGCACCGCCGGCCGTCGTTTCCGCGGCGTGAGCGGGCAGGCCGGTGGAACCGGGGACCACGAAGAGCGCACCTCCAGTAGCGAGTACACCGGCGGCGAAGCGCCGCCGGTCCAAACGGTCCCATCCTCTGCCAGACGGTGCGTTCGTCATGATTCCGACCCCTCCTGAAAGAATCCTTCCGGGCGCCGCGCGAACGGTGAAACTTTCTGCCAGGGGGTGGGTGATGTCAAGACCACCGGACAACGGCGGTGGCGGGTCCGGCACCGGGCCTTCGGGGATGCCGCCTCACTCCGGTACGAGACAGAACGGATGGCCCGCCGGGTCCGCGTACACGCCCCAGTCGCCCTCGTCCCGCAGAACCGTCGCGCCGGCCGCCAGCGCGTCGCGCTCGGCCGCCTCCAGATCGTCCACGGCGATGTCCAGGTGCACCTGCTGCGGGTGGGCGGGGTCCGGCCAGCGCGGCGGCCGGTGGTCCCCGGACCGCTGGAAGCCCAGCACCCCGCCGTCCGGCAGGTGCAGCGTGGACCAGTCGTCGTCGAGGGACCAGCGGCGGTCGGCGCGGTCGACCTCGCCGCCGAGGAGGGCCTGGTAGAACGCGGCGAGTTCCCGGGGCCGCGGGCAGTCGAGCACGAGGCACTGCAAACTGCGCGTCATGCCCCGACCCTACGCCGCGCGCGGAACGCGGCCGGGCGACTTGCGCGCGCAGGGAGTAACCCCCGGGTCGACCGACCCGCTCACCCGCCCAGCGCCCGCCGGAGCCGACGCGCCTCCGCCGGCGTGAGGTTGGGGTCGGCCAGCCGGGCAGGGAGTACGCGGGCGTAGCCGGGGGCGGCGTCCGTGGCGGTCGTGCGGAGCAGGGCGCGCAGCAGGACCCGTACGCCGAGGCCCTCCGGCGGGGCGAGTTCGGCGCCGCGCAGGATGCACACCGTCATCGCCACGTCGCAGGCCGGGTCGCCCGCGGCGGCGTTGCACCAGTCAACGACGTACGGGCCGCGGGCGGTGAGTATCACGTTGTCCGGGTGCAGATCGAGATGGAGCACCCGGTCGCCGCTGCCGGAGGCGGGGGAGGGCGGCAGGAACGCCGGGGCGGGCACGGCGTGCAGGCTGTCGTGCAGCCGGGCGAGCATCCGCCCGTACGCGCTCCAGCGCCACGGGCGGCGGCGCAGCGCGGTGAGCATGGTCGGCCCTTCGAGGCGGTCCAGCACCTGGTCCGTGGCGTTCGCGTCGTACACGCGCGGCACGGGGAAGCCCTGTTCGCCGAGGTAGGTCATCAGCCGGCCCTCCGCCTCGGCCCTCGCCGGACCCCCCGCCCGGTACCGCCGCAGGACCCGGCCGTCGGCCAGCGCGTAAACGTCGGCGTCTCGTCCCCGCCCGATCAGCTCCATCCCCGCGACTCTCGCACATCATTCCGGTCTCGTAGAGATAGCCTCTGATCGGAAAGCAGGCCCGTGGTAGGGATACGAACGCATGATCCGCGTCATGACCTGGAATCTCTGGTGGCGCTTCGGGCCGTGGCAGGAGCGGAGCAAGGCCATCCTCCAGATCCTCCGCGACGAGCGCCCGGACGTCGTCGGGCTGCAGGAGGTCTGGGGCCGGGACCGGGACAACCTCGCCGGGTGGCTCGCGAGCGAGCTGGGCATGCACTGGGCCTGGGCGCCCTCGCCGGAGCCCGGGCGGTGGCAGCGGCGTATCGACGATCCCGCGGTCGACGTCGGCAACGCCGTGCTGAGCCGCTGGCCGATCACGGAGCAGGAGACCGTCGTGCTGCCCGCGGGTGAGGAGGAACCGGACGGCCAGCAGGCGCTGTACGCGCGCGTGGCCGCGCCCGGCGGCGTGACGGTGCCGTTCTTCACCACCCACCTCATCTCCTATCCCCACGCCTCCGCCACCCGCTGCGCCCAGGTCTCCGCGCTCGCCCGGTTCGTCCACGAGCGGCGCGGCGACGGGGACTTCCCGCCCGTGGTCACCGGCGACTTCAACGCCGAGCCCGACTCCGACGAGATGCGGCTGCTCTGCGGCACGAAGACCGCGCCCGTCGTCCGCGGGCAGGTCTTCCTCGACACCTGGCGCTACGCCCATCCGACCGCCGTCGGCGCGACGTGGGACCTGGCCAACCCCTATGCCGCACGGACCCTGGAGTGGCACTCGCGGATCGACTACGTGCTGGTGGGGCCGCCCGGTCCGGCGGGGGAGGGGCACGTGCGGGGCGTGCGGCGGGCGGGGGACGGCGCGGTCGAGGGAGTGTGGGCGTCGGACCACTGCGGGGTCGTCGCCGACCTGGCCACGGACGCCGGCGGACGCGGGGCCTGAACCACCCCGCCGCACCGCCCGCCACCACCCTTCCCGGTCCCTCTATCGTGGCCTGTTCCGTCGCCCGCCGTCCTGGATACCCTGGCTGCGGACGACGCTCACCGGGAGGAGCAGGACGTGGCCAACAGCACCACTCAGCAGCCGGCGGCGGGCAGCGGGAAACCGCAGCTCGATCTGACAGGCGCCACGTGGCAGTCGAGCAGCCAGGGGGTGGGAGACGTCGAGATCGCGTTCGTGGAGGGCTACATCGCCATGCGCGACGGGCGCAACCCGGAAGGGCCCGCGCTGATCTTCACCCCGGGGGAGTGGCGTGCCTTCGTCCTCGGCGCCCGTGACGGGGAGTTCGACCTGACCTGACCCGTCACCCCGGCCCGTCCGGCACATCCGCCGCATCCGTCACCGCGGCCGCGGCCCGGCGGGTCACGCCAGCACGGCGCAGCCCCGCTCGCGCAGCGCGACGAGCGGGGCTTCGGTGCCTGCGACCTCGTTCCAGCGCAGATCCAGTTTCTCGAGCGCGGGCAGGTGCGCCAGCCACGGCGGGACGTCGCGGATCGCGTTGGCCCGCAGATCGAGGCGGCGCAGCAGCGGCAGCCCGGCCACGGCGGCGGGCACGGCCCGCAGCGCGTTCTCGCGCAGCTCCAGCTCGCGCAGGTCGCGCAGGTCCGCCGCCGAGTCGGGCAGTTCCGTGAGCGCGTTGCCGCGCAGCCACAGCTCGCGCAGGCGGGACAGCCGCCCGATCGACTCCGGCAGCCCGGTCAGCCCGCAGTGCTGCGCGCGCAGCTCCAGCAGGCCCGCCATGTCGCCGAGCTCCTCGGGCAGGGCGGCGAGGGGGTTCTCGCCGACGTTGAGGTAGCTCAGCGTGCGCAGCCGGCCGAGCGCGGCGGGAAGCCGGGTCAGCCGGTTGTCGTGCAGGTACAGGCAGCGGGTCAGGGCGGGCAGCGACCCGATGGCCTCCGGCACCGCGGCGAGCGCGTTGTGCCCGAGGTCCAGGGTGTGCAGCCGGGTCAGGGCGGCGATGTCGTCCGGGACGTGCGTCAGCTCGTTGCCGGCCAGGACGAGCACTTCCGCGCCCGTCTCGCGCCACACCTCCGGCGGTACGGCGGTGAGGCCGGACCGCCGGAGGTGCACCGCCCGGGTCACGGCCAGGGGCCCAGTTCGGGCAGCCGTCCGTCGAGCCGCTGGTGCGGCTGGCGGCCCGCAAGCCATGCGGCGAGGTCCGTGAGCCGGCCCCTGACCACCGGCGCGCGGCCGGCGGTGTCTTCACCGCTGCCCGCACCGCCGTCGTCACCGCTGTGTTCACCGCCGGGCTCGCCGCCGTCGGCGCGGACATCCCCGGCGCCGAACGTGTGGCGTACGCGCCCGTCCGATTCGACCAGCGTGAGCCCCGCGGGCGCCCGCGGGGCGAGGAACTCGAAGAGGTGCAGGCACAGCTCGCGCGGCCAGGCCGCCGAGCAGGTCGCCAGGTTCGCGTCCGCGGTGTGCACTTCCAGCTCGCGCCACCAGCAGTGCAGGGCGCCCAGCAGGTCGCCGTCGCGATAGCGCACCGGGCGGTCCCAGTCCGTGTCTCCCACCGACCCCCAGACGGTCTCCGCGTCCGCCAGGGTGGCCGTGACCGCCGCGGTCAACTCCGCGGCGCTTCGTACCGCACCGGCCTCGATACCCGCGTCGCGGGCCGGCCGGCCGCCGTCGTACACCTCGATCAGCTCGCCCTTCAGGGCGTACCGCGCCTGGCGGGTGAGCGCCCGGCCGATGCCTTCGATGTGCGACAGCACGTGTGCGCGTGTCCAGCCCGGCAGTCTGGACGATCCGCGCGCTTTCTCTTCGGTGAGCTCTGCCAGCGCGATGCGCAGCCGTTCGTGCCCGTCCAGCACGTACGCCCACACCTCCGGTCCCCGCAGCAGGCCCCCGGCCAGCGCCATCCGACCCCTCCTCTGTCGTCGACGGAGAGACCTTACTCGCGCGGCGGCCTCCGTACGCCTCTTCCGGCAATGCCGGATCGGCAGTACGGCGCAGACCGCCCCGGGGACCGGTGGTGCCGGGGGACCCGTACGATTGGTGCATGGCATTTCTCCGCCGCCGCAGCAGCGCCGCCAAGCCCGCGGGCCCGGACTTCGACGTCCTGGCCATGGACCCGGGCGACTGGCCCGGCGACCTCGGCGCCGGCCTGCTGCCCGGGCCGGACGGGAGCTGCCAGGGGGTCTTTCTGCGGTACGACCTGTTCGGCGGCCGGGGCCCCGCGATGATCATCGGCAACCTGCCGGAGGGCTCGCCCGCGCGGGACGTGCCCGAGGGGCAGCCGCCCTTCGAGGTGGCGCAACTGCTGCTGGCGCTGGAGCACGAGGAGCCGGTGACCGTCACCGAGGTCGAGGACGCGCCCGTGATGCAGGGCGACAATCTGCTGATCGTGCGCCGCCTCAAGCTCTCCGAGAGCCGCGTCGCCTGCGTGCAGTTCGACCGCAGCGACAACGTGCTCGTCACCATCGCGGCCTGGGACCGGCCGATCTCCGAGGATCTGTACGCGCTGCTCAAGCCGCTGCCCGCGGAGCTGTTCCAGCAGGGCTGAAACCCCGCCCCCGACCGGCAACGCGCGTGCACGGCGCGCACCTACACGTGCGGCCGGCCGACGCGCCCCGGCCGCGTCACGGTCACCTCGGCCGCCTTCACGTACCCGAGCCGGTGGCCCACCTGGATCTGGTGCCACAGGGTGCGGTCCCGGATCACGCGGCTCGCGGCGCCGGTCCCGTCGGTGAGGCCGGGGGCGTGGAAGTACTCGCCGGGCATGGTGTCGCCGACGACGTAGCGCTGGCCAGGACGCAGCTCGTACGGCAGGGGACGCGGCCGCTTCGGCTCGATGCCCGCCGGGTACGCGGACGCCTCGGGAAGCGCGAGGCCGTACACCCGCACCGGTCCGGCGCCCGGGCGCGGGGTGAGCGTGGCGCCGTCGTCCTCGAACGCGGTGGGGGCGGCGGCGGGGTTGTGGAACCACGCCCTGCGGCCCAGGTACCAGATCGCCGTCCAGTCGCCGCGGCGGCCGGCGACGGCGAACCGCTGGCCGGTGGAGGCGCGCGCTCCGGTGTCGTTGACGCCGGTGGAGGAGGGAGCGTCGCCGTGCAGCCCGGCGTCGCGGACCAGCGGGGCGTCCGGCGCGGGGCGGGTGCGCAGGCGGACGGCGCCGGAGCCGTGGGGCGGGCAGGCGGCGTCGTTCGCGCAGGCGGTGTAGGCGGGGCGGTGCGAGGCGTAGTCGGGGCGGATCGTCACGATCCGGCCGTCGGCGTGCGCGGCCGGCTTCAGCGGGGCGCCGAGCAGGTCGAAGTAGTGCGCCCAGTCCCAGTACGGGCCGGGGTCGGTGTGCATGTCCGGGACGTGTGCGGGGTCGGGGGCGGGGACGTTGTCGTGGCCGATGACGTGCTGCCGGTCGAGCGGCACGTCGTACTCGTGCGCCAGGTAGCGCACGAGCCGCGCCGAGGACCGGTACATCGCCTCGGTGAACCAGGCGTCCGGCTCGGTCAGCCGCGCCTCGTGCTCCAGGCCGATCGACTGCGCGTTGACCTGCCAGTTGCCCGCGTGCCAGGCGACGTCACCGGTGCGTACGTGCTGGGCGACGTGGCCGTCCGAGGAGCGCAGGGTGTAGTGCCAGGAGACGAACTCGGGGTCCTGCACGGCCTGGACGGAACCGTCGTAGCCGCCCTCGGTGTCGTGCACGACGATGTAGCGGATGCGCTGGTCGTGGGGGCGGCGCGCCTTGTCGTGGTTGCCGTAGTCGGGTTCGCCGTCCTTCCCCTCGAAGACCTCGTACGGCGCGGGCAGCCACTCGCAGGCCAGCTCGCGGGGGCACAGGGTCCCGTCGGCGGCGGCCCGGTGGGCGGCCGGGGCCGCGTCGGTGCCGGCGGCGGGTGTACCGGCGGCCGGCGTACGGGCGCTGGCGTCGGCCGGGAGCGTGACCGTCTCGCCGGAGTCCGTGGTACGCCGCGCGCCCGCCCGCAGCACCGCGTACACCTCGTCCGCGAACACCCGCGCCGTCGCGGCGTCCGGCGCCTGCGCGTACGCCGCCACGGCCGGGTACCAGCCGGCCGCACCGCCGTGCGGCTCCGCGCCCAGCCGGCGGCCGTGGTCGGCGAGCAGCGCCGCGCCGCCGTGCACGTTGGCCTCCGGGTCGCCGCGCAGCCGGGCCGCCGGGATCCCCGACAGCCGTGCCGCGCGCTGCACCGTCTGCGTGCCCTCCCCGCCGCCCGAACCCTTCGCCGCACGCAGGTCCGTCAGATGCATCGGCCCGTAACCCCCGGCCACGCTCGGCGCACCGGCGTGCGCGTCCCACCGCGACTCCAGATACGCCACCCCCAGCAGCACGCTCTCCGGCACCCCGTAGCGCCGCGCGGCCTCGGCGAACGACGCCTGGAGCGACGCCCCGGCCCCGGATTCCCCACCGCCCGCGGCGGGCGACCCGGCGGCGAGCAGCGGAAGCAGGACGGCGGTGGCGGCGATGGCGGCGGCGCGGCGCGCGAGGCGTCCTGGCACGGGGTCCTCCGGTGCGTAGGCAAGTGATCACCCAGCACTATCGGCCGACCTGACAGTACGTCAATCATCTCGGTGGCGAGTCGCCGCACGTCAGGCCGTTTGCGCGGGCCCCTGGGAGGGGGTGGGGTGGCGGGGTGGCGGTGTCACGGCCCGCCACCCCGCCGGACTCACCGCGTGCCGACAGCCGCCCGCACCGCGCGGCGGGCCATCTGCACGTCGTCGTGGAGCCGGCGCAGCAGCAGCCGGTGCTCCTCCCCTGCGGTCATCCCGCTGTGCACCCCGACGGGCGGCGCGGGGTCCTTCATCGCGCGCTGCACGGCCGCCTCGTACGTACGGACCTCCCGTACCAGCACGAGCATCAGGTTGATCAGGAACCCGTCACGGTGAACCGTTCCGCCCGCCTGTGCGAGCTGGCTGATCTGCCGCCGGGCGGGCGAGCCCTCGCCGAGCACCGCCCAGAGCGTCGCCAGGTCGTACCCCGGGAGGTACCAGCCGGCCTGCTCCCAGTCGACGAGGACCGGGCCCGCGGGGGACAGCAGCACGTTCGACAGCAGCGCGTCGCCGTGGCAGAACTGCACCTGCCCGGGGCCGATGCCGTGCAGCAGCGTCTGCAGGTCACCCATGTCGCGGTCGGTGAGCAGCCCCAGTTCGTGGTACCGGCCGAGCTGTGTCCCGTAGTCGAGCGGCGCGCCGAACGCGCCGGCGGGGGGCCGCCACATCCCGATCCGCACCAGCGCCGCGAGCGTCGCGCGCACGTCGGCGTGCGGCGGGACCTCCAGCGGGTGGCGCTGGAGCGCCGCGGCGCGGCCGGGGGTGCGCTCGATGACGAGCGTGCAGTTCTCCGGGTCTGCGGCGATGAGCCGCGGCACCCGCACGGGCGGGCGGGCCCGGACGAACGTGCGATAGGCCGCTATTTCCTGCTGGAGCTTCTCCGCCCGCGCGGCCGACTGGTCGACCGGGCACTTGGCCACCGCCGTGGTCCGGCCCGCGGAGCCGACCAGCAGCACCGTGCGGCTGCTGCGGCGCAGCACCTGCACGGGGTGGAAGTCGGGGACGACGCGGTGCACCGAGTCGACGGCCGCGCGCAACAGCGCCCCCTGCGGGCCGGTCAGGTCGAGCCGGCCGCTGACGGGGCGGCGTGCGGTGGCGGGAAGCTGTCGCAGGCGTGCCCCGGCGGCCGGTGCGCGGCCCGGGTCGAGGAACGGCGCGCCGCCGGCCGCGGTCCGGTGCGGGGCCGGGGGGTGTCCCGTACGGACGGGTGCGGACACGGATGCCGATGCTGCGTACATGGGCGAGACAGATCCCTTCAGGCACGGGCCGGTTGCGCGCCGCCCCGGCCACCGGACGCCGCCGTACCCTCCTGTCGCTCGTCCGGGTGACCGGCTGGGGGTCCGGTCCCCCGGCGCCGAACTCGGGAGAGGTGGGCGGTGGTGCCGCTGGCATGTGCCCCGCTTTCCGGGGCCGGTTGGCGCAGTCATAGCCCACACCGCTATACGGGTGGCACACCATCTGGCGCACCCTGGCGAACCCTGGCGAATGCTCGCCGGGCCCTGGGCCCGTCGCTACTGTCAAGTGAGCCGAGACCCTGGGGGCTTGACGTGAGCAAGGGACCCAACACCAGGCTCGCCGACCTGTTCGGGATGACGGGCTGGTCGAAGGGCGAGCTGGCGAGGCTGGTCAACCGGCAGGCGGCGGCCACCGGCCACCCCCAGCTCGCGACCGACACCTCGCGGGTGCGGCGCTGGATCGAGATGGGCGAGATCCCGCGCGAGCCGGTGCCCAAGGTGCTGGCGGCCCTGCTCACCGAGCGACTCGGCCGTGTCGTGACCACCGAGGATCTCGGGTTCGAACGGGCCGCAGGGCCCGGCAGGGTCAGGCGGCAGTCCGACGACGCACTGCCCTGGGCGCCCGAGCGAACGGCCGAGGTCCTCACGGAATTCACGGGAATGGACCTCATGCTCAATCGACGCGGCCTGGTGGGCGCGGGAACGGCGCTCGCGGCCGGCTCCGCCCTGACCAGTTCCCTGCACGAGTGGCTGCACTCCGACCCCGCCGCCCCGGGCGCCCCCGCCCCGGGCACCCCCGCGGGGGGCGGCACCGCCTCCGCGGAACCGGCCCGCTTCGGCAGGTACGAGGCGACGCCGGTCGGCGCCCAGGAAGTCGAGGCGCTGGAGCGTTCCGTGGAGGTGTTCCGCGCCTGGGACGCCGAACGCGGTGGCGGGCTGCAGCGCAAGGCCGTCGTCGGCCAGCTCAACGAGGTCGGCGGCATGCTCGCCTACCGGCACCCGGAACCGCTGCAGAGCCGGCTGTGGGGCGTCGCGGCGAACCTCGCCGTGCTGGCCGGCTGGATGTCCCACGACGTGGGCCTGGAGCCCACCGCCCAGCGGTATTTCGTCATCGCGGCGCACGCCGCGCGCGAGGGCGGCGACCGGCCCCGCGCCGCGGAGGCGCTGTCGCGCGCCGCCCGGCAGATGATCCACCTGGGCCGCCCCGACGACGCGCTGGAGCTGATCGGGCTGGCCAAGTCGGGCACCGGGGCGGGGGCCCACCTGCGTACCCGCTCGATGCTGTACACCATCGAGGCGTGGGCGCAGGCGGCGAAGGGCCGGACGGGGGCGGTGCAGCGCACCCTGGGCGAGGCGGAGGACCTCTTCGCCGCCGACGGCGAAGGCGCCGCGGCGCCCACCTGGATGCAGCTCTTCGACGAGGCGGACCTGCACGGCATGCAGGCGCTGGCGTACCGCACGCTCGCCGAGCACGACGCCTCCGCGGCGCGCCGCGCGCGCACACACGGGGAGCTGGCGCTCGCCAGGCGGCCGGAGGGGCGTCAGCGCTCCCAGATCCTCGACTACGTGTCCCTGGCCGCGACCGGCTTTCTCGCCGGCGACCCGGACCGGGGCGAGGGCTACGCCCGGCTCGCGCTGGAGCGCATCGGCGAGAACTCCTCGCACCGCACCTGGGACCGGTTACGGGAGACGTACCGGCTGACCGCGCCGTACGCGGACGACGCCGCCGTGAAGGCGCTGCGCGAGGAGATGAGGGACACGCTGGCGAGCGCGCCGAAGGCGCGCACGGGCCCCATCTGACGGCGGCCTCGCACCGCTGCGCCGTGCACGGGGCGAGGACGCCGTACGGGGACGGGTGGGGAGACGGGCTGAGCCGCCGCGGTGCGGCGGCTCAGCCCGTCACCTTCGCCACGAGCACGCACGCCTCGTCCCCGCGGCGCCCGCCGCCGAACTCCTCGACGACGGCGCGCAGGCAGTCCTGCGCGGCGGGTGCGGCGGCGAACCGCGGGGCGAGCGCGAGCAGCCGCTCGCGGGTCGGCTCCGGGCTGCGGGCGCCGAGGCCCGCGGTGTGCAGCAGAAGCAGGTCGCCGGCCCGTAACACCTCGCTGACCTGCGTGTACGACGCGTCCGCGGTGGCGCCGAGCAGCACGCCGTCGGGGGCGGTCAGGGCGTGGCCCGCGCCGTCGCGGAACAGCAGGGGCGGGGTGTGCGCGGCCCGGGCCCAGCGCAGCGTGCGCGCCACCGGGTCGTAGCGGCAGCAGACCGCGCCGACGAGCACCGGCTGTGCGGAGACCTCCAGCAACTCGTTGACCCGGGCGAGGAGCGCGGCCGGGTCCGCGCCGCCCAGCGCCATGCCGCGCAGGGCGCCGAGGAGCATCGTCATCCCGGCGGCGGCCGGGACACCGCGGCCGGCGACGTCACCGACGCCGAGCAGGGTGGTGCCACCGGGCAGCGGCAGGGCGTCGTACCAGACACCCCTGACGGGGGTGTCGGCGGCGGCCGGAAAGTGATGCCCGGCCACGGTCAGCGCGGCCGGATCGCCCGCCGGCAGGTGCACGGCGCCGCGCCACGGGGGCAGCACCGACTCGTGCAGTTCCCGGGCGATGCGGCGCTCGGCGTGCGCGAAGTGCCGCTCGCGCTGGAGCGCGGACTCCGACTCCCGCACCGCCTGCCGGCTGCGGCGCAGCTCGGTGACGTCGCGTACGACCGTCCACATCGACTCGGTCGCCCCGCCCGCGTCGAGGACGGGCTCGCCGACGACGTGCAGGGTGCGCGGGGCGCCGTCCGGGCGGCGGATGCGGAACTCGCCGTCGATCGGCTTGCCGTCGACCAGGCAGTCCGTGACCATCGCGGTCAGCCGCGGCTGGTCGGCGGGGTCGAACCAGGAGGGCAGGTCGTCCAGCGACAGCGGGCCGTCCCCCGGGTCCCTGCCGAAGATGTCGAAGAGGTCGTCCGACCAGTCGACCTCGTCAGAAAGCAGATGCCACTCGGCGCTGCCGACACGGGCATGCGGCCGGTCCCGCGGGTCCGCGGCGGCCTCCGCGCGGCGGCCCGTCCCCTCTCTGTCGCGGTCCCCTTCGACCGGGTGACCCTCGCGCAACTGCCCGAGCTGGAGGGTCAGGGAGTCGAGCTGCCGCGCCGCGAGGTCGCACAGGGCCCGCTGCCAGCGCAGCTCGGCCTCCTCGGCGTCGCCCGCGGCGGCGACCGTCTCCCGCCGTACGGCCTCCAGGCTGCCGCGCAGCCGGGCGATCTGCGCCAGCAGCGTGGCCACGGGGCTGCGCTCGGGCTGCCGCGGTGCGTGCGGGTCCGCGGCGCTGGGGAGTCGTGCGGCGGCGGCCATGGCGTGATCTCCGATACCTTCCGGCCCGGGCTCCGGCGTCGCCGCCGGTCTGCTGTTCGCCGTTACGACTGTGGCACAGGCGGCGACGCTGCGTAAGGAGTTTCGCGAGACCCGAGCAGATGCGTGCGGCATATGCCCACCGGCCGGTTCACGACCGCACTTCACCCCGTCACCGCACTCCAGTAAGCTGCCGCGGCAATGGAGCCGGCAGCCGGTCGGTGGCCCGGTCTGTCCGTTCCGCGGAAAATTCCGTTGCCAGCGGTCCCACCACCCCGGATGCTGACGTCATGTTCGAGCCAGCCATAGCGCCCAGCGGCACCCTCCTCGGCCTCCTCCAGCGAGGCCGGGGCGACGGGACCCTGCACGCACTCGCCGCGCCCAGGGCCGAAGCCCTCCAGGCGCTGTACAGGTGCGTGCTCGACGACCCACGGCACGACTGGCAGGTGGAGAACCGCTCGCTCTATTACGCCCGGCTCTGCCTGGAGCTGGACGCCCCCGTGGACGCCCTCGCCGACCACCTCTTCGCCCCCGACGACGTGCTGCGCCCCGACGAGCAGCGCACCGGGCTCACCCTCTCCGTCCTCGGCCACCTCGCCTCGTACGGCCGTGACGACGCCCTGCGGCTCCTCCGCCGCTACGCCGCCGCCGGCGGCTGCTGGCAGTGGGCCCTGGACGAACTGGCGCTGCGCGACGACGACGCCGGGCTGTGCGCCCTCGCGCCGCACGTGCTGGCCCGCTTCCCGCGCACCCCCGAGGGCGACCGCGAGCTGGCCGAGGAGATGCGCGGCGCGTTCGAGCCGCGGCCCTGGCGGCTGTGGGCCGAGGACCCCGAGCTGGGCGCGCGCGTGCGCGCGGCCCGGGAGCAGGGGAGTTTCGACCGCTGGCAGCGCCAGCTCCGCTCCCGCGGCCCGCGGCCCGGCTGGAGCGTCACCGAGATCCTTGAGTGGGCGCAGAACGGCCTGGAGCAGTACCCGGCGCAGCCGCGGCACGCCGCCGCGGCCCGCTGCCTCGCCGCCGTCGCCGGTCCCGAGGACCGGCCGGAACTGCTCGCCGCGGCCCGCGCCGGCGGCGACGGTGCCCGGGCCGCGGCCCTCGCGCACCTCGCGGCGACCGGCGACCCCGAGACGTACGACCTCATCGAAGCCGCCGCCTGCGCGCCCTCCGAGACCCTCGCCGAGGCCGCGCTCGCCACCTTCGGCAGGATGTGCTCCACCGCCGCGCTCGGCACCGCCCGCCGCTGGGCGTCCCGCGAGGACGCGCTCGGCACCGCCGCCGGCGTCATGCTCGCCCGCCGCGGCGCCGCGCGCGACGCCCGTGCCGTACGGGCCGTGCTGCTGCGGTGCGTACGCGACGAGGGCCCGGACGCGCCGGAGTTGTGCGATCTGGTCGCCGGCGCCGGCCGGCTGGCCATCGCCTCCGCCGCCCCCGTGCTGCGGCACATCTACCGCGAGACGGGCAGCTCGCAGCTCCGCGGCGTCACCGCCCGCGCGCTGGCCGCCACCGACCCGTCCTTCCCCGCCTCCTTCGCCGTCGAGTGCCTGTGGGACTGCGAGGACGCCACCCGCGAGATCGGCGCCCGGCACGCCGAGACCGCCGACGCGCGCGTCGTCGCCCGGCTGCGCAGCCTGGCCGCCGACCCGGCCGAGGACGGTGACGTGCAGAGCACCGTGCGCACCCGCATCACCCCGGACGGCGCCGCGGGCTGACTCCCGTCACGGGTCCTTCACGTACGGTCGCGGACTGCGACAATGAGCGCATGACAGGGCGCTGGCAGTTCTGGGTCGACCGCGGCGGCACGTTCACCGACATCGTGGGCAGACGGCCGGACGGCACTCTCGTCGCCCGCAAGCTGCTCTCGCACGACCCGGGCCGGTACGGCGCCCACGACGACGCGGCGGTCGCGGGCGTGCGGCTGCTGCTCGGCCTCGGCCCGGACGAGCCGGTGCCAGGGGAGCGCGTCGAGGTGGTCAAGATGGGCACCACCGTCGCCACCAACGCCCTCCTCGAACGCAAGGGCGAGCCCACGGTGCTCGTCGTCACCGAGGGGTTCCGGGACGCGCTGCGGATCGCGTACCAGAACCGGCCGCTGCTCTTCGAGCGCCGCATCCTCAAGCCGGAGGCGCTGTACGAGCGGGTGATCGAGGTCCCCGAACGCGTCGGCGCGCACGGCGAGGTCGTGCGCGCCCCGGATCTCGGCGCCGCGCGCGCGGCGCTGGCGGACGCGTACCGCGACGGGTACCGCAGCGCGGCCGTCGTCCTCGTGCACGGCTACCGCTACGCGGCGCACGAGCGGGCCGTCGCCGAGGAGGCCCGCCGGGCCGGCTTCACACAGATCAGTTGCGGCCACGAGGTCAGCCCGCTGATGAAGCTCGTCCCGCGCGGCGACACCACCGTCGTCGACGCCTATCTCTCGCCGATCCTGCGCCGCTACGTCGACCGCGTCGCGGCCGAACTGCCCGGCATCCGGCTGCAGTTCATGCAGTCCAACGGCGGCCTGCGGGAGGCCACCCACTTCCGCGGCAAGGACGCCGTGCTCTCCGGGCCCGCCGGCGGCGTCGTCGGCATGGTCCGCTCCTCCGCGGAGGCCGGCCACGACCGCGTCATCGGCTTCGACATGGGCGGCACGTCCACCGACGTCTCGCACTACGCCGGCGAGTTCGAGCGAGACTTCGACACGCGGGTGGCGGGCGTACGGATGCGCGCGCCGATGCTCAGCATCCACACGGTGGCCGCCGGCGGCGGCTCCGTCCTGCACTTCGACGGCCGCCGCTACCGCGTCGGCCCCGACTCCGCCGGCGCCGTCCCCGGCCCCGCCTGCTACCGCCGGGGCGGGCCGCTGACCGTCACCGACGCCAACGTCATGCTCGGCCGCGTCCAGCCCCGCCACTTCCCGGCCGTCTTCGGTCCCGGGGGCGACCAGCCGCTCGACGACGAGGCGGTGCGGCGGGCGTTCACCGAGCTGGCCGAGACCTCCGCCGCGGCCACCGGCGACCGGCGCTCCCCGGAGGAGGTCGCGGCCGGGTTCTTCGACATCGCCGTGCTCAACATGGCCAACGCGGTCAAGAAGATCTCCGTGCAGCGCGGCCACGACGTCACCCGCTACGCGCTCACCAGCTTCGGCGGCGCCGGCGGCCAGCACGCCTGCGCCGTCGCCGACGTGCTCGGCATCTCCACCGTCGTCGTGCCGCCGCACCCCGGGGTGCTCTCCGCGTACGGCATCGGGGTGGCCGCGGCGACGGCCATGCGCGAGCAGGCCGTGGAGGCCGAGCTGACCGGGGCGTCGATGCCGCGGATCCGGCAGGTCTGCGCGGAGCTGGCCGAGCGGACCGCCGCGGACCTTACGGACGAGGGCATTCCGGCGGATGCCGTGGACACGGCGGCGCGGGTGCACCTGCGGTACGCGGGCACCGACTCGGCGATCGCCGTGCCGCTGGCGGACGAGGCGCAGATGCGGGCGGAGTTCACCGCGGTGCACCACAGGCGGTTCGCGTTCACGATGGACAAGCCGATCGTCGCCGAGGCCGCGTCCGTCGAGGCCGCCGCCGAGCAGGCCGCGACCACGCGGGAGGAGGTCGGCGGGGCGGCCCGCGCCGGGGGCGCGCCCGAACCCGCCGACCGGGTGCGGATCTTCGCCGACGGGCAGTGGCGCGAGGCCGGGCTGTACCAGCGCGCGGAGCTGCGCGCCGACGACGCCGTCACCGGTCCCGCGATCCTCGCCGAGGAGGGCTCCACCACCGTCGTCGACCCCGGCTGGCAGGCCGCCGTGCACCACCGCGGCCACCTCACGCTCACCCGCGTCCGCCCCCGGCCCGCGACGCAGGCGGTCGGCACGGGCGTCGACCCCGTGATGCTGGAGGTCTTCAACAGCCTCTTCATGGCCATCGCCGAACAGATGGGCGTACGGCTGGAGAGCACCGCGCACTCCGTCAACATCAAGGAGCGGCTCGACTTCTCCTGCGCCCTCTTCGACGCCGAGGGCAACCTGATCTCCAACGCCCCGCACATGCCCGTACACCTGGGATCGATGGGCGAGTCCATCAAGGAGGTGCTGCGGCGCAACCGGGACACCGCCCACGGGCTGCGGCCGGGCGACGTGTACGCCATCAACGACCCGTACCACGGCGGCACGCACCTGCCCGACGTCACCGTGGTCACCCCCGTCTTCGACACTGTGACATCAGCGGCTGGCGCCGCGGGGGGGAAGGAACTGCTCTTCCTCGTCGCCTCCCGCGGCCACCACGCCGAGATCGGCGGCATCACCCCCGGCTCCATGCCCGCGTTCAGCCGCACCATCCAGGAGGAGGGCATCCTCTTCGACAACTGGCTGCTCGTCCGCGACGGGCGGCTGCGCGAGGCCGAGACGCGCCGGCTGCTGACCTCCGGCCCGTACCCCTCCCGCGCGCCCGACGCCAACCTCGCCGACCTGCGCGCCCAGATCGCCGCCAACAACAAGGGCATCGACGAACTGCACCGCATGATCGGCATGTTCGGCCTCGACGTGGTCCGCGCCTACATGGGGCACGTGCAGGACAACGCCGAGGAGTCCGTGCGCCGCGTCATCGCCGCCCTCGGGGACGGCGCGTACCGCTACGAGACCGACGCGGGGGCGGCCGTCGAGGTCGCCGTCCGCGTCGACCGCGACGCGCGCAGCGCCGTCGTCGACTTCACCGGCACCTCCCCGCAGCAGCCCGGGAACGCCAACGCGCCGAGCTCGGTCGTCATGGCCGCCGTGCTCTACGTCTTCCGCACCCTCGTGGCCGAGGACATCCCCCTCAACAGCGGCTGCCTGAAGCCCCTGGACGTGCGCATCCCGCCCGGCTCGATGCTCGCGCCGGAGTTCCCCGCCGCCACCGTCGCGGGGAACGTCGAGACCTCCCAGGCCGTGACGGGCGCGCTGTACGCGGCCCTCGGCGTGCAGGCCGAGGGCTCCGGGACGATGAACAACGTCACCTTCGGCAACGACAAGGCGCAGTACTACGAAACCGTCGCCTCCGGCTCCGGCGCGGGCGACGGCTTCGCCGGCGCGGACGTCGTGCAGACCCACATGACCAACTCCCGCCTCACCGACCCCGAGGTGCTGGAGTGGCGCTACCCGGTGCGCGTCGAGGAGTTCGCCGTACGCGCCGGCAGCGGCGGCGGGGGCCGCTGGGCCGGCGGGTGCGGCGCGGTGCGGCGCATCCGGTTCCTGGAGCCGATGACGGTGACGCTGCTGACCGGGCACCGGCGGGTGGCGCCCTACGGGATGGCCGGCGGCGCACCGGGTGCGCTCGGGCGCAACGCGATGGAGCGGGCCGACGGCACGGTGGAGCCCCTGGAGGGGTGCGACACCGCCGAGGCGGGGGCGGGGGACGTGCTGGTGGTCGAGACGCCGGGCGGCGGCGGGTACGGCGTGCCGGAGTGAACGGGGGCGCGGCCCGCTCCGGGACAGCCGCGCGGACGCGCGTGGCGCTACGCGGCCCGCACCCGGCAGTTGAGTCCCTCCGCCGGCCGGCGTCCGGCCCCAGCCACCACTGCGCGCCCTCGGCCCGTCGCCTCCGCCCCGCATCCGTTCGGTCCGCCGCCGCCCGCCGCGCGGCCCCGCGCTCATCCAGCCGCCCGGGCCGGTGGCCGGTGCGTGCCGTTTCGGCCGGTGTCGGTGGCACCGCCTAATCTGTCCGACGTGACTGCTCCGACCACCGCGACGCCCGCCGCCGGCGCGCGCCGGCCCGCCCCGGGCCCGGCCGCCGACGAGGGCCTGGCCCGCCGCCTGCGCGCCCTGGCGTGCACGGCCCCGCTGCACGACCTCGACGCCCGCAAGGCGATGCTCGCGGGCGAGTTCGGGGTGTACGCGATGGCGGAGGTGGCGCTCTCCGCCATCGATCTGGTCACGCTGCAGATGGACTTCGACACCGGCGCAGAACCGGACGAGGTCATCGCCCGGCTGCTGCCGCGCGTCGCCGCCCAGGCGCCGCTGCGGCCCCGTGCCGAGCACGAGCGCGTGGCGCACTGGGTGCTGGACAGCCTCGTCAACGTCGGCAGCGTCGACCGCGGCTTCCGCGCGGTGTACGGCACGTTCGGCCACGACGGCGCCTACGTGCGCAGGGAGTACGACTTCAAGCTCCTGGAGGAGGTCCCGGGACCCGGCGGCGCCGTCTATCTGCGCACCACCGACGAGGCGGTCAACGTGCTGGTGGGCGCGCTCGACACCGATGTCACCAGCGCGCAGATCGCCGCCGAGGTCAAGCTCGAAGTCCTCATCAGCCGCGGCCGGCTCGCCGACGCGCAGCTCGCCGCCGAGCAGGCCCGTTACCGCACCGTGCAGTACGCCGAGACCCTGCGCCGCGCCCTGGAGGCCACCCGGCGCAACGTCCGCGCGGTCGACTGGCTCCAGACCGTGCCGGCGATGATCGACGAGGCGCTGGACCACGTCGCCGACCGCTACCGGCACGAGAACGCCATCCTCACCAACATCCGCCGCGCCCGCGACGAAGCGGAAGCTGCGCCTGATTCGAAGACGGGCGACCACAAGCGCCGCGCCGCCGAACTCGTCGACATCGTCAAGGACTGCATCCGCCGCCACACCCAGCTCCAGACCCGGTTGCTGGACGCCGGCCCGCTGTTCCGCGCCGAGCAGGACCGGCAGGCGTTCGCACCGCCCGCGGTCCGCACCGGCGTCGACCTCTACGGCCAGCTCCTCGCCCCGGTGCTGCCGCTGCCCGTCTCCGACGCCCACCGTGTCACCGACGCCTTCTTCGCCCGCGGCACCGGCCTGCGCGCCCCGCACGCCGTGCGCCTCGCCGACCTGGCGGAGCTGCTGCTCACGCCGCCGCTGGAACGGGCCCACCTCGGCGCCGAGATGCCCGAGCCGGACCTCGTCGCCACCCCGGACGACAGCCGCTTCAGCGAGGAGCAGCTCGCCGCCGCGGGCGAGCTGCTCGACCTGCCGCCGGACGCCCCGCGCCGGCTGTCCGGGCTGCTCGCCGACGCCCGCCGCCGCGACCCCGAGCTGCCGTACCTCGTCGCCCTGCTCGCCGTGCACGCCGCGGGCCCGGCGGTGGGGACGGCGTACCGGCAGGGGGACGAGCGGCTGCTGTTCGCCGTGGACGACGGAACGCAGATGGAGGACGCCGAGTTCGGCGGTGCCGACCTGATCGTCGGCGTGGCACTACTGGACGCCGCCGGGATGGCGGCCGGGCGCTCGGAGGCCGCCTCGTGATCCCCGACCCCGCACCCGGCGCCGGGACGGCCGCCGTGACCGCGGGCACCGGCGAGCAGGCGCCCGCGGTCACCCCCGCCGACGCCGCCGACGCCGCCCGCCTCGTCTCCTTCGGCCTGCAGCCCAAGCTGCTGCCCGCCCGCGACCTGGAGTACGCGGAACTGCTCCGCCGCTACCGGGAGGAGCCGCCCTTCGCCCGCCTCGCCGACGCCGTCGCCACCGGCCTCGGCCTCGTCGTGCTGGAGGTCTCGACCCGTACCGGCATGGCCGTCACCGCCGCCGAGGACTCGGTCTTCGCCGTCCGCATGGGCGACTACGCCCGCCGCGCCGCCACCGACTCCGCCGACCGCTTCCTGCACGGCCTGGCCCATCTCGCCGTCGCCGCCATGGCGTTCCCGCGCCCCGAGGACCTGGCGGACGACGGCTACATCGGCCGCGTCAGCGTCAACGGCGTCGACGCCTTCGTCCGCCAGGCGTGCCGCCGCCTGGAGGAGCGCGCCGAGGAGACCGGTGTGAACACCGACCCGGCCGAGGGTGAGCGCGGCCTGGAGGCCGCCTGGCGGGTGTACGCGCGCCGCAGCGCCACCGGCGCCACGAAGGACGCCCGCCGGCTCGCCGGCTCCACCACCGGCATCATCGGCAAGGCGATGGCGTTCCTCACCGACTCCGGCTTCCTGCAGCGCACCTCGGACGACGCCGGGGGCACGTACCGCACCACCGCCCGCTATCAGTTGCAGGTGCGGGACATGGCGGGCGGCGCGGCCATGTCCGAGCTGCTGGAGCTGGGCGTCGTGCCCGTCGCCGACGGCAGCGCCACCCTGGTGCCCGCCGCAGACGACGGCGAACCCGCCGGCGGCGCGCTGCCGTTCTTCCCCAGCCAGCACGAGCGGGCCTGACGGCCGGTCGAAACGAACGAGCGAAGGCCGCAATCGCATGTACGAGCTGTCCCGGATCCGCCTCTACTCCATCGGACCCGCCGGTGCGCGGTACGCCGACACCGTGCTCGACCTGCGCGGCGTCGGTGGCGAGGTGCCCCGTCCCGCGCCCGCCCAGGGCGACTTCTTCGCCGCCGAGCCCGCCGGGCCGCCGCGCCGGCCGGCACCCGCGGGCGTGCTGTTCCTGGAGAACGGCGGCGGCAAGTCCGTCCTGCTGAAGCTGATCTTCTCCGTGATGCTGCCCGGCCACCGCAACACCCTGGGGGGAGCCAGCTCCGGCGTGCTGCGCAAGTTCCTGCTCGCCGACGACACCGGGCACGTCGCGCTGGAGTGGCAGCACACCGTGACCGGCGAGCAGATCGTCGTCGGCAAGGTGAGCGAGTGGCGCGGCCGGCAGGTCTCCGGCGACCCGCGGAAGTTCGCCGAGGCGTGGTATTCGTTCCGCCCCGGCCCCGGGATGGGCCTGGACGCGCTGCCGGTCGCGGAGATGTCGGCGGCTGCGGTGCGCCCCGCCGTCGAGGGCGCGTCCGGCGCGCGCGGGCGGCGCCGCACGATGAAGGGCTTCCGGGACGCGCTGACCGAGGCCGGCAAGGCGTACCCGCACCTGGACGTGGCGTGGGAGGAGATCCACGAGAGGTGGAACGAACACCTGACCCGCCTCGGACTCGACCCCGAACTCTTCCGCTACCAGCGGGAGATGAACGCCGACGAGGGCGAGGCCGCCGGCCTCTTCGCGGTGAAGAACGACTCCGACTTCACCCACCTGCTGCTCCGCGCCGTCACCGACACCCGCGACACCGACGGCCTCGCCGACCTCGTCCACGGCTTCGCGCACAAGCTGGGCCGCCGCGCCGAGCTGACCGCGGAACGCGACTTCACCGCCGGCTCCCTCGACCTGCTCGCGCACCTCGTGACGGGTGCGGAGCAGCGCACCCGCGCCCGTGACGTGCTCGGCGGCGCCGAGCGCCGGGCCCGGGCGCTGGCCGCGCGGCTCACGGCGCGGGCCGGTGCGGAGCGCGCCCGGGCGGCGGAGCTGGCCCGACAGGAGCGGACGGCGGCGGAGCGGGCCACGGCCGCGGAGTCGTCCCTCGGCCACAGCGAACTGATCGCCGCGGAACTCGCGTACCGGCACGCGTCGCTGGCCCTGGCCGCCGCCGAGAAGAGCGCCGCGGGCAAGCGCCGCGAGCTGACCGACGCCCGTACGCTGCACGCCGCCTGGCAGGCCGCCGAGGCGGTGCTGCGGCACCGCGCCGCCGCCGACCGCGCGGCGCGCGTCTCCGTCGCCATCCGCGAGGCCGAGCGGGACGCCGCCCCGGCGCTGGCCGCCCGCGCGGCGGCGGCCACCGGGCTCGTACGCGCGCTGCACGCCGCCGCCCGCGACGGCGAGGCGCTGGCGGCGGAGCAGGAGGAGCGTTCGGCCGTGCTGCAGCAGGAGTCGGAGACGGCGCACGCCGACGCGGTCGCCGCCGCCACGCGGGCGCAGCGCGCCCGCAGCGAGACCGACCACCTGCGTCAGCGGCTCACGGAGGTCGAGCAGGAGACGGCCGAGGCGGTACGGGCCGGCTGGCTGGACGCCGCCGACGACGCCGCCCCGGACACCGCCCTCGACAAGGACCCGGCCCGCGCGGCGCTCGTCGCCGGCGACGCCGAGAAGGCGGCGGTCGCCGCCTGGGACGAGGCCCGCGAGTCGGCCCGCACGGCGACGGACCGGGCCCGCGAGACGGCGGAGGCGCTGGCCCGCGCGGAGCTGGCGGCGGCCCGCGCCAGGGACGCGGCGGAGGCGTCGGCGGCGGCCCACGACACGGCCCGCGGCGCGGCGGAGTCGCTGGCGGCGGAGCCCCGGCTGGCGGAGCTGCTGGGGCTGCCGGAGCCGGACGGGGAGCACCGGGCGCTGAGCGCCGTGGAGTTCGACAGGTCAGCGGACGAGCTGCGCGCGCTGCTCGACGCGCGCGTCACCGACGACGAGCGGCGGCTGTTCGACCTGCGCACCGCCGCCGCGGACGACGCCCGCATCCTCGCCGCCCTCGGCGACGGCGGCCTGCTGCCGCCGGGTCCCGACGTCCTGGCCGTCGTGGCCTGCCTCGGCGAGCACGGCATCCCGGCGCTGCCCGGCTGGCGTTACCTCGCGCAGGCCGTCGACCCGGCCGACCACGCGGCCGTGCTCGACGCCCGCCCGGAGCTGGTCGACGGCGTGGTCATCACCGACCCGGACACCCACGCCCGCGCCCGCGACGTGCTGCGGGAGGCCGCGCTGCTGCCCCGCTCCGCTCTCGCCGTGGGTACGGCCGCCGCCCTGCTCGCGCCGCCGCCGCCCACCGGGGAGCGCGACGGCGGGGTGTTCCTCGTGCCGCCCAACCCGGCCATGCACGACGAGCGCGCCGCCGACGACGAGCGCCACGCCCTGCGCGCCCGCGCCGCCGACCGCGACGAGCAGATCCGTGCCTTCGCCGCCCGCCTCGCCGCGGACCGGGCCCTGGCGGCGCGGCTTGCGTCGTGGCGTGCGGGCTGCCCGGCCGGCCGCCTGGCCGAGCTTGCCGCAGCCGCCGGGTCGGCCCGTACGGCGGCTGCCGCGGCGGACGAGACGCTGACGCGCGCCCGGGCCGACGCCGAGGACGCCGCGGCAGCCGCCGAGGAGAGCACCCGGGCCCGCGAGGATCGCCAGGAACAGGCCCAGCGCGCCCGCCGCAGCGCCGACGCCCTCGCGGGCCTGGCGCACCGCCTGCGCGAACGCGCCGGCTGGCAGGCCCGTCTGCGCGAACTCGCCGACGAGGCCCTGGAGTACGAGGCCAGGGCCGCCGACTGCGTCGCCCGCGCCCGCGCCGCCGACGAGGACCGGCGCGCCGCCCAGCGCGCCGCCGACGACGCCCGGCGGACATCCCGCGCGCTGCGCGCGGAGCGGGCGGAGATCGCGGGGGTCGCGGAGGAACTGGAGGCGGAGGCCGCGGACGAGGCCGCGGCGGCGGAGGCGGCCGGGGCCTCGTCCGCGGTGGCCGACGGCGGGGCCGGTACGGGGGGCGAGCCGGACGGTCGAACGGTGTCCGGCCCGGCCGGTGCCGGCGTCGATGCCGCCGCCCCGGCCGCGGCCGGCCCGGCCTCCGCGGGCGGAGGTGCCGGGGGCGGGTCCGCCGGCCGGACCGGTTCCGGTCGCGCGCACGCCGCGGCGTCCGGCTCCGCCGGCGCGGATGGCGCCGTGCCGCAAGCGGCCGGCCCGGCTCTCGCCGACGCCGGGGCCACCGCGGATGCCGTTACCCCTGACGCAACCGGCACCGCACCCGCCGCCCGCCCGGAGGGCGCCCGGCCCGAGGGCAACGCCCGCCGCCGGGCCCGCCTCGCCCGGGCCGCCGCCGCGGACGCGGCGCGGGCCTCGCTGCCCGCCCTGCGGGAGGCGTACCGTGCCGCCTCGCAGGTCTACGAGAAGGTCGGGGTCGGGGCCGACCTGCGCGCCGAGCAGGCGCGGGCCGAGAGCGAGGAGTCCGCCGCGCTGGCGGAGTTGAACCGGCTCAGCAACAAGGTCCGTACCCGCGCCGCCACCCTGCTCGCCGGGCCCGACGGTGCCGACGCGCCGTCGCGGCAGGCCGCCGCCGCGCGCGCGGAGTCCGTCGTCCACCTGCTGGAGTCCCGCTCCGCCGCGGCCAGCGAGACCCTCGGGCGGCTGCGCGGCGACGCCGAACGGCTCGCGCCCGCCGGCGGCGACGCGCACACCGAGTTGCCCGAGGACCTCGTGCCCGACGGGGCCGAACACGCCCAGGCGCTGCTGCGGTCCGCCGCCGCGACCGCGGCGGAGCGCGCCGACGACCTGGCCGCCGCCACCGCCGCGCACGCCGAGCTGCGCCGTGCCTGCGCCGCGGCCGAGGATGCCGCCGGCGCCTTCGCCGAGACCGCCGCCATGCTGCGGGACCTGCTCCGCGGGCCCGCCGCCGGTGACGAGCAGGACGACGCGGACGAGGCCGAGCCGTTCCCCGGCGGGCTGGAAGGCGCACGGCAGGCCGCCGCCGAGTCCCGCCGTTCCCTGCGCGGCTGCGCTGCGGACCTTGCCACCGCCGAGTCCGCCCTGCGCGACGCGTGCGACGTCCTCGTACGGCACGCCAACTCCACCCGCTACGAGCAGGTGCGCACCCCCGCCCGGCAGCAGATCCGCGAACTGCCCGCCGCCGCGCTGCCGGAGCACGCCGCCGCCTGGGCCGCGGCCTTCGCGCCGCGGCTGCGGGTGCTCACCGACGAGCTGGCGCAGTTGGAGCGCAACCGCGACGGCATCGTCGACCGGCTGCGCGGTCTGGTCGAGTCCGGCCTCGCCACGCTGCGCGCCGCGCAGCGGCTGTCGCGGCTGCCGGAGGGGCTGGGGGAGTGGTCCGGGCAGGAGTTCCTGCGCATCCGCTTCGAGGACCCCGACCAGGCGACCCTGTCCGAGCGCCTGGGCGAGGTCATCGACGAGGCCACGCGCGCGGCCGTACGCAAGAACAGCGACCTGCGCCGCGACGGCACGACGCTGCTGCTGCGCGGCGTGGACGCCGCGATGGAGCCCAAGGGCGTCTCCGTGGAGATCCTCAAGCCCGACGCCGTGCTGCGCGCGGAGCGGGTGCCGGTCGGGCAGATGGGCGACGTGTTCTCCGGCGGCCAGTTGCTCACCGCCGCCATCGCGCTGTACTGCACGATGGCCGCCCTCAGGGGCAACGACCGGGGCGACGACCGGCACCACCACGCGGGCACGCTCTTCCTCGACAACCCCATCGGCCGCGCCAACGCCACGTACCTGCTGGAGCTGCAGCGCGCCGTCGCCGACGCGCTCGGCGTCCAGCTCCTCTACACCACGGGCCTGTTCGACACCACGGCGCTGGCGGAGTTCCCCCTCGTGATCCGGCTGCGCAACGACGCGGACCTCCGCGCGGGGCTGAAGTACATCACCGTCGAGGAACACCTGCGCCCCGGGCTGCCGGCGCAACGGGAGGGAGTGGAGCCGTCGGTCGGCGAGGTGACGGCGACCCGCATATTCCGCCGCCCCCCGGCCACGGCGCCGTAGTCAGTCGCCGCCGCCCTGACGCATGTCCGGTGAGGGACCGGCCTCACCCCGGGCGCGTCCCGGCGCCTCCCGCCCCTGGGACAGCGCCTCGGCCACCTCCCGCTCGTCCCGGTAGCGCGTGCGCAGCAGCTCCTCGATCCGGTCCCGCAGGCGGCAGGTCTCGTCCAGGTGCCCGCCGTCGCGGTGCAGGTCGCGGTCGATGCGCAGCAGCTCGGGGCCGTCCGCCTCCACGACGAAGCTGCGCAGCTCGGCCAGGTCCAGCCGGCGGTTGAACTCCCGTACCGCGTCACGCCACTTGTGCAGCAGCGCCACCAGCTCGTGGTGGCCGCGCCCGGCCAGGACGCCGGAGACCAGCGTCGCGTCCGTCGCCGACAGCACGGGCCGCGGGAAGACCCGGTGCACCGGGCGGGCCGGGTCGAGGGGCGCGAACCGCGGGTCGGCGAGGATGGCGGTGTTCTTCACCAACTCCTCGGCGAGCGCGCGCAGCGTCTGCTTCTCCCGCTCCCGCGCCGCCGCCCGCCGCTCCGCGATCACCCCGCTCATCGCCGCGAGGATCGCCGGCACCTGGATCGCCGGTTCCCACCGGCCGCCGTCCGAGGCGCGGACCAGCCAGGTGACGCACAGCCCGAGGGCGACGAGGAGCGCGGTGGCCGTGAACACCCCGTAGAACGCGCTCCGTGACGGACGCACCATCCCCCCGCGGCCCCGGCTCAGCCGAACGGGTTCGGGGCCGGGACCTCCGCCGGGGACTCCTCCCCGCCTTCCGCCGCCGCGGAGCGCAGCAGCACCAGGTCCATGCCGAAGCCCGTCTCGCCGAACCCGGCGTGCAGGCCGGAACTGGTCCGGGTCACCTCCGCGGCCCCGGCGTCGGCCAGCAGCTTGTCGAGGCCGCCCGCCGAGTACTTGCGGGTGGTGTAGAGGCGGATGGTGTCCCCGCCGGGGAACTCGACGCCGCTGCGGTCGGGCAGGGTGAGGAGCATCTGCTCGCCGGTGCGGTTGCGGTAGACGACCTTGACCTTCAGCGCCCTGTCGTCTTCCACCGAGGGTTCGTACGTCAGGCTGGCCATGTCGATCTGCAGGTCCGTGTACTCCATGACGGCGCTGGTGACGAACTCGGCGAAGCGCGGGCTCGACCGGTACTCGCTGGCCGCCTCCCGCGCGGCGTCGTCGTCCAGCGCGTCCGAGCGCGCGACCTCCAGCAGGAACCGGTCCTGCGGCCGCAGCAGGCTGCCGGTCAGCATCGTCAGCAGCCCCGTGTCGTCGGTGAAGTTGGCGAGCGTGTTGCCCAGCAGCGAGTACAGCACCGGCTCGTCGCCGACGAGGCGCTCCACCAGCCCGCGCAGCTCCCGGACGCTGCGTACGTTCGCGAAGTCGAGCTGCACCGGTACGACCCCGCCCACCGGCAGGTCGAGGTGGCGCAGCGCCTCCCGCCGGCCCAGCCGCAGCATCTCGGGGCTGACGTCCACGGGCACGTACGTCAGCGCGCCGGGCTCCCGGTCGCGGCGCAGCCGCTCCAGTATCGTCTGGTCCTTCTGCCCGGTCCCCGTGCCCAGGCTCACGTAGTGGCGCGGCTCGTCGTCGAGCTCGCCGGCGATCTGCCGCCAGCGCTGCGCGAAGGACTCGATGCTCTCCCGCATCACCGGGTAGAACAGGTCGGAGCAGGCGTGCACCCACGCCATCGTCGACGCCACGCCCCAGTACGAGAACCCGGACGCGATGTACTTCCCGTCGCCCGTCTCGGAGTACGGCTCCCGCAGCGCGCTGCTCATCTGGGAGAACTTCTGCGACTGGTCCTCGCCGACCACGCAGAGGGACCAGGGGGAGTCCCGCGCGGACAGTGCGGCCTCAAGGCGGTCAAGCCCCCTGCTGCCTGTGGTCATACGAAACGGCCGCCCTATGAAGAAGTTCCGACTCCTGCTGGCAGAACCGTAGTTGGCGGCTGCAACGACAACAAGCCGGACCGGTGCGGGGACACCCCCTTTCCAGCCGCTTCCAGCCGCCGGCCGGGCCGGTGCCGCCCGCGGGGCGTGCGGCGGCCGGCCCCCGCGACCCGCTCAGACTCCCGCCGGCACCGCTCCGGGCGGCCGGTCGCGCTGCGTACCGCGCCCGCCGCGGCGCTCCCTGCGGGCACGGCGGGCCGCGCTGCTGGGCCGGGACTCCACCCCGTGCCGCTGCTTCCATACCTGCCGTGTCACCCACACGTCCAGCACGCCCCAGGTCGCGACCACCGTGCTCACGACCGTGCTCACCAGCAGCGGGAAGGCGGCCCACGACCCGGTGACGGTGAAGAGCATGGCCGCCATCGCCTGCGTCAGGGTCACGGACACGATGATCACGGCGCGGACGGCCGCCGTCCGTACCGGGTCCGGAAGCCTCGGTGTGCCGACGGGCTCCTCCACCCAGAGCGGCGATTCGAGGCGCCGCAGCTCCTCCTCCGCAGCCATCAGTACCCTCCCGCTCGACTGCCGGGTGCCCGGAGTCACTGCCCCGCACGGGGGGTGACGAAAGCTCCGGGTACCCATGTTCACACGTTCCGATGTGTCAACGTTCGAAGGGGGCTACGAGTTGCCGGGGCGACGGTAGTAGGCTGCGCCGACTGGGGAAGGGACGCGGGCATGGTTGTGCAGGGTGGGAACAGACAGCAGCCGGCGGGGAGCCGGTTGAACTGGCTGCTCGACGATCTGGTGGGGCGGCTGGCGAGCGTACGGATGGCGCTGGTGCTGTCGTCGGACGGGCTGCCGATGAGCGTGTCCGAGGACGTGAGCAGGGAGGACTCCGAGCATCTGGCGGCGGTGGCCTCCGGCATCCACGGCCTGGCCAAGGGCGTGGGCACCCACTTCGAGGCGGGTTCCGTACGGCAGACGCTCGTGGAGCTCGACGACGCGTTCCTCTTCGTCACCGCGGCGGGCGACGGCAGTTGCCTCGCGGTGATGGCGGCGTCGGACGCCGACATCGGGCAGATCGCGTACGAGATGACGCTGCTGGTCAAGCGGGTCGGCGAGCATCTGGCGGCGGCGCCGCGGGGCAGCCGGTCCTGACGGCGGACGGCCGCGCCGCGGCGCCGTGGCGTCAGCCGGCCCCGTCCTCCCCGTCGTCCTGCCAGCCGAAGCTGCGCTCGACGGCCTTGCGCCAGTTGCGGTATTCGCGCTCCCGGGTGCCCTCGTCCATCCGCGGCGTCCACTCGGTGTCACGCTTCCAGTGGGACCTCAGCTCGTCCTGGTCGCGCCACACGCCGGTGGCCAGGCCCGCGGCGTAGGCCGCGCCCAGGCAGGTGGTCTCGGCGATCACCGGCCGCAGCACCGGCACGCCGAGGACGTCCGCCTGGTGCTGCATCAGCAGATTGTTCGCGGTCATCCCCCCGTCCACCTTCAGGTCCGTCAGCCGCACCCCCGAGTCCTGGTACATCGCGTCGACGACCTCGCGGGTCTGCCAGCTCGTCGCCTCCAGCACGGCACGCGCCAGGTGCGCCTTGGTCACGTACCGGGTCAGACCCGTGATGACGCCGCGCGCGTCGCCGCGCCAGTACGGGGCGAACAGACCGGAGAACGCCGGGACGATGTACGCGCCGCCGTTGTCGTCGACGCTCGCCGCCAGCGTCTCGATCTCCTCGGCGGCGGAGATGATGCCGAGCTGGTCACGGAACCACTGCACCAGCGCCCCGGTGATGGCGATGGACCCCTCCAGGCAGTAGACCGGGGCCTCGCCGCCGATCTGGTAGCCCATGGTGGTCAGCAGCCCGCTCTTCGACGGCACCGGCCGGGTACCGGTGTTGAGCAGCAGGAAGCTGCCGGTGCCGTAGGTGTTCTTGGCCTCGCCGACGCCGTAGCAGGTCTGTCCGAAGATCGCCGCCTGCTGGTCGCCGAGCGCGGAGGCCACGGGCACCCCGTCGAGCTGGCCGGTGCAGGTGCCGTAGACCTCGGCGGAGGAGCGGATCTCCGGCAGCATCGCGGCCGGGACGTTCATGGCCGCGAGTATCGAGGCGTCCCACTGGTGGGTCTCGATGTTCATGAGCATGGTGCGGGAGGCGTTGGTGACGTCGGTGACGTGGACGCCGCCGTCCGCGCCGCCGGTGAGGTTGTAGATCAGCCAGGAGTCGACGGTGCCGAAGGCGATCTCGCCGTTCTCGGCGCGGCGGCGCAGACCCGGGACGTTGTCGAGCAGCCAGGCGGCCTTGGGGCCGGAGAAGTAGCTGGCGAGCGGCAGCCCGGTGCGGTCGCGGAAGCGGTCCTGGCCGTCGGTGCCGCCGAGTTCGGTGCACAGGGCCGCGGTGCGGGTGTCCTGCCAGACGATGGCGTTGTGCACCGGTTTGCCGGTGGCCCGGTCCCACAGCACGGTCGTCTCGCGCTGGTTGGTGATGCCGACGGCGCTCAGCTCGTCGGCCCGCAGGCCCGCCCTGGCCAGCGCCCCTGCGACCACGGCCTGGGTCTTGGCCCAGATCTCCGTGGCGTCGTGCTCCACCCACCCGGGTCTGGGGAAGATCTGCCGGTGCTCGCGCTGGTCGACGGCGACGACGGCGCCGTTCTGGTCGAAGACGATGCAGCGGCTCGATGTGGTGCCCTGGTCGATGGCGGCGACGTACTTGTCCGTCATGACGTCCCCTTGCTGCTAGAAGGCGAGTTTGTAGATCAGCGCGCTCAGCACGCCGCCGATCAGCGGCCCGGCCACGGGTATCCACGCGTAGTTCCACTCGTTGGTGCCCTTGTTGGGGATGGGCAGCAGCGCGTGCGCGATACGGGGACCCAGGTCGCGGGCCGGGTTGATGGCGTAGCCCGTGGGACCGCCGAGCGACAGGCCGATCCCGACGACCAGCAGCGCGACGATCAGCACCTGGGTGCCGGACTCGCCGAGCCCCTCGGTGAGGCCGAAGGCGAGGATCGGCAGCACGAGGCCGACGGTGGCGATGATCTCGGTGACGAGGTTCTGCCACGGGTTGTAGATCTCCGGGCGGGTGGAGAAGATGCCGAGCGTCTCGACGGCCGTCTCGCGGTTCGCGTTGCGCGCGAACTGGCCGTAGTAGACGAGCCACGCGAGCGCGGCGCCGATGAGCGCGCCGAGCATCTGCGAGGCCATGTAGAGCGGGACCTTCCCCCAGTGCTCGTTGCTCTCGACGGCGACGCCGAGGGTCACGGCCGGGTTGATGTGCCCGCCGGACAGCGGCGCGGCGGTGTACGCGCCGGCCAGCACGGCGAAGCCCCACCCGAAGGCGATGACGACCCAGCCGGAGGCCTTGGCCTTCGACTTCTCCAGGGTCACGGCGGCGCAGACGCCCGCGCCGAACAGGATGAGAATGGCGGTGCCGATGACCTCACCGGCAAAGATGTCCCCGTTGGGGTAGTCCATTGCGACTCCTCGAGCTCACCCGCCGGGACGCCGTCCCGGCCGGGTCGGAAGGGTGCGTTCTTCCCTGGCTGCTGCGATGACGTCGAGCGCCGGCGGGGGAGGGCGTGCACACCCCGTCCGGCGTCTGTTGCGAGCGCGCGTCAGCGTGGCGTGTCGCCGGTGGGAGACAGGGCGGCGGGGTCGTCGTGCGGCGATGCCCGACTGACATCCGGCAGTGTTCACCTGGCCTGATGGGCCGTCAAGACAATGGACACGACAGCCTCATATGTATTCCGGGGCCACGGGTCCGAGGCCGGCGGCGGCGCCGGACGCGCTGAGGGCAACCGGACAGTGCGCTGCAAGTTTTCACTCGTTCATTGCAATTTTGCGACGGCATGATTACGCTGCTCTGCGATCGACCGGAATTTTCCACCTCGTCCATGCCGCCGACGAGGGGGCGCCCGCGTCCCGCTTCGGAGTGCGCCGATGAGCACGGAGCCACTCGTCCGCTGATGTCGTGTTCGTCCGGCCACTCTCACCGGGAGATCCCGATGCCCGCCTTCCGGCGCCACCCGCTGCGGTTCCGCACCGGCCGCTCCGTCACCGGCCCGCTCACGTGGGGACAGCTTGCGATCTGGGACGTGATCAGGTGGCTGCCCGACAACGGCAGCAGCCTCAACTCGGCCGCGCGCCACGAGGTGCCGCCCGGCACCTCCATGACCGACCTCCTGGGCGCGCTCCGCGCGCTGGTCGAACGGCACGACTCGCTGCACACCCGCTACCACGGGAGTCCCGGTGGCCCGTGCCAGACGGTCGTCGGCGAGGCCGAAATCGACGTCCGGGTACGGGAGATCGGCGCGGAACCCGTCGACCGGGCGGCCGAGCGCGTCGCCGAGTCCGTCCGCGTCCTCCCCTTCGACGTCGCGGTGGACCTCCCGCTGCGGCCGGTGGTGCTGACCCGCTCCGCGGCTCCGGTCGCCGTGCTCATCGTCGTCAGCCACATGGCCGTCGACGGCTGGAGCCTGGCCATCATCGGTGCGGACCTCGCCGCGCTGCTGCGGGCGGAGCGGCTTCCGCCTCCGTCGGAGCAGCCGCTGCAGCGGGCGCGGTACGAGACGACCGACCTCGCCCGCTCCCGGGAGCGCAAGGCGCTGGCGTACTGGCGCGAGGAGGTCGAGTCCCTGCCGGCCCGCATGCTCGGGCCGGTGGACCCGGTGGCTGCGCCGGCCACGGGGGCCGGACCGGAAGACGAACTGCTCTGGTCGCGGATGGAGTCGTCCGCCCTCGCGTGTGCCGTCCGGGCGCTGAGCCTGCGGACCGGCGCCGAAGCCGGGGTGATCGTCATGGCGGCCACGGCGGCGCTGCTCGCCGCCCGCACCGGAGAGCGGGAAGCGGGGCTGCGCGCCATCGTGTCGACCCGTTTCCGTCCGGAGGACCGGCGGCTGGTCGGAGCCTTCAACCAGAACGCGATGTTCCGCATCGGTCCGCGGGAGGAGACCTTCACGGCGTTCGTCCGGCGGGCCCGGAACATCACTCTGCGCGCGTTCCGTCACACCGAGTACGACCCCCGGAAGCTCGAACCGATGATCGCCGGCATCGCGCGGCGACGGGGCATCGAGGCGGGGCGGTACTGCTTCTTCAACGACATCCGGTTCGCGGCGTCACGGCGGCTCGGCCCGCCCGACCCGGCCGCCGCGGACGCCGCCGCGGCCGGCATCACGCGGCGGCTGGGCGGGACGGTCGTCGGCGTCCCACCGCTGCCGAGCCCGCCGAAGGGGGCCGGGTTCTTCGCCTTCCTCGACGGCGACACCGGCAACACCGTCGTCACCGTGGGCGTCGCGGACCGCTTCCTCGCCTCCGGGGGACCGGCGGAGTTCCTGCGGGATCTCGAACGGCTCGTGACGCGGGGGGCCCTCACGCCGGAGTCGGTACGCACCCTGTGCGCCGCACCGGCCCCCGGCGCCGAGGACGACGCGTGGGCGCGTACGAACAGGAGGGAGAGTGCATGACGGTCTTCACGGATCCCGGCGCACGGTTACCCGCGGGGTCACGACTCGACGGGGCCGGCGACCCGCGCGCCCTCGCTGAGCAGGCCGGCGACCGTGTCCGCGGACAGAACGCCGGCCAGGGGCTGCCAGAAGTCCTCGTCGGGGTCGGCCACCGCCTCGATGCGGCTGCCGTCGAGCCAGGACGCGTCGAAGCCCAGCCGCCAGGAATGCAGATGAGTCCTGGCACCTGCCGCCGCGGCGGCCTTGTCGAAAAGAGGGTCGCCCAGAATCGCGTGGCCGATCCAGGCGAGGTGGACCCGGATCTGATGACGCCGGCCGGTGACCGGAAGGGCGACCAGCACCGAATACCCGCCGTCGCTCCAGAGCGTCCTGAATCGCGTGGTCGACGGATAGTTCTTCACGTCGAGGAGGTCGCCTTCCGCGACCCACCATCGGCCTTCTTCCTCGTCGAACCGAATATCCTCGCGGGCCGCGGCGATACGCACCCTGTTCTTGCGTCCGACGCTGAGCGGCAAATCGACCGTGCCCCGGTCGGGCAGTCCGGCGGTCCTGGTGACGACCAGGTACGCCTTGTCGACGGTCCGCTTGTTGAACTGCCGGGTCAACCCACCGTGCGTGGCCAGGTCCTTGGCGAAGAGGACGACACCGGACGTCACCTTGTCGACACGATGAGCCGGGAACAGCTCTTCGCCCGCCTCTTCGGCAAGCTCGACGAGATCGGTGCCGTGCCGCTCGCCCATCACGGAAATTCCGGCGGGTTTGTTCAGCACCAGGACCGCGTCGTCCTCGAATAGTGCCTGCGTGCTGCGGACTTCCCGCCAAGTGGGCACTGTCGTCCTCATGTCTCTCATCGAATTCACCGGGCAACGCCGTAGTTTACCAGGCCGACGGAAAGCCGACCTCTCTGATGCAGGCCGTAGGGGGCCGTACCATGCACTCGGATGACATAACCGCGACCACCGCCGATCCCAGGGAAATCGCAGAACGGCTGCGAAAAGGCGCCGAGACGGGACTCGTCGAAGAACTCGGGAAGCTGCCCGACGACCTCAAGGTGTCCGTCGTCCAGCAGTTCTTCCGGCACGTGGAGCAGGGCACGCACACCACGGAGTACGACGCCCGGATGGTGCCGATGCTCCTGTCGGAGTGGTTCGGCATCGAGCTGCCGCCCACGGGCCCCCGCGCCGCGGCTGCCGCCGACGCGCCCGCCGGCCCCGGGCTGCCGGGCCGCGCACCCCACCCGGACGTCTGCCACGTCGACTTCGGCGGCACCGACCTGTTCTTCCACATGAGCACCGGGGGTGAGCAGGCCGCGGGTGAGCTGGTGGAGGCGATCACCACCGACACCGTGCTGTCGGTCGCCCGGACGTCGCCGCCCTGCGAGATGGCCGAGGTCGTGCCGCTCTGGCTGCAGGACCGCGGCCGGCCGGCCGCGGACTACTACCTGAGCGAACGGACGGACCACCCGGTCGCCGCCTACTTCGACCGCGTCACGGACGGGGTGCGCACCGAGCTGGGGGTGGAGATGACCGAGCGCTCCACCGAGATGGCCATCGTCGCCAACGCGGACGCGCTGCGCTTCCACCGGGACCGCCTCGTCAACCAGTACGCCCGTCTCGCCGAGACCGGCGCCGACACCGGCTCCTACCGGCTCGTTCAGCAACTCTCCCTCATCGACTGGGACATGCAGCCGGGGACGGTCTCCGGCACGGTCGTCGACCACCCCGGCGGAGACCGCTTCCTCCTGCCGCTCGGTCCCGGTGAGGTGACCGGCTTCTTCTTCACCGAGCCCGTGCGGCCGCCGGGACCGATGATGATGCCGTACCACTGCGCCCTCCCGGTCTTCGACCGCTCGGCCGGGTTCACCGTCGGCCCGGCCCGGGGCAAACGGCTGAGTGCGCTCGTACGCGGTCTGGCCCCCGCCGCACAGACGGCGCGGCTGCGGGAGCGGTCGGTCGGGCTGAGCCTCGACGCCCCGGCGGAAGCCGGTGCCGCCCGCACGTACGCCAGCGGTATCGAGATCCGCGCGGCCGACGGGCTGCCGGCGACGCGGCCGGTGCCCACGGCACTCCCGGCGAACGACGAGGGCCTGTCGGTCGTCGAGCTGAGCACGGAACACAACGCGGACCTCCTGCGCGCGGTGGCGCCGGGCTCGGCCGCCGGGGCGCGGCTGTACCGGGTGGAGAAGCACGGCGACGGGTTCTCGAACCTCGCCCGGGCGATTCCCGGTCTCCCGGCCGGTGCCCGGCTGTTCCTGGTCAGCAGGGCCCGTAACGAGACCGGCTCGCGGACCGTGTACCCGCTCACCCTCGACCACACGGTACGCAACCGCCCGTGGCTCCAGCTCCTGCCGCTTCCGCAGGACGCGGTCGTCACGGTTCCGCCCGGCGCGTTCGACCTGGTCCACCTCACCCCGCCGGACGAACTGCTGCACCGGTCCGCGCTGCTCGACTCGTTCCATCCCGCCACCAGTCTCGGGAAGCGGGTCCGCATCGCCCTCGACCTCGTCGTCATCCCCTAGGCACCTCCGCGTAGCCCGACACCTACGAGAGGACACCCATGGACACCGAAGGCCGTTTCGCCGAGAAGACCACGCTGCACATCCGCTCGCTCTCCGCCAAGAGCCCGGCCATGCGGGCCATGTACGACTACGACCCGGAGCACGAGAACATCCCCGCGAACACCGAACGGGACCTCCTCCTCGAAAAGGTCGCGCCGCCGGTCTTCGGCGTGGTCCGGAAGTTCGACGGGCGACTGCTGGTCCTGCTCTCCTACACCTGCGCCGCGCACTGCCGTTACTGCGAGCGGCAGGACCGCGTCGGCGTCGGCCTGGACCGGATGGGGCGGCTGACCACCCAGCAGCTCGACGACGTCATCGACTACGTGCGGTCCGACGAGTCGATCACGGAGGTCATTGCCAGCGGCGGCGACCCGCTCACCCACCCCAAGGGCCTGGAGTACCTCTTCGGCGCCCTGCGGGAGGTCGAGCACGTCAAGGTGCTGCGCATCCACACCCGCTTCCCGTTGCAGACGCCGCGACAGGTCAACGTCGACCTCATGGGTCGCCTCGCCGCCTGCAAGCCGACCGTGTTCCTCAGCCTGCATATCGACCACCCGGACGAGCTGACGGACGAAGTGGTCGACCTGATCGGCCGGTTCCGCGCGCAGGGTTACATCCTGATCAGCCAGAGCGTGTTCCTGAAGGGCGTCAACGACGACGTGGAAACGCTCGCCACGCTCTTCGGCGAACTGTTCTTCCTGGGAGTGCGCCCCTATTACATCTACCACTGCCAGCGCATCGAGACGACCGCGCGCTTCGAGATGGAGTTCGACGACGAGATCAAGATCATGTCGACGCTCCGGGAACGCCTGAGCGGCCTGGCGTATCCCCAGCACGTACTCGACCTCCCCGGCGCCCGCGGCAAGGTCGTCGTGCCGACCACGCACTGGGACTTCGACCACGCCAGGACCCGGGACTTCGACGGCCGCGAACTGAGCACCGACACCTGGCAGGTCACGACGGCCGACGAGCAGAAGTCGTGACCGTCCTGCTCTACGACGTCCCGCGGACCGAACTCCACGACGAGGAGTCGATCGAGTACGAGATCCGGCGGAACTTCGAGACCGAGGAGAGCATCAAGGCCCTCGCCGACCACTGCCGGAGTTTCCTGCCCGGCCTGACCACGCTCAACGTCGCCGACGAGAACTGGACGGGCCGGCTGCACGGCCGGCGCGTCCTCAACTACACCTACGCCTTCGGCCTGCTCGACACGAGCGTCCGGCCCACGCTCCTCCTCGAAGCGGCCGGCGCCGACTACCTCGGGGCACGCCCGGCCGGCCTCTACCTCAGCGCCAACAAGCCGCACGTCTCGGACCTGATGGCGAGCCTCGGTTTCTCCTGTCCGCGCCAGCAGCTCGTCTGCGGGCCGCTGTCGCCCGCGGACGCGGAACGGCTTTCCCGGCGGCTGGAGCCGGCCGAGCACCTGGTGCTGAAACCGGCGTACGAGGAGTCGAGCATCGGCCTGGCCCTGCTGCCGAACGAGCCGAAGGCGCTGCGGGAGGCGGTGAACGGTCTCCAGCGCCGGCTGCCGTGCGTCGCGCTGCTCCAGGAGTACGTGGACGGGGTGGACGTGACGGTTCCGGTGATCGGCAGGTCGTCACCGCGCTGCCTGCCGGCGGTCGTCCTCGAACGCGACACCTGGGGATCCGTCCCGGCCGTGATGGACGCCGCCACCAAGGCGACGAAGGCGACCGTGCACTACGCGTCCACGGCCGGCTGGGACGGGGAGCTGCAGGCCCGGATCTACGCCATGGCCTTCGCCGCCACCGAGGTCGCCGGACTGCGGGACTACTCGCGACTCGACTGCCGGGTCACTCCCGCCGGCCGGTGCGTCTTCCTGGAGATCAACGCCAACCCGCAACTGGGCCTCGGCAAGGCGTCGTTCGCGGTGTCGGCGGGCGTGATCGGCAAGGAGGTCGGCGAGGTCGTCCGCGCGATCGTGCGGGACACCCCGGCGGCACTCCCCGGGACGGTGGGCCGGTGATCCCCGGGCCCGGCCGGCGGCCTCCCCGCCGGATCGCCCTGTGGTCGGGCCCGCGCAGCCTGTCCACCGCGCTGCTGCGCTCGTGGGAGAGCCGGGCCGACACGGCCGTCAGCGACGAGCCGTTCTACGCGTACTTCCTGACGGCGACCGGTGCCGACCGGCCCAACGCCGGCGACTCCCTGGACAGCCAGCCGCACGACTGGCGCGTCGTGCTCGGCCGGCTGCTGGGCGAGGTGCCGGACCGCCGGCCGATCTGGTTCCAGAAGCACCACGCGATGCACCTGCTGCCCGAGGTGCCCCGGTCCTGGATCGCCGGGATGACGAACTGCTTCCTCGTCCGCCACCCCGCGCGCGTGGCGGTGTCGTACGCCCGGATCAGGCCCGGGTTCACCGCGGAGGATCTCGGCTTCCGGCAGTTGCGTGCGGTGTTCGGCTACGTGACGGAGCACTGTCCCGGCACGCCTCCGGTGCTGAACGCCGCGGATCTCGCGAGGGACCCGCCCACGGCGCTCAAGGCCCTGTGCGCGGCGCTCGGCGTGGACTTCACCGAGGACATGCTCGCGTGGCCGCCCGGCAGGCACGAGCACGACCCCTCGCTCGGAGACCCCTGGTACCGGAACGTCCAGGGCTCCAGCGGCTATCTGCCGTACACCGAGGACGAGCCGCAGGTGCCGGCGGAACTGCGCGGAGTCGTCGACGCGTGCATGGACGACTACCTGCACCTGGACCGGCACCGCATCCACTGCTGAACAGACCGCACCCCACCCACCGCACACGGAGGCACGATGGCTGCGTCAACCGACCTGCGAAGGGAGCTGTCGGCGCTCTGGCTGGCGGCCCTCGCCCTGCCGCCCGGCGAGGAGGTCGCCGGCGGGGAAGCCTTCTTCGACGCCGGCGGCGACTCGCTCGCGGTGATCATGCTCCACACGACGATCGAGGAGCGGCTGAGGCTGGACATCGATGTCGGCGAGGTCTTCGACGTTCTCGCCACGCGCGACTTCGACGCTCTGGTCGCACTGGTCTCGGCAACCGCCGGACCCGGGGCCGCGGCTCCCGCCGCCGCTGACGCCCCCGGTGCCACCGCCGCCGGCGACGGGGACGGCGTACGCGCGCACCAGCACATCGGCGAGCGCATCGGCGTGCTGGCCGCGCGCCATCCCGACCGTACGGCCGTGATCAGCGTCCGGCCGGACGGCGCCGAGACCTCTGTGACCTGGGCCGAACTTCAGGCGCGCAGCAACGCCGCCGCCCGGGCGCTCGCCGCCGCCGGGGTCGGCGGGGACGACGTGGTCGTGGTCTGCCTGCCCAACGGCATCCCGCACATCGTCTCCACGCTGGCCGCCTGGAAGGTCGGCGCGCTCGTCGTGCCCGTCAACCCCGCGCTCCCCGAGCGGGAGCACGCGGAACTGCTCGCCCGGGTTGCGGGGGCCCATGTCATCGGCGGCCGCTCCGGTTCGCCACCACCCGCGGACCTGCCGGCCACCGCGGCGGACGGGGCGGAGTACCCGTCCTCCGGGGTGCCGCGGTCGGCGGCCCTGACCGGCGGAAGCACCGGCACCTCGCGGATCGTGCTGCGGCGGCATCCGTGGACGTACGACCCCGACGCACCCGCGCCCGCCGGCTACAGCCTGGAGGGGATGCGGACCGGCCAGGTCCAGTTGGTCTCCCTCCCCATGTACCACGGCGGTTTCCTGGAGACCCACAACGGGCTCGCGATGGAGCACACCGTCGTGGTGATGGAACGGTTCTCGCCGACGTTGTTCCTGCGTCTCGTGGAGCGGCACCGGGTCGCCTTCCTGGTGCTGGTGCCGACCCTCATGCGTGCCATCGCCTCGGTGCCGGACGTCGAGTCCTTCGACCTCGGCAGCATCGAGGCCCTGTACCACGGGTCCGGGGGCTGCCACGAGTCGGACAAGCGCCGGTGGCTCGACCTGCTCTCGCCGGAGCGCGTGTACGAGGACTACGGCTCCATCGAGGACATCGGCTTCCTCACCATCAGAGGCGACGAGTGGCTGAAACATCCGGGAAGCGTGGGGCGGCCGTCCGGGGACGTGACCGTACGGATCCTCGACGACGACGGCGCCGGCGTGCCGGCCGGGACGGTCGGCAACGTGTACGTCCGTTCGTCGCGCTCGACGCAGCCCCGCTACCTCGGCGGCGGGCCGCCCCTCGCCGGGAGGGACGGGTTCCTGACCGTCGGCGACCTCGGTTACCTGGACGAGGACGGCTACCTGTATCTCGTCGACCGCCGGGCGGACATGATCAACGTCGGCGGGATCAACGTCTATCCGGCCGAGATCGAAGGGGTGCTGGCCGAGCTTCCCGACGTCGCCGACGTGGCGGTCGTGGGACGGCCCCACGACGTCCTCGGCGCGGCCGTGCACGCCGTGGTCGTACCGGCCGCGGGGAGCCGGCCGCGCGAACAGGACCTCGACGCCCACTGCCGCGGCCGGCTGGTGCGCACCAAAGTCCCCGTCTCCTACACGTTCACCGACCGGCTCCCCCGGGACGCGGCCGGCAAGCTCCGCCGACGCGACCTGTGACCCTTCGCCCGCGAGACGCCCCGGAGTACCGATGACCACCCGGACCCCCGCCGACGACGTGCTGCTGCACGCCCGCGGCCTGGTCAAGCGCTACCGCAGGAGCCGGCACGGCGAGCCGTTCACCGCCGTCGACGGCATCGACTTCGCCGTACGGCGCGGCGAGGCGTTCGGCTTCCTCGGCCCCAACGGCGCGGGCAAGTCCTCCACCATGCGCATGATCGCCTGCGTGTCGCCCGCGACGGCCGGCACCCTGCGTATCCTCGGCCGCGACCCGGCGACGGACGGGGCACTGATCCGCAGCCGCATCGGCGTCGTACCGCAGGACGACACGCTCGACGCCGAACTGACCGTCCGGGAGAACATCCTCGTCTACGGGCGCTACTTCGGCCTGCCCCGCCGGGCCGTCCGTGAGAAGGCCGCGGAGCTCCTGGAGTTCGCGCAGCTCGGCGAGCGGGCGGACAGCCCGGTCGAGAGCCTCTCCGGGGGCATGCGCCGCCGGCTCACGATCGCCCGTTCGCTCGTCAACGACCCCGAGGTCCTGCTGCTGGACGAGCCCACCACCGGACTCGACCCGCAGGCGCGGCACGCCCTGTGGGACAAGCTCTTCCGCCTCAAGCGCGGCGGCATCACCCTCATCCTGACCACCCACTACATGGACGAGGCGGAACAGCTCTGCGACCGCCTGACGGTCATGGACCACGGCAGGATCGTCGCGACGGACACTCCCGCCGGGCTGATCGAGCGGCACTCCACCCCCGAGGTGCTGGAGCTGCGCTACCACCCCGAGGTCCAGTCCGTCATGGCGGAGAAGCTCGCCGGCCTCGCCGAACGGATCGAGGTACTTCCCGAGCGCCTGCTGCTCTACACCGGCAACGGCAGGGCGACGCTGGCCCGGGTCCTCGCCGGGAACGACGAGCCGCTCACCAGCCTGGTGCGGCGGGCCACCCTCGAGGACGTCTTCCTCACCCTCACCGGCCGCAGCCTCGTCGACTGAGGAGCCCACCGCCGTGAACGCCCCCGCCCTGCGCGAGTTCTCGTACCGCATGATCCGCTACCGGCGCACCTGGCGCGGCACGGTCGTGGTCAGCGTCGCCAACCCGCTGATGTTCCTGCTCGCCCTCGGCGGCGGGCTGGGCACGCTGATCGACCGCAACGCCCCCGCCTCCCTCGGCGACGTCTCCTACGTGGCCTTCCTCGCCCCGGGGCTGCTGGCGGCGGCCACGATGCAGACCGCCGTGCTGGAGTCGACCGGCCCCGTCTACGAGTCGACGCGCGGGCGGGGCAACTACCGGGCCGCTTCGGCGACCTGCGTGGAGCCGTTCCAGATCTATCTGGGCCATCTGTTGTTCATCGCCTTCCGGGCGGTGACCAGTGCCCTGGCCTTCGTGGCGGTCATGGCGGCCTTCGGCCTGTCGCGATCGCCCGGCACCGCGGCGGCCCTGGTGGGCGCCGCGGCGCTGACCGGGGTGGCGTTCGCCGCCCCGATGGCGGCCTGGGCGGTGGGGGTGCGCCGCCCGGCGTCCCTGGACAGCGTCTTCCGGTTCGTCGTCATGCCCCTGTACATGCTGTCCGGCACCTTCTTCGCCGTGGACCAACTCCCCGCCGCGGTCCGGCCGCTGGCCTGGGTGACACCCCTGTGGCACGGGGTGGACCTCTGCCGGACCGTCAGCCTCGGCACCGACCGGCCGGCCATGACGATCGTGCACGTCTGTTGTCTGGTCGCCCTCACCGTGGCCGGCTGCGCGGCCGGCCGGGTCACCTACCGGCGACAACTGCACCCGTGAGAGAACGAGGAGCAAGGCGTGAGCACGGAGACTTCCGGCGGGGCGTTCGCCCACCGGCCCGGTGGGTGGAAAGACCTGTCACTGCGCCGCTCCGGCCGGCTGGTGGAACGCCATCTGCTGATCTACCGGCATACTCCGGGGGTGCTGGTGGCGGAGATATTCGAGCCCCTTCTCTACCTGCTCGCCATCGGCGTCGGAATCGGCCATCTCGTCGGCGACGTGCCCGGAGTCGAGGACTCCGCCGACGGCTACAGCGCCTTCGTCGCGCCCGCGCTGCTCGCCACGGCCGCTATGAACGGAGCGATGAACGAAACCACCTTCAACCTGCTGCGCAAACTGAGGGTGGACAGAATCTACGACTCGGTGCTGACCACCCCGATGACGGTCTCCGACATCGCCCTGGGGGAGGTCTGCTGGGCGGTGCTGCGCGGCACCCTCACCTCCACCGGATTTCTCGCCGTCATCGCTGCCCTCGGGCTCGTCCAGTCGCCGTGGGCGGTGCTGGTGATCCCGTGCGCGGCCCTGGTCGGCTTCGCCTTCGCCGCCGTGGGACTCGCCGTGACGACCTTTCTGCGGGGCTGGCAGGATTTCCAGTACATCCAACTGGCCATGCTCCCGATGTTCCTCTTCGCGACGACCTTCTATCCGCTGGACGTCTACCCGCGCCCGGTCCAGGCCGTGGTCGCGTGTCTGCCGCTCTACCAGAGCATCGAGCTGACCCGGGGGATCGCGCTGGGCCGCTTGGCTATCTCTTTGCCGGTAGCCGTCGCCTACCTGGTGCTCATGGGACTGGCCGGCCTGGTGATCGCCCGCGGCAGGCTGGCCCGGGTACTTCTCCGTTAGGAGCCGTCCCTGGCCGCCCGTCGCCCGGTCACCCTTCGGGGTACTGCTTGCAGTACTCGTACAGCGCCATCGCCGTCGCGGTCGCGACGTTGTAGCTGTGCGGCATTCCCCAGACGGGAATCTCGACGCAGTCGTCGACGAACTTCAGTTCCTCCTCGGTGAGGCCGAGCCGTTCGTTTCCGACGGCGAGGGCCGTTTTCCGGGGGAAGGAGAAGCTGTGCAGGCTGTGCGAGTTCGTCGTCTGCTCCAGGCCGATCGTCCGGTATCCCGCCGCGCGGAGATCCCTGAGTACGGGGGGAAGCGTCCGCCGGACCTCGATCGTGACGTGCTCCAGGCTGTCCCGTGCGACGTCCGGGTCGATTTTCGCGTTGCCGCACGCGATGACCCGGGTGATTCCGCAGCACCCCGCGGTGCGCACAATGCTGGACAGATTCGCGCGGGTACGGAGAGGAGCGCAGGCCAGCACGATTTCGCGCTCTCTGGTCAGCGTCGCCGGTGGCCGATGCCGAATGTGGTCGAACATGATCGGCTCAGTCTACAAGGGGCACCCCCGCCACCCGCCCCCGCTACCCGCGCCCGGACAGCGCACGGCGGTGGACCGGGAAGTCGAAGTAGGTGTCGGGGAACGGCTCGTCCGCGAGCCCGAAGTGCCACCATTCGTACTCGTAGTTGACGAAGCCGGCCGCCTCCAGTCCTTCCTTGAGCCGCAGCCGGTTGGCGCGCTGCTCGCCCCGCACCCGCTCGTCCAGCGTGTGGCTGAGGGTGTCGAAGCAGTCGTAGCCGGTCGCCATGTCGACCGAGTTGTCGGGGAAGCGCTCCTGCCGCGGGGCGGCGCAGTCGACGAGCGGTTCGCCGGGGACGTACGGCCGGGTGGGTTCGGCCGGCAGCTTCACCAGCGTGAGGTCCACGACGCTGCCCCGGCTGTGCCCGGAGCGTTCGGCGATGTAGCCGTCCTCGAAGAGCCGGGACTTGTCCACGCGCGGGTAGAACTCGTCCTTCATCCGCTGGTCGTCCAGGTCCTCGGCCCACGCCACGAACTGGTCCACCGCGCGCTGCGGGCGGTAGCAGTCGTAGACCTTCAGCGAGTAGCCGTCCCTGCGGAAAGCCCGCTGCGCCTTCTTCAGCGCCCGGGCGGCGTCCTCGGTGAGGATGCACATCGGCTGGCGGTAGCCGTCGATGCGCTCGCCGGTGAAGTTGTGCCGGGTGACGTAGCGGATGTCGTGCAGGATCGTGCGGTCCACGTCGGAGAGCGCGACGAACTCCTTCGGGGCCTTCGGCTCCGGCTTCGCGGTGGCCGGGGGCGCCACCGTGGCGGTGACGGCGAGAGCCGCGGCGGAGGCCAGGACGGCGAGCCGGCTCAGGGGGCGCGCGAGGGCGGCGTTCTTTGGCATGGCCCTTTCACTATCGCGCTCGCGGGCGTGTGGGAAGGGGGCGGCGGCGGCCATTCGGGTGGCCGGTCCCGCCCGCGCTCACTCGCCCCGCACCCGCACCGGCAGGTCGGGCTCCGCGCCGTCCTCGCGCTGGACCGTCGTACGGCCCGTCCACCGCGTCACGTACCGGTCGAGGCGCGGTGCCTCCCAGCCGTCGCCGTCGTTCCGCACGACCACGCCGCCGCCGGTGACGCCGGGCGCCGGCGCCCAGACCTCCAGCTCCATGCCGCCGTCCGCGCCCGTGACCGGCAACACCGCGCCCGCCCGGGCCAGCACCGGCACGCGGTCCTGCGGCGCCGCCAGCTCCACGGTGCCCGGGCCCCTCAGCGCGCGGCCCGTCGCCGTGTCGTACCACCGCCCCGCCGGCAGCCGCACCGCGCGCCGCCGCACCCCCGCGGCCAGGACCGGCGCCACCAGCAGCGCGTCGCCGAGCAGAAAGGCGTCCTCCGTCTCGCGCAGCGCCCGGTCCGCGGGGTCGTACCACCACACAGGACGGACGAAAGGCGCGCCTGTGCGCTCCGCGAGCCGGGCGAGCGTCCTGAAATACGGCCGCAGGCGCTCCCGCTCGCGCAGCGCCGCGCCGGCGTGCGCCAGCACCTCGGGCCCGAACTCCCACGGCTCGCGCCGGCCCGCGTCGAACGCGCAGTGCGTGCGGAACAGCGGAAGGTACGAGCCGAGCTGGAGCCAGCGCAGATACAGCTCCGGCTCCGGCCGCCCGTCGAACCCGCCGACGTCCGGTCCCGAGTACGGCACCCCGCACAGGCCGAGGCCGACGACGAGCGCCAGCGACGCCGCCAGGCCGGGCCAGCCGGTGGCCACGTCGCCGGACCAGGTGCCGCCGTAGCGCTGCAGGCCGGCCCAGCCGGAGCGGGAGAACAGGAAGGGGCGGCGGTCGGGCTGCAGACCGGTCAGCGCCCCGTACGCGGCGCGGGCCATGAGCAGTGCGTAGACGTTGTGCGCCTCGCGGTGGTCGCCGCCGCGGCCCTCCAGGGCGTGCCGGGCGGAGCGGGGCAGGGTCTGCTCGCCGAAGGCCGCGAAGGACGCGGGCTCGTTCATGTCGTGCCAGAAGCCGGTGAAGCCCTGCTGCAGCCGCTCGGCGTAGAGCCCGCCCCACCACTTGCGCGCCCGCGGGTCGGTGAAGTCGGGGAAGACCGCGTCGCCCGGCCACACCACGCCGCGTACGGGCCTGCCGCGCGTGTCCCGTACGAACGCGTCGGCGGCCACGCCCGCGTCGTACACCGGATAGCCCGGCTCCGCCTTCACCCCCGGGTCGACGATCGAGACCATGCGCACGCCGTCGGCGGCCAGCTCCCGGGCCAGCCGGGGCAGGTCGGGGAAGCGCTGCGGGTCGGCGGTGAAGACGCGGTGGCCGTCGTAGTGGTCGATGTCCAGGTGCACCGCGGCCAGCGGCAGACCGCGCTCGCGGTACCCGCGCACCACGCGGCGCACGCCCTCGGCGCCGCCGAAGCCCCAGCGGGCGTGCTGGTGGCCCAGCGCCCAGCCCGGCGGGACGGCGGGGGCGCCGGTGAGCGCCGTCCAGCTCTGCAGGACGCGGGCCGGGGAGCCGGCCATCACCCAGTAGCGCAGCGGGCCGCCGTCCATGCGCACCTCGACGCGGCCGGGGCGGTCGTGGCCGGAGCCCGCGCCCTCGGCGCCGCGGTACAGCTCGACGCTGCCGTCCCAGGAGTTGTCGTGGAAGAGCAGATGGCAGCCGGCGTCGGAGACGACGAACTGCACGGGCATCGTCAGCGACAGCGGATCGTCGCCGGGGGTGAAGGCGCCGCCGGGATCGGTGTTCCACAGGCGGTAGCGGCCGTCCGGCAGGGAGGGGCCCGCGGACCGGCCGCCCAGGCCGAAGAACCGGGCGTCGGGGGCGACGTGCGCGCGCTGCACCCAGCGCCGTACGCCGCCGGCCTCCGGGCCCGCCGGGCCGCCGGGCGACTCCCACCAGCGCGGCGGCTGCTCCCGGCGCAGCGCCACGCCGGCCGGCGTGCGGACCTCCACCGCCCCCCGGCGGGACACCGCCACCGTGACCCGCTCCGACACCACCCGCCAGCCGCCGCCCGCCGCGTCCGGTTCGAGCTCCACGCGCGCGTCCGTCTCCGGCCCGCGGGCGAGCGCGTACGAAGGCTCCGGCTCGGTACCGTCCCAGCCGCAGAACACCGCGCCGGTCGTCGTCACCCGCAGTTGCAGCGTGGAGCGGCCGAAGCGGATCACGCCCCCGCCGGGGGCGGGTTCGGCCGCGACCGCGAGCCCCGGCACCCGGGCCCGTTCCACACGGCGGCGGGGGAGCGCGGCGGCGTCGGCCCGCCGGTTCCGCACGGCGGCGCGCAGCGCGCGGGCACGCCGGGTGAGGACGGAGGGATCCATGCTGATCAGCCTGCCACCGCGCACTACGGCGAGCGAGAGAGTTCAACCGCTGTTCACCGGGAGTGCGGTCGCGCGCCCCCTGCGCACACCGCACCACGGCCCGGCCGGGTCGTACTGGTGCCGCATTCGATCACGTGGCATCGTCTCACCGGAGCACCGGCCACCCTCGCCGGGCGCTCCGCGAGCGCCGCGGCCGCCCCACCGGACCGGCGGCGGCGCAGACCCTCATGCGGATGCCGTACCACGGGAGTCACGCCATGCCGAGCCAGCCGCCCACAGAACCGCCCGCGCCGACCGCGGCTTCCTCGCCGGCTGCGTCGCCTCCGTCAGCTCCGCCGCCCGCGGCGCTGTGGCGGCCGGGGCCGGAGCGCGTCGCGCGGGCGCAGCTCACCCGCTTCCACCGCTGGGCCGCCGCGCACCACGGCGCGCCGGAACCCGTGCCCGGCGACCCGGAGGCGGACTACGCGGCGCTGCACCGCTGGTCGGTGGCGCCGGACGGCGGCCTCGCGCGGTTCTGGCAGGCGGCGGCCGAGTGGTTCGACGTCCGGTTCTCCAGCCCGTACGAGACGGTCCTCGCGGACGCCGCCATGCCGGGCGCCCGCTGGTTCCCCGGCGCCCGGCTCAACTACGCGGAGCACGCGCTGCGCCACGACGTCGGCGACGGGGGCGGTGCCGCCGCCGGGCCGGCACTGCTGCACGTCGCCGAGGGCGCCGAGCCGCAGCCCGTGAGCCGGGCGGAGCTGCGGGCGCGGGTCGGCTCGCTGGCGGCGGAGCTGCGCCGGCTCGGGGTGCGGCCCGGAGACCGCGTGGGCGCCTACCTGCCGAACATCCCGCAGGCCGTCGTCGCGCTGCTGGCGACCGCGGCGGTCGGCGCCGTCTGGACCTCCTGCTCGCCGGACTTCGGCGCCCGCAGCGTCCTGGACCGCTTCCGCCAGGTGGAGCCGGTGGTGCTCGTCACCGTCGACGGCTACCGCTACGGCGGCAAGGAACACGACCGCCGCGAGACCGTCGCGGAACTGCGCCGAGAACTGCCCACCCTGCGCGCCGTCGTGCACGTACCGCTGCTCGGCACCCCGCCGCCCGACGGCGCGCTGGAGTGGGACGCGCTGGTGGCCACGGGCGCCGAACCGGTCTTCGAGCAGGTGCCGTTCGACCACCCGCTGTGGGTGCTGTACTCCTCCGGCACCACCGGCCTGCCCAAGGCGATCGTGCAGTCCCAGGGCGGCATCCTGCTGGAACACCTGAAGCAGCTCGCGCTGCACTGCGACCTCGGCCCGGGCGACCGCTTCTTCTGGTACACCTCCACCGGCTGGATGATGTGGAACTTCCTCGTCTCCGGCCTGCTGGTGGGCGCCACCGTGATCACGTACGACGGCAGCCCCGGGCACCCGGACGTGGCCGGGCAGTGGCGGGTCGCGGAGCGCACGGGGGCGACGTTCTTCGGCACGTCCGCGGCGTACGTCATGGCCTGCCGCAAGGCGGACGTGCACCCCGGCCGCGACCTGGACCTGGCGCGCGTGCGCTGCGTGGCCACGACGGGTTCGCCGCTGCCGCCGGACGGATTCCGGTGGATCCACGACGAGTTCCACCGGGCCGGGCCTTCGGGCCCGGCGGACATGTGGATCGCGTCCGTCAGCGGCGGCACGGACGTGTGCAGTTGTTTCGCCGGCGCGGTGCCGACGCTGCCGGTGCACGTCGGCGAACTGCAGGCGGCGGGCCTGGCCACCGACCTGCGGGCGTGGGACCCGGCGGGCGAGCCGGTGACCGACGAGGTGGGTGAGCTGGTGGTGACGCAGCCGATGCCGTCGATGCCCGTACGTTTCTGGAACGACCCGGACGGCGGGCGCTACCGGGACAGCTACTTCTCCACGTACCCCGGCGTCTGGCGCCACGGCGACTGGATCACGCTCACGTCCCGCGGCTCGGTGGTCATCCACGGCCGCTCCGACTCGACGCTGAACCGGCAGGGCGTGCGGATGGGGTCCGCGGACATCTACGAGGTGGTGGAGCGGCTGCCGGAGGTGCGGGAGTCGCTGGTGATCGGCGTGGAGCAGCCCGACGGCGGGTACTGGATGCCGCTCTTCGTCGACCTGACCCCCGGCGCGCGGCTGGACGACGGGCTGCGGAACCGGATCCGCGACGCGCTCCGCGCGCAACTGTCGCCGCGGCACGTGCCGGACGAGGTGATCGAGGTCGAGGCCGTGCCGCACACGCTGACGGGCAAGCGGCTGGAGGTGCCGGTCAAGCGGATGCTGCAGGGCACGCCCCTGGAGAAGGCGGTCAACCCGGGGTCGGTCGACCGGGTGGAGCTGCTGAGGTTCTACGAGCGGCTGGCGCGCGAGCGGGACTGACCGCTCCCGGCGGGACTGTCAGACCCCGCGACTACGGTGCGTAGTGACTGGTTGCGCTCCGTAGAGGGGGAGTCATGGCGCGTACGAGGACGGACGCCCGGCTGGTGCGCCGGGAGATGCCGGGCACGGTGGGGCTGTTGGCGGATGCCGCGGACTTCGCGGCGATGCGGCGGTATGCGAGCTTTCTCTTCGACGATCACCCGGCGTATCTGCGGCAGGTGGGGGGTGTGCTGCGGGCCCGGGCGGCCCAGGGGGCGTACACGGCCGTGGCGCTCTTCGACCCGCCGGGCTTCGCGCGCTACTGCGCGGAGCGGGGACTGGAGCCGGACAGCCCGACGAGCCGCTGCCGGTACGTCGCGGAGGCCGCCGCCCGTGGCCCGGCGGTGCCGTACGGGGGACAGCCGATGGACCGGCTGGTGCCCGAACTGCTCGACACCGCGGCCCGCGGCCGCTCCCGCGAGCGCGCGGCGACGCTGCTGGCCGCGGCGGGCCGGTGCGAGGACTGCGGCGAGCACCGCGCGGACGCGGCGCTGGCCCGCGCGGGCGTGCTGGTCGACAGGCTGACCGAGGCGCTGGGGGCGGGCGCGCAGCACGTGGTGTGCACCGTCCGCTCGGCGGGCTTCCCCCTGGTCGCGGTGGCCCGCGGCGCGGCGTCGCCGGGGGAGGGGGCGCCGCGGCTGCGGCTTGCGGACGCGGAGGCACTGCGGCTGGTGCTGGCGGCGGGCATCGCCACGTCGGGGACGGGCGGGGTGGTGGCCCGTACGACCCGGGCGGACGGCGGGGAGCGGGTCCGCGGCTGGCGGCTGCGGAACGGCTGGCTGGAGCCGCTGACGGAGAAGGAGGTCTACGCGGCGTACTGCACCGACGCCAGGACGGGAGCCCCGCTTCCCCCGGAACCCGGTGTCGGGTACCGCGCCGGCACGCCGCTGCCCCGCCCGGAGAAGGGCTGCCACCGATGACGGCCAGGTCCGCCTCGCCGCACCCCCGTGCGCCACTCCCGTGCCGCACGCTCACCGGGGCAGTCGCGCGGCGCACACCCCGCCGGCCCGGCCGGCCGGGCGGCCTACTCGCCGGACAGGACCGTCCGTGCCGCCTCCCGGGCCTCCTGCGCCGTGTCTGCGGCCCGTGCCGCCGACGCCGCGCGCTCGCACTGCGCCAGCGTGTGCTTCGCCAGCGTCGCCCGGACGTACGGGATCGCCGCCGCCCCCATCGACAGCGACGTGACCCCCAGCCCCGTCAGCACGCACGCCAGCAGGGGATCCGACGCCGCCTCACCGCACACGCCGCAGCTCTTGCCCTCCGCCCTGGCGCCCTCCGCCGTGAAGGACACCAGGTCCAGCAGCGCCGGCTGCCACGGGTCCTGCAGCCGCGACACCGCCCCGACCTCGCGGTCGGCCGCGAAGGCGTACTGCGCCAGGTCGTTCGTGCCCAGCGACAGGAACTCGACCTCCTGGAGGATCGCCCGCGAACGCAGCGCCGCCGCCGGGATCTCCACCATGACGCCGGCCTTCGCGGGCAGCCCCGCGTCCCGGCACGCCGCCGCGAAGTCCGCGGCGTCCCGGCGGTCGGCCACCATCGGCGCCATCACCTCAAGGTGGACGGGCAACCCGGCCGCCGCCTTGGACAGCGCGGTGAGCTGCGTGCGCAGCACGTCGGGGTGGGCCAGCAGCGAACGAAGTCCGCGCACGCCCAGCGCCGGGTTCGGCTCGTCGGCAGGGGTGAGGAACTCCAGCGGCTTGTCGGCGCCCGCGTCCAGGACGCGCACCACGACCCGGCCCTCCGGGAACGCCTCCAGCACCCGGCGGTACGCCTCGATCTGCGTCTGCTCCGACGGCGCCGTCCGGCTGTCGTCCAGGAACAGGAACTCCGTGCGGAACAGCCCCACGCCCTCCGCGCCGGCCGCGACGGCCGCCGGCACGTCGGCCGGGCCGCCGACGTTCGCCAGCAGCGGCACCCTGTGCCCGTCGGAGGTCGCCCCCGGGCCGGTGACCGCCGCGAGCGCCGCCTTGCGCTCGGCCGCGACCTGCTCCATCTCCGCGCGCTTGTCGGGCCCGGGTTCGACGAACACCTCGCCGGTCGAGCCGTCGACGGCCACGACCGTCCCCTCGGCCAGTTCCCCGGCGCCCGGCAGCGCCACCACGGCCGGCACGCCGAGCGCGCGGGCGAGGATCGCGCTGTGGCTCGTCGGCCCGCCCTGCTCGGTGACGAAGCCGAGGACGAGCGAGGGGTCGAGCAGGGCGGTGTCGGCCGGCGCCAGGTCGCGGGCGATCAGCACGTACGGCTCGTCGCTGTCCGGCACCCCCGGCATCGGCACGCCCAGCAGCCGGGCCACGATCCGGTTGCGCACGTCGTCCAGGTCGGCGACCCGGCCGGCCATGTACTCCCCGGCCCCGGCGAGCAGCTCGCGGTAGGCCGCGAACGCGTCGTACGCGGCGCGCTCGGCGGAGGAGCCGACCGCGATCCGCCGCTCCACGTCCGCCGCCAGCTCCGGGTCCTGCGCGATCATGGCCTGCGCCTCCAGTACGGCCTGCGCCTCGCCGCCGGCCAGGTTGCCGCGCGCCACCAGGTCGGCGGCCACCGCCTCCACGGCCTTGCGCACGCGCTCCTGCTCCCGCGGCGCCTCCGCCGCCGGAATCTGCTTCGCCGGCGGTTCGAGCACCGCCGTGCCCATGTGCCGTGCCTCGCCGATCGCCACCCCGTGGCTCACGCCGACGCCTCGCAGGGTCGTCTCCATGTCACCAGTCTTCCGCAAGTGCGCGGCGGCGTCCCACCGCGGCTGTCGTACACGCACGGGCCGCGGCACCGGGGCCCGCCGGAGGGTCACCGCCGGCTCGTCACCCCCAGGTGAACAGCGCGTCGCCGGCCTTGATCTCCCCGCCCTCGGCCACCGTGGACAGCGCGCCGCCGGCCGCGTCCAGGGCCACCACCGGCGAGATCGGCGACTTGCCGGCCTCCTCGACGGCGATGGTGTCCCAGCGGATCACGGGCTGGCCGCGCTCGACCCGGTCGCCCTTGGCGACGAGCAGTTCGAAGCCCTCGCCGTTGAGCTGCACGGTGTCGATGCCCAGGTGGGTGAGCACGCCGTGCCCTCGTCGTCCACGACGACGAACGCGTGCGGGTGCAGGGAGACCACCAGGCCGTCGATCGGCGCGACCGCCTCGGCGGGCCCGCGTGCGGGGTCCACCGCGGTGCCCGGACCGACCATCGCCCCCGAGAAGACCGGATCGGGCACGGCGGCGAGCCCGATGGCGCGGCCGGTGAGCGGGGACGAGACTTGAGTCATGCCGGGGCCTCCAGAAAACAGCGGGGGGTCGGCGCCGCCCGCGTCCGTGGGGGCCGCGCCGCTCTTGAAGCGTAACCAATCGGAATTTGACGTTCCGCACCGAGTCGGGCCAGGCCGGGCGCACCGCCGCCCGGCCCCCGGACCGTCCACACCGCCACTGCCCGGACCCGCCCCCGCACCTGCTCCCTCACCCGCTCCCGAACCGGCTCCCGAACCGGCCTGCGCGCGGGCCCGTTGGCGCCGACGGGTAAGGTCAGAACGCATCGCCGGTGCGTCCGGCGGCACCGGCGGGAACGGACGGGGAGGCACGCGGGTGGAGGTCCAGGAGACGGCTGAAGCGAAGGACCGCGTCTTCACCGTCCCCAACCTCCTCAGCATGTCCCGGCTCGTCCTGGTGCCCGTCTTCCTGTGGCTCATCCTGTGGCCCGAGTTCGGCGGCCCCGACGCCGACGGCTGGGCGCTGGGCATCCTGGCGTTCAGCGGCGTCAGCGACTATCTCGACGGCAAGCTCGCCCGGCGCTGGAACCAGGTCTCGAACCTCGGCCGCATCCTGGACCCGGCCGCCGACCGGCTCTACATCCTGGCCACGCTCGTCGGCCTGACCTGGCGGGAGATCCTGCCGCTGTGGCTGCCGGTCCTGCTGCTCTCCCGCGACGTGATCGTCGGAGCGGCCGTCTGGCTGCTCGGCCGCCACGGCTACCCGCCGCCGCAGGTGAACTTCCTCGGCAAGTCGGCCACCTTCTGCCTGATGTACGCCTTCCCGTTGCTCCTCCTCAGTGACGCAAGTGGATGGCTGTCGTCACTCTCTGCTATTTTCGGATGGGCGTTCGCCGGCTGGGGTACAGCGCTGTACTGGTGGGCCGGCGGCCTCTACCTCATCCAGGTGCGCCGTCTCATCCGAGAGGACGCCCGCGCGGACACCACCCCCGACTAGGCGGCAGCCGGCATCGCCGTCTCACGCCCAAGGAGGACGCTTCCGATATGAAGGCCGTCGTGATGGCTGGGGGCGAAGGCACCCGCCTGCGCCCGATGACCGCGAGCATGCCCAAGCCCCTGCTGCCGGTGGTGAACCGGCCGATCATGGAGCACGTCCTGCGGCTGCTCAAACGCCACGGGCTGACGGAGACGGTGGTGACCGTCCAGTTCCTCGCCTCCCTGGTGCGGAACTACTTCGGGGACGGCGAGGAGCTCGGCATGGAGCTCACGTACGCCAACGAGGACCGTCCGCTGGGCACCGCCGGCAGCGTGAAGAACGCCGAGGAGGCGCTGAAGGACGACTCGTTCCTGGTGATCTCCGGCGACGCGCTGACCGACTTCGACCTCACCGACCTGATCGCGTTCCACCGCGAGAAGGGCGCGCTGGTCACCGTCTGCCTCACCCGGGTCCCCAACCCGCTGGAGTTCGGCATCACCATCGTCGACGAGGAGGGCAAGGTCGATCGGTTCCTGGAGAAGCCCACCTGGGGCCAGGTCTTCTCCGACACGGTCAACACCGGCATCTACGTGATGGAGCCCGAGGTCTTCGACTACGTCGAGGCGGACACGTCAGTCGACTGGTCCGGTGACGTCTTCCCGCAGTTGATGAAGGACGGCAAGCCCGTCTACGGCTACGTGGCGGAGGGCTACTGGGAGGACGTCGGCACCCACGAGAGCTACGTCAAGGCGCAGGCCGACGTGCTGGAGGGCAAGGTCGACCTCGATCTCGACGGCTTCGAGATCTCGCCCGGCGTCTGGGTCGCCGAGGGCGCGGAGGTGCACCCCGAGGCCGTCCTGCGCGGCCCGCTCTACATCGGCGACTACGCCAAGGTCGAGCAGGGCGCCGAGGTCCGCGAGCACTCGGTGCTCGGCTCCAACGTCGTCGTCAAGCAGGGCGCGTTCCTGCACCGCGCCGTCATCCACGACAACGTCTACATCGGCGGCCACAGCAACCTCCGCGGCTGCGTCATCGGCAAGAACACCGACGTCATGCGCGCCGCGCGGATCGAGGACGGCGCGGTCATCGGCGACGAGTGCCTGATCGGTGAAGAATCGATCATCCAGGGCAATGTGCGGGTCTACCCCTTCAAGACCATCGAAGCGGGCGCCTTCGTCAACACCTCGGTCATCTGGGAGTCGCGCGGCCAGGCCCACCTCTTCGGCGCCCGCGGGGTCTCCGGCATCCTCAACGTCGAGATCACCCCCGAACTCGCCGTCCGGCTGGCCGGCGCGTACGCCACCACCCTGAAGAAGGGCTCCAGCGTCACGACCGCCCGCGACCACTCCCGCGGCGCCCGGGCGCTCAAGCGCGCGGTGATCTCCGCGCTGCAGGCCAGCGCCATCGACGTACGCGACCTGGAGAACGTGCCGCTGCCCGTGGCCCGGCAGCACACCGCACGCGGCAGCGCCGGCGGCATCATGATCCGCACCACGCCCGGCGTCCAGGACTCCGTCGACATCATGTTCCTCGACGAACGCGGCGCCGACCTCTCCCAGGCCGCCCAGCGCAAGCTGGACCGCGTCTACGCCCGCCAGGAGTACCGCCGGGCGTTCCCCGGCGAGATCGGCGACCTGAGCTTCCCCGCCAGCGTCTTCGACTCCTACACCGGCTCGCTGCTGCGCGCCGTGGACGCCGGCGGCATCGCCGAGGCCGGCCTCAAGGTCGTCGTCGACGCCTCGCACGGCAGCGCCGGCCTGGTCCTCCCCAGCCTCCTCGGCCGCCTCGGCGTGGACGCGCTGACCATCAACACGGGCCTGGACGAGTCCCGGCCGACCGAGACGCCGCAGTCGCGCCGCGCCGGACTCGTCCGCCTCGGCGAGATCGTGTCCTCCGCGCGGGCCGCCTTCGGTGTGCGCTTCGACCCCGTCGGCGAGCGGATCTCGCTCGTCGACGAGAAGGGCCGGATCGTCGAGGACGACCGGGCGCTGCTCGTCATGCTTGACCTGGTCGCGGCGGAGCGGCGCAGCGGCCGGGTGGCGATGCCGGTGACGACGACACGTATCGCCGAGCAGGTGGCCGCCTACCACGGCACGCAGGTGGAGTGGACGACGACGTCCCCCGACGACCTGGCCCGGGTGGCGCGGATGGACGACGCCGTCTTCGGCGGCGACGGCCGCGGCGGCTTCATCGTGCCGGAGTTCTCCTCCGTCTTCGACGGCGCCGCCGCCTTCGCCCGGCTCACCGGCCTGGTCGCACGCACCCAGCTCACCCTCAGCCAGATCGACGCCCGCATCCCGCAGGCGTACGTGCTCTGCCGTGACCTGGCCACGCCGTGGGCCGTCAAGGGCATGGTCATGCGCCGGGTGGTGGAGGCCGCGGGGTCCCGTGACGTCGACACCACCGACGGCGTCCGGGTCGTGGAGGCCGACGGCCGCTGGGTGCTGGTGCTGCCGGACCGCGCCGAGGCGGTCACGCACCTGTGGGCCGAGGGGCCCGACCAGGCGTCGGCCGAAGCCCTGCTCGACGAGTGGGCTGCAGTTGTCGACGGGGGCGGCGACGGGAGCGGCGACTGACGCGGGCACAGCGGAGCGAGAGTTCACCCAACCCAGGGGTCGCGGCACCATAAGGCCTCCCGGCGTGCAACGATGTCCGGCATGCCGCAGCAGCCCCCCGAACGGAGCAGCGCACCGGCACGCCCCCGTCCGGACGCCTCCATGTCGCTGCTGACCCGGCTGATGGACCACAGCCTGGACGACGGGTACGCCGAGGCCGCCGCGCGCCACGGCGCCCGCCCGCGCGGCGAGCGGCTTCCGCAGCGCCTGCGCGGGCGGGCCTGGCTGGCCGCCGGCCTGGTGCTGACCGCGCTGGTCCTCACCGTCGGGGCCGCCGAGGCGCGGATCGAGGCGCCGGACCTCGCCCGCGAGCGCGAGGAGCTGATCGAGCGGGTCGAGGACCGTACCGACGCGGCGGACGACCTCGACCGCACGGTCGAGCACCTTCACGACGAGGTCGCCGACCGGCAGCGCGAGGCGCTGGAGGAGAGCGGCGGCGACCGGGCGGCCCTGCTCGCGCTGCTGGCCGGGGCCGCGGAGGCCGAGGGCCCCGGCGTACGGCTCGTGGTCGACGACGCCGCCGACGCGGGCACCGGCGCGACCGGCGGCCCGCGCAGCTCCACGAGCTTCGCCGACGACGGCCGGGTACGCGACCGCGACCTGCAGCGCATCGTCAACGGCCTCTGGCTCGCCGGCGCCGAGGCCGTCTCCGTCAACGGCCGCCGGCTCACCGCCCTGTCCGCGATCCGCGCGGCCGGCGACGCCATCCTCGTCGACAACCGCCCGCTGGCGCCCCCGTACACGGTGCTGGCCATCGGCGACGGCGAACGCCTCCTGGAGCGGTTCCGGGAGAACGCCGACGGCCACTACCTGGACGTGCTCCAGGACAACTACGGCATCAGGGCCGGGGTCTCCGCGCGCGACGACCTCCGGCTGCCGGCCGCCACCGGCCTGTCCCTCCGCCACGCAGAACCGAAGGAGAACAACCCCTCGTGATCGCCGTACTGGGCCTCGTCGCGGGCGTCGTCATGGGCCTCGTGGTCCAGCCCGTGGTGCCGGCGGGCCTGGAGCCGTACCTGCCCATCGCCGTCGTCGCCGCGCTCGACGCGGTCTTCGGGGCGCTGCGGGCCATGCTCGACGGGATCTTCGACGACAAGGTCTTCGTGGTGTCGTTCCTGTCGAACGTCGTCGTGGCGGCGCTGATCGTCTTCCTCGGCGACAAGCTGGGCGTCGGCGCGCAGCTCTCCACGGGCGTCGTGGTCGTGCTCGGCATCCGGATCTTCTCCAACGCCGCCGCCATCCGGCGGCACGTCTTCCAGGCGTGAGGCCCGTGTCCGACGAGACTCCTCCGAACCCCCCGCGCCCGGGCGACCCGCCCGCCGCGTACCCGCAGGGCACGCCGGGCGGCCCGGCCGGCGCCCCGGAGCCGCCCCGCCCGCCGGCGCCGCGGCACCAGCCGCCGCGCCACTCCCGGAAGCAGCCGCCCCAGCCGCAGCCGCCGCGTCAGCCGCCCCCGCAGCCGCCGGAGGCGCCGCAGGCGCCGACGCCGCCCGCACAGCAGCCGCCGCGCCGGCCCGACGTCCGGCAGCGGCCCCCGGAGCAGCGGCGACCTCCGGCGCCGCCGCGACCGCCAGAACAGCGGCGGCCCGCCCTGCCGCGGCCGGCGGGGCCCCCGCCGCCCGAGGGCGCGCCACCCGCGGAGAGCACCGCGCCCGCCGAGCCGCCGCCCGCCCCGCCCGAGCCGTCGCTCGGCGCCGGCCGGCGCCGCCTGGTCGACGCCGTGTGGCCGCCCCGGCTGACCCGCTCCCAACTGATCGTCGCCCTGCTGCTGTTCGTGCTCGGCCTGGGCCTGGCCATCCAGGTCCGCTCCACCGGCGAGTCCAGCGCGCTGCGCGGCGCCCGGCAGGAGGACCTCGTGCGGATCCTGGACGAGCTGGACGACCGCACGCAGCGGCTCGAGGACGAGCGCGAGCGGCTGGAGGACCAGAAGGCGGAGCTGGAGAACAGCTCCGACCAGGCGGAGGAGGCACGCCGCCAGACGGAGGCCAAGGAGCGCCAGCTCGGCGTGCTGGCGGGCACCGTCGCCGCCGAGGGCCCCGGCATCGAGATCACCGTCCGTGGCCCCGAGGGGGCGGTCGAGGCGGACATGCTGCTCGACACGATCCAGGAGCTGCGCGCCGCCGGCGCGGAGGCGATCCAGATCAACGGCGTGCGCGTGGTCGCGGGCACGCACTTCGCCGGCGCCGGCGAGGACGACGTGGCGATCGACGGCCGCAGGGTCTCCCAGCCGTACGTCTTCCGCGTGATCGGCCGCGCCGAGGATCTGGAGCCCGCGCTGAACATCCCCGGTGGGGTGGTTCAGACCATGGAGGAGGAGCAGGCTACGGTGTCCATCGAGCCCCGCGACACGGTCCTCGTGGACGCCTTGCGGCGGGAGAAGCGGCCTGACTACGCTCGGTCGTCGCCGTGACCTCAAGGTTACGGGGGGTCGACGCAACGGCCGCGGTTGCGTAAGGGAAACTGTCCGGGGGTTGTGGACGTTCAGTGAATGTCCGGTGCCGCTGATGCGCGTGTCGAGTGACCTGCTCGAACACGGGCCTGTCCGACGGTCAAGGGGAAATCGCCCGTGAAGTTGTTCGCTAAGTTGTTCGGGAGGGGCTCGGCGGATCGGCCGGGTCGGCACCGCGCCGCGTCCCAGGGCGGCGAGGCCGGCGAGCGTGCCTTGTACCGGGACCAGGCGCCTCCGCCGCCCGGCGACATTCCGGGCGGCCAGGGCGAGTCTTATGTTGACCCTGCCGCGTCGGGCCGCATAGGTTTCGGGGAACCGTCAACCTCAAGTGCGGGTGGAGGGTTCGCCCCCGGCTCGCATCCGCCCGACGCCGCTGCGGGCGTTCCGCAGCAGGAGGCTCAGTCCATGGACCTGCCCGTATGCAACAGGTGCGGGGCCCGTAACGCCCAGGCGAGCCGGTTCTGCTCCAACTGCGGCGCCCCGCTGCGGGCAGGTGTGGCCGAGCGTCCCTCGGAGACCACCACCACGATCTCCATCTCGGGCCTCGAGGCGTACGAGGCCGAGGTCGCCAGCGGCGGGCAGGCGCTGCCGCCGCTGTCGCCCGAGGCGCAGGCGGCCGTCGACGCGCTGCCGCCCGGCTCCGCGCTGCTCGTCGTCCGCCGGGGCCCCAACTCGGGGGCCCGGTTCCTGCTGGACAGCGAGCTGACCACGGTCGGGCGCCACCCGCAGAGCGACATCTTCCTGGACGACGTCACGGTCTCCCGGCGGCACGTGGAGTTCCGCCGGACGCCTGACGGCCGGTTCTCGGTCGCCGACGTCGGCAGCCTGAACGGCACGTACGTCAACCGCGAGCGGATCGACGAGTTCGAGCTGACCAGCGGGGACGAGGTGCAGATCGGAAAGTTCCGGCTGGTGTTCTTCGCCAGCCGGCGCGCCGCCTGACGGCGGGAGCGGACGACCACGGGACGGAAGCGATGGGCGACACCCCGGAGGGCGGCACCGCCGCCCCGGAAGCGGACCGGCCGGACGGGCGCCGGGAACGCGACCGGCAGCTCAGCATCGGGGGCGTCCTCGCGCTGCTCCGCGAGGAGTTTCCGGAGGTCACCATCTCCAAGATCCGCTTTCTGGAGTCGGAGGGCCTGGTGGAGCCGCAGCGCTCGCCGGGCGGCTATCGCAAGTTCGGCGCCTCGGACGTCGAGCGGCTGGCCCGGATCCTGCGCATGCAGCGGGACCACTACCTGCCGCTGAAGGTCATCCGTGAGCAGTTGGACGCCGATCCCGGGGCCGGCGCCGTGCCCGGGGCCTCCGCCGGCGCGGAGGCCCCCCACGACCCGCGTATCGACCGGGCGACGCTCCTGCGCACCGCCGCCGTCGGCGAGGACGAGCTGGCGTCGTGGGAGGAGTTCGGCCTCCTCACCCCGGACGCCGACGGGCTCTACGACGCGGACGCCGCCGCCGTCGCCCGCCTCGTCGCCGAGCTCGGCAGTTACGGGCTGCAGGCGCGCCACCTGCGCGGCCTCAAGGCCGCCGCGGACCGCGAGGCCGGCCTCGTCGCACAGGTCATCGGCCCGCTGCGGCGGCACCGCAGCCTCCAGACGCGGGCCCACGCGGAAACCACCGCCGAACGGCTGATCGAGCTGTCCGCGCGGCTGCACACGACCCTCGTACGGTCCTCACTGCGCGTCGCCGGCAACTGACCGGTCCCGTGCTCGACTACCCAAAACCGCCGGGGTCGGCCTAGGGTTGCTGTGTGAACGAGCTCGACGTTGTGGGTGTCCGGGTGGAAATGCCCTCGAACCAACCGATCGTTCTCCTGCGTGAAGTGGGCGGCGACCGGTACCTCCCTATCTGGATCGGTCCCGGGGAGGCGACGGCGATCGCCTTCGCGCAGCAGGGCATGACCCCCGCGCGCCCGCTCACCCATGACCTGTTCAAGAACGTGCTGGACGCGGTCGGCCAGGAACTCTCCGAGGTCCGGATCACCGATCTGCGGGAGGGCGTGTTCTACGCCGAGCTGGTGTTCTCCGGCGGCGCCGAGGTGAGCGCCCGCCCCTCCGACGCCATCGCGCTCGCCCTGCGCACCGGCACGCCGATCTACGGCAGCGAAGGAGTGCTCAACGACGCGGGTATCTCGATCCCGGACGAGCAGGAGGACGAGGTGGAGAAGTTCCGCGAGTTCCTCGACCAGATCACGCCCGAGGACTTCGGTACGAACCCTCAGTGACATCCGCCCCGGCAGCCCGCGGGCCTACCGCACGGGCGCCGCGCGCAAACCACCCGTAGGGTGATGAGCACCCGGCGTGCCCCGTGTGGCGTTCGTTGACGCGCCCCGGGCGACTGCCTACCGTCGGGAGGCAGGTCAGGGAGCGGGAGGTCGGCGTGGTGGTCACGGGCGGCGGGAGATCGGCCGGAGGGGGCGGACCTGTTCCGCTGTACGGTCACGGCGCGGAGCGCGCGAGGCGGCCGCAGGCCGCCTCCGCGGACCCGGACGAGGTCGGCTACCGGGGACCCGCCGCGTGCGCCGCGGCCGGCATCACGTACCGCCAGCTCGACTACTGGGCCCGCACCGGCCTGGTCGAGCCCGGCGTCCGCGCCACGCACGGCCCGGGCGCCCAGCGGCTCTACGGCGCCCACGACGTCGTCGTCCTCAAGATCGTCAAGCGGCTGCTGGACGCCGGGGTCTCGCTGCAGAGCATCAGGACGGCCGTGCGGCACCTGCGCGCCATCGACGCCGCAGACCTGCGGCGCCTGACGCTCATCAGCGACGGCGCCACGGTCTACGAGTGCACGTCGCCCGAGGAGGTCGTCGAACTGCTCCAGGGCGGCCAGGGCATCTTCGGCATCGCCGTCGGCGTGGTCTGGAGCGACGTGCAGGCAGCCCTCGCGCAGTTGCACGCGGAGCGCGTCGACACCGGCGAGACGCTGGTCGGGCACAACGCCGCCGACGAGCTGGCCCGCCGCCGCAGCCGCGCCGGCTGACGCCCGCCGCGCCGGGCCCGGCCCCGTAGGGCGCCCCGGGACCGTACGGCGCCGGCACGGGCGCCCTGCGGGCGCCGACGGGCCGATGTCGTACCCATGGGGGACCATTCGAGCGTGAGAAGCGCGCCGTCGGTCCTGCACCTGGACATGGACGCGTTCTACGCCGCCGTCGAGCAGGCCGCCAAGCCGAGCCTGAAGGGCAAGGCCGTGATCGTCGGCGGCCTCGGCCCGCGCGGCGTGGTGGCCACCGCGTCGTACGAGGCGCGGGTCTTCGGGGTGCACTCGGCGATGGCCATGGGCATGGCCCGCAGGCTCTGCCCGAACGCCGCCTTCCTCATCCCCCGCTTCCGGCTCTACCAGCAGGTCAGCGGCCAGGTCATGGCGCTGCTGGGGGAGCTTTCCCCGCTGGTGGAGCCGCTGAGTCTGGACGAGGCGTTCGTCGACCTCGAAGCCGGCGGCGTGCCCGCCGAGGAGGCGGCGCTGCGGGGCGTGGCGCGTCGGCTGCGCGCGGACATCCGCGGCGCCACGGGACTGACCGGGTCCGTCGGCCTCGCCGCCTCCAAGATGCTCGCCAAGGTCGCCTCCGAGCTGGCCAAGCCGGACGGGCTCGTCGTGGTCCCGCCGGGCGGCGAGCGGGCGCTGCTGGGGCCGATGAACGTGCGTACGCTGCCGGGCGTGGGACCGGCGACGGCGGACGTGCTGCGCCGGGCCGGGATCACCACGGTCGGGGAGGTCACGGACGCCGGCGAGGACGAGATGGTGCGCCTGCTGGGCAAGGCGCACGGCACCGGGATCCACGTGATGGCGCTGGGCCTGGACGAGCGGCCGGTGGTGGCGGACCGGGACACCAAGTCCGTCTCCGTCGAGGACACCTTCGACGTCGACCTCACCGACCGGATCCGCATCCGCACGGAGGTCGAGCGGCTGGCGCGGCGGTGCGTGGAGCGGCTGCGCCGTGCGGGGCGCTCCGGCCGCACGGTGGTCCTGAAGGTCCGGCGGTACGACTTCTCCACCCTCACCCGCTCCGAGACGCTGCGCGGGCCCACCGACGACCCGGCCGTGGTCACCGAGGCCGCGCTGCGGCTGCTGGACGGCGTCGAGACGACCGCGGGCGTGCGGCTGCTGGGCGTCGGCGTGAGCGGGCTCGCGGACTTCACCCAGGAGGACCTGTTCGCGCAGGCCGGCCAGGCGCCGGACGTGGTGCACGGGCCGGTGGACGCGGACGGCCCGGTGGCGCTGCCGCAGCCGGAGCCGCCCCCGCCGCCCGCCGCCGAGCCGGAGCCGGCGGCTCCGCACTGGCTGCCGGGGCTGGACGTGCGGCACGCGGAGCACGGTCCGGGCTGGGTGCAGGGCAGCGGCGTCGGCCGGGTCACGGTGCGGTTCGAGGTGCCCGGCTCGGCGCCCGGGCGGGTGCGTACGTTCGCCGCCGACGACCCGGCGCTCCGGCCGGCGGACCCGCTGCCGCTGGTGCCCGGCGGCTGATCAGTCGTCGGAGCCGGCGACCTCGCCGAAGTCCCGGTCCGGCTGCGGCTGCCGGTTGGGGTGGGTCTTGGCGACGTCCGGCGGCAGCGCCAGGCCGTAGTGGTGGTAGAGCTGCAGTTCCTGCGCGGGCGAGAGGTGCCGGCCGACGCCGAAGTCCGGTGCGTCCTTGATCAGCGCGCGGTCGAACGGCACCCGCAGCCCCTCGTCGGCCAGTTCGCTCGGGCCCAGCGGCACGAAGGCGTCCCGGTGGAACAGCCCGGTGCGCAGCGCCGCCCACTGTGGGGCGCCGGTGACGTCGTCGAGGTACACCTCGTCGACGGTCCCGAGCTTGTCGCCGTTGCTGTCGTACGCGCGCACGCCGATCAGGCTCCGGGGGTCGATGTCGGTCTGCACGCTGCCTCCCACGTCTCGTCACGGCTCCGCCTGTCCTCCACGTAACGCCACAACGTGCCCCGCGGCCACTCGGCGGGCGCCGCCCGGGCGCACCCGGCGAGCGCCCGCGCCGGGATGCGCTGGGGCGTGCGCTGGTACGCTGGCCGTGGCCGCAGACCCCGTGCGGGAGAGTCCTCCGTCCGCCAGCCGGAGGCGCCGAAGGAGCAACTCCTCCCCGGAATCTCTCAGGCCCCCGTACCGCACGGACGAGGTCACTCTGGAAAGCAGGGCGGGCCGCCGCGCGGCCCCACCCTCACCGACGGTGCAAGCCGGCGCGCGCCCAGCCAGGGCGTACCGGTGAAGCTCTCAGGTCCGGATGACAGAGGGGGAGGCCGTACGGGTGCCCGGCCCAGGGGCATCCGCGAAGGTCCGTGCGACCAGGAGGCCCCGTTGTCCGAGACGAACGCCCACCACATCCCGCTGTCCGCCCTGGAGCGCGGCACGCCCTTCGAGCAGCGCCACATCGGCCCGGACGCGGGCGACCGGGCCAAGATGCTCGCCCAGGTCGGCTTCGGCTCGCTGGACGAGCTGACCGAGGCCGCCGTCCCCGCCTCCATCAAGGACACCGGCGCCTTCGCGCTGCCCGCGGCCCGCTCGGAGGCCGGGGTGCTGGCGGAGCTGCGCGGCCTGGCCGCGCGCAACCAGGTGCTGACCTCCATGATCGGCCTCGGCTACCACGACACCCACACGCCGCCGGTCATCCTGCGCAACGTCATGGAGAACCCCGCCTGGTACACGGCGTACACCCCGTACCAGCCGGAGATCTCCCAGGGCCGGCTGGAGGCGCTGCTCAACTTCCAGACCGTCGTCGCCGACCTCACCGGGCTGCCCACCGCCGGCGCCTCGCTGCTCGACGAGGGCACGGCCGCCGCCGAGGCGATGGCGCTGTCCCGGCGCGTCGGCAAGGTCAAGGACGGCGTCTTCCTGGTCGACGCCGACACCCTGCCGCAGACCGTCGCGGTGCTGCGCACCCGCGCGGAGCCGACCGGCGTCGAGGTCGTCGTCGCCGACCTGGCCGGCGGCATCCCCGCGGAGGTCGCCGAGCGCGGCGTCTTCGGCGTGCTGCTGCAGTACCCGGGCGCCTCCGGTGCGGTACGCGACCTCGCCCCCGTCATCGAGGCGGCGCACGGGCTGGGCGCCGTCGTCACCGTCGCCGCCGACCTCCTGGCGCTGACCCTGCTGACCTCGCCCGGGGCGCTCGGCGCGGACATCGCGGTCGGCTCCAGCCAGCGCTTCGGCGTCCCGATGGGCTTCGGCGGCCCGCACGCCGGCTACATGTCCGTCCGCGACAAGTTCGCGCGCAGCCTGCCCGGGCGGCTCGTCGGCGTCTCCAGGGACGCGGACGGGGCGCAGGCGTACCGGCTGGCCCTCCAGACGCGCGAACAGCACATCCGCCGCGAGAAGGCCACCAGCAACATCTGTACCGCGCAGGTGCTGCTCGCGGTGATGGCCTCGATGTACGCCGTCTACCACGGCCCCGAGGGCCTGGCGGCCATCGCCCGGCGCACCCACCGCTACGCCGCGATACTCGCCGCCGGCCTCAGGGCCGGCGGCGCGGACGTGGTGCACGGCGCGTTCTTCGACACCGTCACCGTCCGCGTCCCGGGCAGGGCCGCGGAGGTCACCGCCCGCGCCCGCAACGCCGGCGTCAACCTGCGCCTCGCCGACGCCGACCACGTCGGCGTCTCCTGCGACGAGACCACCGTCCGCGACCATCTGGCCGTCGTCTGGGACGCCTTCGGCGTCGCCCATCAGGACGTCGAGGAGCTGGACGCCGCGACCGCCGACGCGCTGCCCGGGGAGCTGCTGCGCGCCGACGAGTACCTGACCCACCCCGTCTTCCACCGGCACCGCTCCGAGACCGCCCTGCTGCGCTACCTGCGCACGCTCGCCGACCGGGACTACGCGCTGGACCGCGGCATGATCCCGCTCGGCTCCTGCACGATGAAGCTCAACGCGACCGCCGAGATGGAGGCCGTCACCTGGCCCGAGTTCGCCGGGCTGCACCCCTTCGCGCCGGCCGACCAGGCCGAGGGCTATCTGACCCTGATCCGCGAGCTGGAGGACGGGCTGGCCGCCGTCACCGGCTACGACAAGGTCTCCCTGCAGCCCAACGCCGGGTCGCAGGGCGAACTGGCGGGCCTGCTGGCCGTCCGGGCGTACCACCGCGCCAACGGCGACGAGCGCCGCACCGTCTGCCTCATCCCGTCCTCCGCGCACGGCACCAACGCCGCCTCCGCGGTGATGGCCGGCATGAAGGTCGTGGTCGTCAGGACCGCGGAGAACGGCGAGGTCGACGCGGACGACCTGCGCGCGAAGATCGAGCAGCACGGCGACGAGCTGGCCGTGCTCATGGTGACCTACCCCTCCACGCACGGCGTGTTCGAGGAGCACATCACGGAGATCTGCGACGCCGTGCACGCCGCCGGCGGCCAGGTGTACGTGGACGGCGCCAACCTCAACGCGCTCGTCGGCCTCGCCGGGCCGGGGAAGTTCGGGGGCGACGTCTCGCACCTGAACCTGCACAAGACGTTCTGCATCCCGCACGGCGGCGGCGGCCCCGGCGTCGGCCCGGTCGCCGTCCGCGAGCACCTGGCCCCGTACCTGCCGAACCACCCCCTGCAGCCCGTCGCGGGCCCCGAGACGGGTGTCGGCCCGGTCTCCGCGGCGCCGTGGGGCTCGGCGGGCATCCTGCCGATCTCGTGGGCGTACATGAAGCTCATGGGCCAGGACGGCCTGCGCCGCGCCAGCCAGGTCGCGGTGCTCGGCGCCAACTACGTGGCCAGGCGGCTGGAGCCGCACTTCCCGGTGCTGTACGCGGGTCCCGGCGGGCTCGTCGCGCACGAGTGCATCGTCGACGTACGGCCGCTGACGAAGGCGACCGGGGTGTCCATCGACGACGTGGCCAAGCGGCTGATCGACTACGGCTTCCACGCCCCGACGATGTCGTTCCCGGTGGCCGGGACGCTGATGATCGAGCCGACCGAGAGCGAGGACCTGAGCGAACTCGACCGGTTCTGCGAGGCGATGATCGCAATCCGGCGCGAGATCGAGCGGGTCGGCACGGGGGAGTGGGACAAGGACGACAACCCGCTGGTCGGCGCTCCGCACACCGCCGCCCAGCTCGCGGGGGAGTGGAACCACCCGTACGGGCGGGACGAGGCGGTCTTCCCGGCCGGGGTGACGCCCGCGGACAAGTACTGGCCGCCGGTGCGCCGGATCGACGGCGCCTACGGCGACCGCAACCTGGTCTGCTCCTGCCCCCCGCTGGACGAATACGACGCCTGACGTACGTCTCCGCGCGTACCGCACCCGGCCCGGCGCCCCGCGCCGGGCCGCCGGCGTGCGGGGCGCGAGCGAGGGGCGCGGAAGACCGGCGGGTGTACGCCGGCCGGGGTGGGCCGCCGCGCCCGGCCGGGTGCTAGGCCGCGGCGGTCACGTCGTCGGCGTTCGGCGGCCGGTGCGGTGCGATGATCCGGCCGTCGGGCAGCAGCTCGCCCGTGTCCTCGAACAGCAGAACGCCGTTGCAGAGCAGGCTCCAGCCCTGTTCCGGGTGGTTCGCCACCGGGCGCGCCGCCTCCCGGTCGGTGGACTGGGCGGTGGGACAGAGTGGCTGGTGCTGGCACATGGCTGGGTACTCTCGCCGTTTCGTGGTCTCGGTCCTGCGGTCTGCAGATGTCATCGCCGCCCCCGTGTCGACTCGTTCCGCAACCAGTGTTCCCCCGTGCGCGTCAGTTCGCAGGGATTTACCGGCAGGTAGTCTCCGGGGTAGAAGACGCATCACCCTCGCGGGCGGTTGCCCGGTGCAGAACCATCCTTTCGGGGGGTGCCCCGGAAGGGAGTGGACTAGTCCACAGCGGTGATCAGACCGTGACCTCGCCGTGATCAGGCCGAGGAACCGAGCAGCCGCGCACCGGCCAGCCGGTCCCGCAGCGCGGGCAGCAAGTCGCCCGCGCGGTGCGCGCGGTGGGCGCGGATGCCGGGCGGCGCGGGCGCCAGCGGCACCAGCAGATCGGCCGGGTCGATCTCGCCCGACTCGGCCGGTGCGGCGGCATCGGTGCGCAGCCAGAGCGTGACCATGTACAGCTCGGGCACGGACAGCAGCCGGGGCTGCAGGAGAGCCGGCAGCGACTCGGCCTGGCGCAGCGCGCGTTGGGTGGAGGCGACGTACGGGCCCTCGGAGAAGTGCGAGAACGCCCAGCCGTCCGGGGTGATCCGGGCCTCCGCGGCGGCGACGACCCGGCCCTCGGCGGCGAGGTGGAACCGCCAGCCGGTGAGCGCCGCGTGCGGGGCGCCGTCCCCGGCGCCGACACCGTCCAGGACGTGGACCGGCAGCGGGTCCGTGCTGCCCGCCGGGCCCGCCCAGGCCGACGGTGCGAGCTTGCGGGTCCCGCGCACCGCCGTCGGGGACTTCAGCGCGGCGTGGACGCTGCGCAGAGCCGGGGAGGGGGGCGTAAGCACGCTGAGCGGCATAGGGGTCGCCTACCTTCGACAGACGTGGAGCAGAGCAGGAAGATGCGGACGGCGCTGTCTGCTAGCGGGGTCAGAGGGGACCGCATCCGTGCAAGGGGGCGCCAACTCTCTGCCTCGTTCGCGAATTTTATACGACTAGCGGTGGAGGTCCTTCCGCCTTGCCGTCCCGGCGAATTGCACAAGAGGGTTCTCGGCCGAATATTCTCTGGACTTTCGGGAAGATCAGCGAGAATCACCTGGCGGGCGTGGTGGCGGCCGGCACCCGGGGTCGGCCGGATCTCGTCGGTGAGGGTGACCGATCGGCGATCGGTGTGGCGCGCGTAGCCGACGAGGAGCGGCCGCGGGCGTCAGGGTACCCGCGCCTGGGCATCATCCCGGGCAGCCGAGCCGAGGAGGAACCTCGATGGGCGAGAAGGTCGTGGCCGGCGGGTTCGACCTGTCCGACCGCCACCGCTATCGGCAGCGGCTCCGCGAGTGCCTCGCGGGGCTGGAGCGACTGCTGGAGGAGAAGAGATTCGACCGCCCGCAGAATCTGATGGGGCTGGAGATCGAGTTGAATCTCGTGGGCGCGGACGGCATGCCGCGCATGATGAACACGGAAGTGCTGGAGCGCATCGCGAGCCCCGACTTCCAGACCGAGCTGGCCCAGTTCAACCTGGAGGTCAACATCGCCCCGCACCGGCTCGGCGGCCGGGTGCTGGACCAGCTCGCGGAGGAGCTGCGCACCGGGCTGTGGTACGCCGACCGGCAGGCGCGCGAGGTGGACGCCGGGATCGTGATGATCGGCATCCTGCCGACGCTGACGGGCGCCGACCTGGTCTCCGCCAACCTCTCCGAGGTCGACCGCTACCACCGGCTCAACGAGCAGATCCTCGCCGCCCGCGGCGAGGAGATCCGCCTCGACATGCGCGGCGTGGAGGAGCTGACGTACACCAGCGGCTCCATCGCCCCCGAGGCCGCCTGCACCTCCGTCCAACTGCATCTCCAGGTCACGCCCGGGCGGTTCGCCGACGTCTGGAACGCCTCGCAGGCCGCGGCGGCCGTGCAGATCGCGCTCGGTGCCAACGCGCCGTTCGTCTTCGGCCGCGAGCTGCTGAGCGAGTCGCGGCCCGAGCTGTTCCTCCAGGCCACCGACACCCGGCCGCCGGAGCTGCGGGCGCAGGGTGTGCGCCCGCGGGCCTGGTTCGGCGAGCGCTGGGTCACCGAGCCGCTGGAGCTGTTCGAGGAGAACATCCGCTACTTCCCCGCGCTGCTGCCGTTGTGCTCCGCCGAGGAGCCGCTGCGCGTGCTGGACGAGGGCGGGGTGCCCGAGCTGTCGGAACTGGTGCTGCACAACGGCACCGTCTACCGCTGGAACCGGCCCGTGTACGACGTCGCCGGCGGCGTCCCGCACCTGCGGGTGGAGAACCGGGTGCTGCCCGCGGGCCCCACCGTCACGGACGTGGTCGCGAACGCGGCGTTCTACTACGGGCTGGTGCGCACCCTCGCCGACGAGCAGCGGCCCGTCTGGGGCCGGCTGCCCTTCGACGGCGCGGCGGCCAACTTCGCCGCCGCCTGCCGGGACGGCATCGACGCCACGCTCGTGTGGCCCGGCCGGCGGCGGCTCGGCGGGGTGGCGCGGGTGCCGGTGGCCAAGCTCGTACGGGACGAACTGCTGCCCATGGCCGCGTCCGGGCTGGACGCCTGGGGCGTCGACCCCGCCGACCGGGACCGCTACCTCGGCGTCATCGAGGAGCGCTGCCGGCGCCGGGTCAACGGCGCGTCGTGGCAGTCGGCGGTGTTCCACCGGGCGCTGGGTCGCGGTCTCGACCGGGGCGCGGCGCTCGCGGAGATGACGCGGCGGTACGTGGAGCTGACGCGCACGGAGGAGCCGGTGCACCGCTGGCCGGTGGACTGACGCCGGGCCCGGCGGCGGGCGGGCCGGGGCGCCGGGGCGTAGGGCCGGTGCCCCGGGCCCGTACCGCTCAGGACAGCGCGGCCTTCGCGCCGGCGTCCGTCACCGCGCGCAGCAGCACCGCGTGGATCTCCTTGGGATCCGTCACCCGGTACGACTCGCCGCCGACCGCCTTCGCGATCCGCCCGCACGCCTCGATGTCCGCGTCCGGCCCGACGCCGATGGCGATCAGGCCCACCGGCCGCTCGGGATCGGCGGTCTCGCGCAGCCGCGCGGCGAGGTCCGCGGCGGAGATGCTGCCCGGGTCCTCGTTGGCGCCGTCGGTGAGGAGGACGACCGCGTTGAAGCGGCCGGGCGCGTACTCCTTGACCTGGCGCTCGTACGCCGCGAGCGCCGTGTCGTACAGGCCCGTCGCGCCGTTCGGCACCGGCTGGAGCGCGCCGAAGGCGCTCGCGAGGCGTTCGCGGTGGCTGGTGCCGTCGTCGGTGCGCTGGGCCAGCCGCGAGGTGCCGGTGACCTCCTCGTAGTCCTGCTCGCCCTCCAGCCGGGTGGAGAACCGCCACAGGCCGATCTCGTCCTCGCCGGTGAACTGGGCGAGCGCCTGGATCAGCGCGTTCTTCGTGACGTCCATGCGGGTCTGCCCCGGCTCGCCCGGCACCGGCTCGCCCATCGAGCCGGAGACGTCGACCACCGTCGTCAGCCGGGCGCTTTGCACCGTGACGGTCCACATGCCGAGGACCGAGGCGACCTCGTCGGGGGGCGGCGGCTCCGCGGCCGGCGCGTCGAAGGGCTGCGGTGCGGCCCCGCCGGCGGCCATCGCCAGCTCCGCGTCGAGGCGCCCCTCGGGGGAGCGGAAGCCCTGGCTGCGCAGCAGCTCGGCGGACGTGGCGTCGGTCAGCAGCCGCTGGAAGCGACTGGCGGCGCGCACCCGGTCCATCGCCATGGCGTCGTTGTTGACGATGGCGTACGGGTAGTCCAGCGCGACCGTGCCGCCCTCGGGGTAGAACATGTCGAGCCGCCCGCCGGTGCCCGCATCCGCGTTGTGGCGGAAGGCGGCCTGCTCGGAGAGGAACAGCGCGTCGTTGTCGCGGGGGTCGTCCAGACCGGAGTCCGGGAGCGAGGCGAGCACCGCGGTGTCGTCGGGCTCGACGCGCTCGGCGAGCAGCTTGGCGGTGGCGGCGGTACGGGTGTCCGCGTTCTTGCCGCCCGCGCGGTGCATCGCCGTCAGCGCGAGCGCGCCGGTGGCGCTCACGGCCGGGTCGGCGGTGCCGAGGCGCAGGCCGGCGTCGTCGCCCATCGCCGCGTCCGTCAGCTCGGCCCAGCCGTACGTCTTCTCGGGCCAGCCGAGTTCGCCGGAGCCGTCGGGGAGGACGGCCATGCCCACCGGGGACGTGGCCAGCCGGGTCACCTCGTCGATGGTCGCGCCCTCGCCGCCCGCGGTGACCATGCCCGTCCAGATGCTGGAGTCGGGGATCCAGACCTGGAAGCCCGGCCGGGTGTCCTTGCTGCGCAGCGACTGGGCGACCTCGGCGGCGGGCCGTGCGGTCACCTCGATGTCCAGGCAGCGGCCGTCCGACTTCAGCTCCGCCCTGCGGGCGCGCTCCGCGGTCCTGCGGACGGCGGGGGCGATGTCGGGCGAGGCGACGACGGCGAGTTCGAGGTCCGCGCCCTCGCACGGCTCGTCCTCGGGCAGCAGCCCGGTCTGCCGGGCGACCAGCGTCCCCCCGGCGATCGCCAGGACGAGGGCGGTCGCGATGACCACGGCACGCCCCCGTACGCTGCGCCGCAGCACGGCGTCGTCCGTTCCGTACGCATCGGGCAAGCTGTGTCGTCCCATGGTCGTCCCCCCGGACAGCCGCATATTGGTCACGTGTTTTTTCGGCGACCCTAGCGAGACGGTGGGGCCCGTGGGGAGGGATTGACCAATTGGAGGAGCGAGTGCAGGACCAGTCCCGCCGGCTGCTGAGCAGCGAAACGCTGCTGGTGCTGGCGCTGTCCCTGGGCGCGAGCGCGGTCTCGGCCCTCATCAGCTTCACCGGCTCGGTGACCCGGTCGGGCGGGCTGAAGGAGCAGTCGGCCAACCTCAACTCCTCTGCCGCGCCCGGCCGTCCGTGGCTCGACCTCGCGTGGCAGCTCTTCGGGATCACCACCGCGCTGGTCCCGGTGGCGCTCGTGGCCTACCTGCTGGTGCGCGAGCGGGCGGGCGGGCTGGGCGCGCTGGGGTTCGACCACCGGCGGCCGGGCTTCGACCTGGGCTGGGGCGCGGCCGTGGCGGCGGTGGTCGGCGGCACGGGTCTGGCGTTCTACCTGGGCGCGCGGGCGGCGGGGTTCAACCTGACCGTCGTACCGGAGTCGCTGCCTGACGTGTGGTGGAAGATCCCGGTGCTGATCCTCTCCGCGGTGCAGAACTCGGTGGTGGAGGAGGTCATCGTCGTCGGCTACCTGCTGCGCCGGCTCGACCAACTGGGCTGGACCCCGGCGGCGGCGCTGGCGGCCAGTTCGCTGCTGCGCGGGACGTACCACCTGTACCAGGGGATCGGCGGCTTCCTCGGCAACGCGGCGATGGGCGTGCTGTTCGTCCTGCTGTACCGGCGGTGGGGGCGGGTCGGGCCGCTGGTGGCGGCGCACGCCTTCATCGACATCGTGGCGTTCGTGGGGTACGCGCTGCTGGCGGGGAAGGTGGGGTGGCTGCCTACGGAATGAGCAGTTCCGGCGTTGTCCTCCGGGCGGGCCGGCGCAGTCTCCCTGGTCCACACCCTTGACGGTGGTCTGACAATAGATAAAGTCTAGACCAATGCCCCCCATGCAGGGAGAGAAGATGCGCAGTCTCAAAAAGCGTGTAGCGGTCGTCGCTGCGACCGTGGCTCCGATGGTCGTCCTCGCCCTCCCGGCCCCGCAGGCGAACGCACACGGCTGGATCACCTCGCCGCCCAGTCGGCAGCAGCAGTGCAAGGCGGGCACCGTCTCGTGTGGTCAGATCCAGTGGGAGCCGCAGAGCGTCGAGGGGCCCAAGGGCCTGACGAGCTGCCATGGCGGTAACAGCCGGTTCGCCGAACTGAACGACGACAGCAAGGGCTGGGCGGTCACGACGATCAACCGGACCCAGTCGTTCAACTGGCAGATCACCGCCAACCACCGCACGAGCACGTGGCAGTACTTCGTCGGTGGCCAGAAGGTCGCGGAGTTCAACGACGGCGGCGCGCAGCCGCCTTCGCAGTTCAGCCACACGGTCAACTTCGGCAACATCAGCGGCCGGCAGAAGGTGCTCGCCGTGTGGAACGTGTACGACACGGCAAACGCCTTCTACGCCTGCATCGACGTCAACATCCGGTGACGACGGCGCGGCCGTAACGGCGACGGAAGACCCCCGGAGAGCAGCGACTCTCCGGGGGTTTCGGCGTGTCCGGGGGTGTGGCTTGCTCGACGACTGTTCTCGATATATCGTTGACGTGTCGCAACCGATCGCAGAAGAGACCAAGAAGAGGTGATGATGACCATGCGATCACATGGATACGGACACGGATACGGGCCGCGCGACGGGCGTCGCTCGGCCTTCGGCGGGTTCGGCCCGCCGTTCGGGCCTCCCTTCGGCCGCGGTCGCGGCGGCCCGCGGGGCCGCGCGCGCCGCGGCGACGTGCGGGCGTCGATCCTGGCGCTGCTCAAGGACCGTCCCATGCACGGCTACGAGATGATCCAGGAGATCTCCGAGCGCAGCGGCGGCGCCTGGAAGCCGAGCCCCGGCTCGGTCTATCCCACGCTGCAGATGCTGGAGGACGAAGGGCTGATCGTCAGCGCCACGGAGGGCGGCAAGAAGCTGTTCTCGCTCACCGGCGCCGGGCGCGAGGAGGCCGAGTCGGGGCCCGAGGCGCCCTGGGAGGACGCCGGGCGCGGGGTCGACTGGGAGGCGATGCAGGAGGTCCGGCAGTCGGGCTTCGCGCTCGCGGAGGCCTTCCGGCAGGTGTACACCACTGGCACTCCCGAGCAGCGCCAGGAGGCGCTGGCCGTCGTCAACGAGGCCCGCAAGAAGCTGTACCTGATCCTCGCCGAGGATCACTGAGCCCCGGTGCCCGGTTCGGCCGGCCGGGCACCGCGGCTCAGCCGCGCCTACGCTCCCGCCGTCACCGCGCGGGTCCTTCGCCCTTCGCCAGCGGCAGGGCCTCGATGCGGCCCGCGTCGCAGACCTCGCCGAGCCGCCACGCGGCGTCCGTGTGGTGGTACGTGTCGGGCGGGATGACCTGGAGTTCCGCCGGCTTCGGCCGGCAGGCGCCGCTCGCGTCGTCCGAGCCGGCGGCCACCACCGTCCAGTGCAGCCGGCTCCAGGCCGAGGAGCCTGGGGTGAGCGTCTGCATCGACGGGGTGCGGCTGCCGTCCCGTACCACCGTGGTCGGGATGTCGGAGCCGTCGGCCCTGACCAGTTGCAGGCCGGACCAGCCGCGGGTGCGGCACGTGTTGTCCGAGTCGTTGGTCAGGACGAGTGCCGCGTAGCGGTTGCCCGCGGCCGGGTTGAGCGAGCGTACGGAGGCCGAGAGGTCGCCCGTACGGCACCAGGGTGCCGCGGCCGGATCGCCGGCCGCCGCCTTCGGCTCCGCCTTGAACGGGTCGGCGGCCACGCCGTCGTCCGCCCTGGCGTCGGTGGTGTCGTCGGTCGTCTCGTCTTCCGCGGTACCGGCCTCCTTGTCCGGCGCCGCGCCGTCCTCGCCGGGCGCGTCCCGCTGTGCCCCGTCCCCGTGCTGCGCGCCGTCACCGTCGGCGCTCTCGGCCGGCTGGGGCTTGGAGTTGCCCGCGGTGTCCGTGCGCGCCGCGTCGGAGTTCTCGCCGCAGCCTGCGGCCAGCAGCCCCGCCGCCGCGAGGGCGGCGAGGGCGATGCGGGTGCGGGCGCGGCCGGGCTGTCGTGTCATGTCTTCCCCCTGGCTGCTCGGAGTGACCAGAACGTGGGGTGTCGGTCGTTGGACCCGTGCGGGGAGCGATCGGTTCCACCAAGGGGGTTCCCGCGCGGGCGGCGGAGGATGCGCGGTCTGCGCCCGCACGCTCCCTGTCAGCAGCAATGAAGAATGACACTCATGTACGGCGCTGACATAATCGCCCGCATGCAGCAGTCATCCGACAGGCGCGCGGGGCTCGGGCTCGCGCTGGCCTCCGCGCTCGCGTTCGGCGGTTCCGGGGTGGCGGCCAAGCCGCTCATCGAGCAGGGCATGGACTCGCTGCACGTGGTGTGGCTGCGTATCGCCGGGGCGGCGCTGGTGCTGCTCCCGCTCGCCTGGCGGCACCGCGCGCTGGTACGGGAGCGGCCGGTGCTGCTCGCCGGGTTCGGCGTGCTCGCGGTCGCCGGCGTGCAGGCGTTCTACTTCGCGGCCATCGCCCGGATCCCGGTGGGCGTGGGGCTGCTCATCGAGTTCTTCGGCCCCGCGCTGGTGCTGGGCTGGGTGCGGTTCGTCCAGCGGCGGCCGGTCACCCGGCAGGCGGCGGTCGGCGTGCTGTTCGCGGTCACCGGTCTTGCGTGCGTGGTCGAGGTCTGGGCCGGGCTGGGCTTCGACCCGCTCGGGCTGCTCCTCGCCTTCGGCGCGGCGTGCTGCCAGTGCGCGTACTTCGTCCTCGCCGGGCACGGCACCGACGCGGCGGACGGCACGGCGCCGCACCCGCTGGGCGTGATCGCGTACGGGCTGATCGTCGGCGCCGTCGTGCTCACCGTCGTCTCCCGGCCCTGGAACCTGCGGTGGTCGCTGCTGGGCGAGCGCGCCGAACTCGGCGGCATGCGCCCGCCGGCGTGGACGCTGATCGTCTGGATCGTCCTGGTGACGACCGTGCTGGCGTACCTGTTCGGCGTCCTCGCGGTGCGCCGGCTCTCGCCGCCGGTGGCGGGCGTCGTCGCGTGCCTGGAGGCCGTCGTCGCGACCGTGCTGGCGTGGGTGCTGCTGGCCGAACACCTGGGCGCGGCCCAGATCGTGGGGGGCGCGCTGGTGCTGGCCGGCGCGTTCACCGCGCAACTGGCGGCGCCGGCGACCGGCTCGGGGGAGCGCGGTGAGCCGGTCGCGGGCAACGTGCCGCGACCGCGGGACGAGGAGCGGCCGGCGCCCGCGGACGCGCCGCCGCCGGGTCAGCCCGCCGGGAGGTAGCCGGGCGCCTCGACGCCCGGCGCCAGGTCGTCGGCCGGTACGGGCGCGCCGTACACGGACGCGACCGGCACCACCCCCGTCCAGTACGGCAGCTCCAGGTCCTCCGGCTCGTCGTTGGGGCCGCCGGTGCGCAGCTTGACGGAGACCTCCTCGATGGCGAGCCGGATCACCGCCGTCTTGGCCAGCTCCTTGGCGTTGGCGCGCCGGGAGTCGTCTGCCCGGCCGGGGACGACGTGGTCGACGATCGCGTCGAGTGCCCTCGTCCGCTCGTCGTGGTCGGTCACCGCGTACGCGTCGCCGTGCACCACCGCCGAGCGGTAGTTGATCGAGTGGTGGAAGGCGGAGCGGGCCAGCACCAGCCCGTCGACGTGCGTCACCGTCAGGCACACCGGCAGCCCGGCGTCCTCGGCCCGTCCGGCGGTGCGCAGCGGGCGGGAGCCGGTGGAGCCGTGCACGTACAACTGCTCGCCCACGCGGGCGTAGAGCGTGGGCAGGACGACGGGGCGGCCGTCGCGGACGAAGCCGAGGTGGCAGACGTAGCCGGCGTCGAGCACGGAGTGCACCAGGTCGCGGTCGTACGAGGCGCGCTCGCGGGAGCGCGTGGGCACGGTGCGGTCGGTCGGGCGGTAGGCGGCGGGGGGCGTGGCGGACACGGGCGGCTCCCTCGGTGCTCGGTGGTGCGGGGTTGCGGTGTGCATTGCACTAGTGCAATATATTCTTTGTGCTAGGAGAGTATCGGATCGAGGGGCGGGGCGCAGCAGAGATCTGCGCCAGCATCGAGCGCGGCATCGGCGCCGGCGCGCTGCGGCCCGGTGCCGCGCTGCCGCCGCTGCGCGCGCTGGCGGCCGAGCTGTCGGTCAACCCGAACACGGTGGCGGCCGCGTACCGCATGCTGCGCGAGCGCGGCGCCGTCGAGACCGCCGGCCGGCGCGGCACCCGGGTGCGCGCCCGCCCCGCCACCGCCCCCCGCGAGCAGATCAGCGTCGCCGTGCCGCCCGGCGTCCGCGACCTGTCCACCGGCAATCCCGACCCCGCCCTCCTGCCCCCGCTCGCCGGCGCACTCGCCGCCGCGGCCGCCCGCCACGCCGATCGCCCGGTGCTCTACGGCGACGAGGGCGTCTCCCCCGAGCTGGCCCGGCTGGCCCGCGCCGACTTCGACGCCGACGGCGTGCCGCCCGGCCCCGTGGCCGTCACCTCCGGTTCGCTGGACGCGATCGAGCGCGCGCTGGCCGCCCATCTGCGCCCCGGCGACGCGGTCGCGGTCGAGGACCCCGCCTGGGGCAGCCTGCTCGACCTCGTGCCGGCGCTCGGCCTGCGGCCCGTGCCGGTGGAGCTGGACGACGAGGGGCCCCTGCCGGAGCGTGCCGCGGCGGCGCTGGCCGCCGGAGCGCGCGCCCTGGTCGTGACCTCCCGCGCGCAGAACCCGACCGGCGCCGCGCTCACCCCCGCGCGCGCCGCCGAGCTGCGCGCCGTCCTCGCCCGGCACCCGGAGGTGCTGCTCGTCGAGGACGACCACGGCCACGCGATCGTCGGCCTGCCGTTCCAGCCGCTGGCCGGCGCCGCGCGGCACTGGCTCGCGGTGCGCTCCGCCGCCAAGGCGTACGGGCCGGACCTGCGGCTCGCGGTGCTCACCGGGGACCGGGTGACCGTGGACCGCGTCGAGGGCCGCCAGCGCCTCGGCCCCGGCTGGGTCAGCCGGCTCCTCCAGGACACGGTCGCCCACCTGCTCGACGGCGGGGTCCAGGACCCGGCGGCGGTCGCCCGCTCGTACGACGGGCGGCGCGCGGCCCTGCTGACGGCGCTGCGGCGGCGCGGGGTCGAGGCAACCGGGCGCAGCGGCATGAACGTGTGGCTGCCGGTGCCGGACGAGACCTCCGCGGTCACGCAGCTCCTCGGGGCCGGCTGGGCGGCGGCGCCCGGCGCCCGCTTCCGCCTCGCCTCGCCCCCCGGCATCCGGCTGACCGTCTCGCCGCTGGCCGGCGCGGACGTGGAGCCGCTGGCGGACGCGGTGGCGGCGGCGGTACGGCCCGCGCCGGGACGGCGGTGGGTCTGAGGGGTACGCGAAGCTCCGGCGCCGGGCCGGTACGGGACACCCGTACCGGCGCGGCTATGTCCGCTCCGCGCGCGGGCGGCTGCGCGAGAGTGCCGCGCCCGCCAGGATCACCGCCGCGCCGACCGGCGTGTTCCACGTCAGTTCCTCGCCGAGCAGCGCCACTCCGGCCGCCGTGGCGATGACCGGGATGACGTACGTGACAGTGTGCGCGGTCGTCGGTCCCACGTCTGCCACCAGCCCGTGCTGCATGAGCATCGCGAGCCCCGTCCCCAGCACCCCCAGCGTGCCGACGGCCAGCAGCGGCCCGATCGGGAGCGCGGTCGGCACCGAGGTGAACAGCGCGGCGGCCACGGCCAACTGCGCGGTCCCGAGGAGCAGTTGCGTGCCGGCGATCGACAGGTGGGAGTGCCCGTGGCCGGCGAGCGTGCGGCGGATGTAGATCCAGCCGACCGCGTAGCTCGCGGACGCGGCCAGCGCGAGCACGGTGCCCAGCGGGTCCTGGCCGGTGAAGCCCCGCCACGCGCCGAGGACGATCAGCACGCCGGCGAAGCCGGTCCCCAGCCCCGCGACCCGGCGCCGCGTCGGCCGGTCCTCCCGGAGGGCGACGAGGGCGAGGAGCATCGCCCACAGCGGTGACGTGGCGTTGCAGATCCCCGCGAGCGAGGAGGAGATGTGCAGCTCGGCGTAGGCGAAGAGGGAGAAGGGCAGCGCGTTGACGAAGAAGGCGGCCACCGCGATGTGCCCCCACGTGCGGGCACCGCGCGGCAGCCGCTCCCGGCGCAGCGCGAGAGCGGCGACGAGGACGGCGGAGCCGAAGGCCATCCGGCCGAGCGTCACCTGCAGCGGGGCGAAGCCGTCGGTGCCGACCTTGATGAGCAGGAAGCTGAAGCCCCAGACGATCGAGAGGGCGGTGAACCGGACGCGCCAGTCGAGCAGCGGACGCCGCGAGGCGGCGAGCGGGGGAGCGGCGGGGTCGGTGGCCGGTGCCGGTGCCGTGGTCATGGAAGCTACGGTGAGCCCCACACTCCTCGTAGCACAAGCGAGACTTTATGGCACGTACCTCGTAGCATCGCTTACATGTTGAACCTGGAACGCCTGCGCACCCTGGCCGCCGTCGCCCGGCACGGCTCGGTGAGCGCCGCGGCCGACGGGCTGCACATCACCACCTCCGCCGTCTCCCAGCAACTCGCCAAGCTGGAGCGGGAGACCGGGCAGCAGTTGCTCGCCAAGAACGGCCGGGGCATCCGCCTCACCGATGCCGGACGGCTGCTCTCCGAGCACGCCACCCGGATCCTGTCGCAGGTCGAGGCGGCGCAGTCCGAGCTGGAGGCGCACCGCGGGCGGCCCGTCGGAGAGCTGGGGCTCGCGGCGTTCCCGACCGCCGCCCGCGGGCTGTTCCCCGCCGCGCTCGCCGCGCTCCGCCGCGACCACCCCGAGCTGCGCGTACGCCTGCGTGAGCAGGAGCCGGACGAGACGGTGCCCGGCGTCATGCGCGGCGACCACGACCTCGGCGTCGTGCTGGACTGGTACAACAAACCCCTGCCGCTGCCGCCGGGGCTGTCCCGGGCGCCGCTGCTCGACGACGTCGCGGACGTCGCCGTGCCCGCGGACCACCCGCTCGCGGATCGCACGGACGTGGTCCTGGAGGACTTCGCGGACGACGACTGGATCTCCTGGCCGGAGAGCGAGTTCTGCCACGACTGGCTGGTGTTCACGCTGCGCGCCACGGGCATCGAGCCGCGCATCGCGCACACCGCCGAGGAGCACCACACGCAGCTCGCGCTCATCGCCGCGGGACTCGGCGTGGCCGTCGCGCCGCGGCTGGGCCGCGGGCCGGTGCCCGCGGGCGTACGCATTCTGCCGGTACGGGGCGCGATGCACCGTCACATCTACGCGATCTGGCGCTCCGACGCCGATCGCCGGCCGTCGATCAGGGAGGCGGTACGCGCGCTGCAGGCGGCGGGCCGCGCCATCGGAACCGCGGGCTCCGCTGGCCGCCCGGCGGGGTCCGCCGACCGGCTCTGACGACCGGATCGCATGACCGGATCGCCCACGGGGCCGGTGGCCGCCCCGCGGCCGGAGCCGGGGGCCGGGCCGGTGGCCGCCCCACCCGCGACCGCCCGTCCCGCCCCGTCCGCCCGGCGCCTCAGCCGTGCGCCACGGCCGTACGCCCCTCAGCCCCGGCGCAGCGCGTCCCCCTCGACCCGTACGTCCTCCGCCGGCAGCGGCTGCGTCGCCGGGCCGTGCGCGACGCTGCCGTCCGCGATGGCGAACTTGCTGCCGTGACAGGCGCAGTTGATGGTGCCGTCCTCGACGCTGCTGACGAGGCACCCCTGGTGCGTGCAGACGGCGGAGAACGCCTTGAACTCGCCCGGCTCCGGCTGCGTGACGACGACCTTCTCGTCCTTGAAGATCTTGCCGCCGCCCTCGGGCACCTCTGCGGTGGTGCCGAGCTGCGCGCCGTCGTCTCCGCCGCCTTCCTGCGGCTGTTCCTGGGCGCCGCCGGTGTCGCCCGAGTCGCCGCCGTCGCCCGAGTCGTCGCCGCAGGCGGCGAGCGCGGCGGTGAGCCCGCCGGCGCCCACGGCGGCGACGACGGTGCGGCGGGCGGTGAACCGGGCCGGGTTGCGGGATTGCGTCATGGTGGGGCCCTTTCCTGGTGCGCCGGTCGTCCGCCCTGGGCCGGCGGGTCCGGCGTTCTGATCGTGTGCCTCAGCGCCCTCATACGTACGCCGGGGGTCCGGCGTTCAGCTCCCGCCGCAGGAACGCCAGCTCGAACCAGAGGAGATTCTCGGCGATCGCGTTGTCGGAGATCATGTGCGACGCGCCGGGCACCGGCAGGACGCTGTGCGACCGGCCCGCCGCCAGCAGCTCGGCGGACAGCCGCAGGGTGTGGGCCGCGACGACGTTGTCGTCCGCGAGGCCGTGGACGAGCAGCAGGGGGCGGCTCAGCCGGTGGCCGAGCCCCACGAGGGACGAACGGTCGTAGTGCTCCGGGTACTTCGCGGGGTGGCCCAGGAAGCGCTCCTGGTAGTGCGTGTCGTACAGCCGGGCATCGGTGACGGGTGCGCCCGCGACGGCGGCGTGGAAGACGTCCGGCCGGGTGAGCACCGCAGCCGCCGCGAGGAAGCCGCCGAACGACCAGCCGCGGATGCCGACCCGCTCCAGGTCGAGGTCCGGATGGCCGGCCGCCGCCGCCTGCAGCCCCCGCACCTGGTCCGCGACGGCCGTGTCCCGCTTGTCGCCGGTGTTCGTCCGCTCCCACGACGGCGGGCCCGGCGTGGCCCGCCCGTCGGTGACCAGGACGGCGAAACCCTGCTCCGCGAACCACTGCGAGACCAGCGTCCACCACCCGCGCGCCGGCACCGCAAGGCGCAGCCCCGGCCCGCCGTACGGGTCGAGCAGCACCGGCAGCGGACCGTCGCCCGGGCTGTGCCACGACGGCAGGAACAGGTTGCTGCGCAGCCCTTCGGGCCCGTCGAGGCGCCGCGGGCGGGGGCGGACCGCCGGCTCCTCGGCGACGGAGACCAGCGCCGCCGCCGCGCGGCCGGCGGCCAGCACCCGCGTCGCCGGCCCGGCGGGCGTCACGCTCTCCAGCACCGTGGTCCCGCCGCCCGCGGCCGCCGCGTGGTGGCCCGGCTCGCCGGTCAGCGGGGTGCAGCCAGGCCCCGGCTCGTACGACCACACGTGCCGTTCCGCCGGGTCCCCGGCCGCCGTGAACAGCACCCGCTCGCCCGTGACGCCGAGCACCGCGCGCACCTGCAGCCCGGCGGGCGTGACGGGCTCGCCGTCGCGCAGGAGCCGGTAGGTGTCCGTGGCGGTGTCGTTCGCGACCCGGAGCAGCGCGCCGGACGCGGTCCTGGCCGGGGTTCCCGGGACCAGCCGGGTCCAGTGCGCGTCGCGGGTCTCGGCGAGCACGCGGGTGTCGCCGGTGTCCGGGTCGGCGCCGAGGGTGAGCAGGATGCGCTGGTCACGACTCTGCACGCCGAGGAGCGGGCCGTGGGCGTCCCAGCGGACGGTGGCCAGATACTCGTACGCCGCCCGGTCCCAGCGCACTTCCGTACGCCGGCCGTCCAGCGTGACCACGTGCAGGGAGACGTCCGCGTTGGCCGAGCCGGCGACGGGGTAGCGCACGGCGCGCGGTTCGGCCGCGGGGTCGGCGGGGTCGGCGAGGTGCCAGCGCTGCACGCCGGCCTCGTCCACGCGCGCGACGAGCAGCGCGCCGGAGTCCGGGGCCCACCAGTGGCCGCGGTCGCGGTGCATCGACTCGGCGGCGACGTGCTCGGGCAGCCCGTACGTCACGTCGGGTCCCTCGGGCGCCGCGAGCAGCCGGTCCTCGCCGTCCTCGACGCGAACGGCGTGCAGCGCGCCGCCCGTGACGTACGCGACGTACCTGCCGTCGGGGGAGAGGCGCGGGTCGACGGCCGGCCCGGCGGCCGGCACCCGGAACGGTGCCGAGCCGCCGGTCCGTACCGCCCACAGCTCCCCGCCCAGCGCGAACACCACGAGCCGCACGGCGGCATCCGCGGCGTACGCGGTGATCCCCGCCGTCCGCGTCCGCGCCCGCTCCCGCCGCACCCGCTCGGCCGCGGGCTCCGCCCCGCCCCGCGCCAGCGCGGCCGGGTCCGCGAGCTCCCGCTCCTCACCCGCCTCGTACAGCCACAGCCGCGCCACGGGATCCGTACCGCTCCCGGTACGGAGGAACAGCACGCGCTCGCCGTCGGGCGAGACGGTCGTGCCGTGCGGCAGGCCGAGCGTGTACTTGCGGGTGCGGGCGAGGCGGTGGGGGAACTCGTTCGCGCGGTTTGCGTTCATGCAGGAGACCATGCCCCCAGACCGGCCGTCGCCACCAGGGGGGCAGCCCGGGGCGGCCGCACCTCACAGCGGGTTCGCCGGAGCCTCAGGTCCCGGCAGGAGGCGGGCGGGCGCTCATGTCCCCTTCGCCCGGCAACCCCGGCGGCGTCAGTCGTAGGTGATCGTGCCGTCCGCGTCCATCGTCGGATGGATCTTGCTCGGCCCGTACTCGTCCACGTCCGAGGAGCGCGGGGTCTCGGGTCCGTCGGCTCCGATACGCATCGTCCGCTCCACCCGCACGATGACGAACCGCCGCCCGCACACCTCGAGTTCGTCCCCGCGCCGGCGTCGGCGGAAGTCGTCCGCGGCCCGCCGGCAGGCCGCCGCGTCCTGTTCGGGCGGTCCCATCGGCGGGGGAAAGCCGTGCCTGTTGGTGAGGAAGTCGGCCAACTGCTGCCGCGCCTGCTGCGGCGTGGAGTGCTGGCAGCCGAGCATCTCCCACGCATCCTCCTGCTGCTCCAGCACCCGGAACGCCGGGGGCAGCATCACCACGTCCGGGTGGGAGACGACGGCCGCTTCGGAGTCGCCCCGCACCTGGCGCGGCAGCCGCGGGGAGGTGTACGCGAAGTCCCGCAGCGCCATCCGCAGCAGTCCCTCGGCCGGCCCGGTCGCGGCGCCCGCGTCGATGACGAAGCCGCGGGTGCGCGAGGGGGCGGCATCGGCGCGGTCCCAGCCGTCCGAGTCCGGGTCCGTGGGGCGCGGCGGCTCCGGGCGCCGCCCGTCGGTGCGGGTGAACTCGTCGGCGCGCACGATGCGGTGGCGGACCTCGCCGACCCTGACCTCGTCGACGGGCTCCCGTTCCAGCACCGCCACCGCCGCCAGCAGCCGGCGGCGGTGCTCGCGGTCGCCGGCCTTGTCCCTGGCGGTGAACCACAACTGCGAGTTGAGCGAGTCGCGGGCGTCCTGCGGCATGCCGGAGTCCATGTCGGAGCACAGCCGCCAGCGCGGTGCCTCGCCGGGCCGTTGCTCGGCGACGCCGAACAGCGGCCCGCGCACCAGCATGTACGGGTAGCGGATCGCGTACTGGGCGGCGTCCGTCTCGGTGACCCGGGCGACCGGATCGTCCGGGTCGGGCAGGCGAATCGTCACACGCTGGGGCTCGCGGTCAGCGTTGTCGCGCATGTTCCTCAGTGTGCCCCACCGGTCACCGCAGAGTGACCGCTTTTCGCCCGCGCCCCCGCCTCGAGTGCGCGTCGCCGGGCGGCGGTTGGGGAGCCCCGCACTGGAGTCCGGCCACAGGCCGGCGCCCTCAGGAGTGTGTGCCGCATCCGATGGCGCCACGCCGGTGCGTGCCTAACGTGCGGAGTCGGGTGCCCCGGCGCGGGCAGGACGCCCGGGCCGGGCACCCGTCCACCCACCCCCCTCACGACGGGAGAACCCCATGGCGGTTCGTGACCGCACCCGTGTGCGCTCCCGGGCGTTACTGTGCGCGCTGTTCGCGCCGCTCGCCCTGGTCGCCGGGATGCTCGCGGCGCCCGCGCCGGCGAGCGCCGCGCCGGCCGGCCTCACGCCGGTCACCGGCTTCGGCTCCAACCCCGGCAACCTCGGCATGTACGCCTACGTGCCCGACGGCCTGCCCGCCGGCGCCCCGCTGGTCCTCGCGCTGCACGGCTGCACGCAGAGCGCGAGCGACTACCACGGCCACTCCGGCTGGGCCGAGCTGGCCGACGCGCACGGCTTCGCCGTGGTCTACCCGCAGACCACGAGCGCCAACAACGCCAACTCCTGCTTCAACTGGTTCCAGTCGGCGGACACCGCGCGCGGCCGGGGCGAGGCGCTGTCCGTGAAGCAGATGGCCGATCACGCCACCGCGCTCTACGGCACCGACCCCGGCCGCGTGTTCGTCACCGGTCTCTCCGCCGGCGGCGCCATGACCGCGGAGCTGCTGGCCGCGTACCCCGACGTGTTCGCCGGCGGCGCCATCGCCGCCGGCATACCGGCCGGCTGCGCGCGCAGCCTCGTCGACGCCTACACGTGCATGTACGTCTCCTCCGGCAGGACCCCGCGGCAGTGGGGCGACCTCGTGCGCGACGCCTCGGGCGGCTGGGACGGGCCGTGGCCCAGGGTGGCGATATGGCACGGCACCGCCGACACCACGGTGGTGCCGGCGAACGCGACGGAGTCGCGTGACCAGTGGACGGACGTCTGGGGCACGGGTCAGACACCGGCGGAGACGACCACGCTGCCCGGCGGCACGACGAGGGCCTCGTACGCGGACGCGTCCGGCCGCTCCGTGGTGGAGACGTACATGGTCTCCGGGATGGGCCACGGCCTGCCCGTCGACCCGGGCACGGCGGCCGGGCAGTGCGGGACGGCGGGCACGTACTACCCGGACCGCATCTGCTCCGGCTTCCACACCGCGCGGTTCTGGGGTCTGCTCTGAACACCGGCGCACCGACGGGCCCGGCGCCGGCCGGGCCCGTCACCGCGGCTCCGCCGACGCGGAGAGCATGGCGTGCACCTTCACCGCCAGATGCGCCTGGAGCCCGTGGTCCCCGTGCCGCCAGTGCGGGCCCAGCAGCGCGGTGATGCGGTCGATGCGCTGGTAGAGGGTGTTGACGTGGACGTAGAGCTCGGCCGCGGTGCGGGTGAGGTTGGCGTCGCAGGCGAAGTACGTCGTGATGGTGTGGGCCAGGTCGCCGCTGCGGCGTTCGTCGTAGTCGAGCACCGGACCGAGGGTGCGGCGCACGAAGCGGCGCAGCTCGTCCCGGCCGGTCTGGTGGAACAGCAGGCCGTAGACGCCGAGTTCGTCGGGTGACGCGCCCTCGCCGTCGCGGCCCAGGGCGAGCAGCACGTCCAGGCAGCGGACCGCGTCCGGGTGGGCTTCGACGATGGCCTCCAGGCCGGCGGACGCGGCCGCGGCCCCGACGGTGACGGCCGTGTCCAGGGTGCGGCGCAGGTGCTCGGCGAGGTCGCGGGCCTGGGCGCCGGGGTCCGCGTCGCCGGACAGCAGGACGACGACGTCGCCGTGGTGCTCTCCGGCCAGGCCGCCGTGGCGCGCCGCGTAGGGGGCCGCGGCGTCCGCGATGCGCCGGCGCGGGGCGCCGTCCCGGGAGCGGGCGGTGAGCACGGTGTGCGGGCGGCCGTGGGCGATGCCCATCAGGGCGGCCCGGCGGCGCAGCCCTTCGGGGTCGCGGTGCGGAGACGACAGCAGATCGTCGAGGAACTCGCCGCGCAGCCGGTACTCGGCCTCGGCCACCGTCCGCTCCCCGAGCAGCAGCAGCGCGGTGACCATCGCCGCCCGCTCCAGCAGCCGCACGTCGTCGGCGCCGATGCGGCGGCACAGCAGCAGCAGGACGCCCTGCACCTCGCCGCCGGCGACCACGGGGGTGGCGCACGCGGCGGAGCCGCCGCCGGCGGCCGGCACCCGGCGCGTCCTGCGCGCGTCGGTGCTCAGCACGCGAGCCTCGCGCACGGCACGTGCCGCCGGACAGGAGTCGGGCAGGGCACCCTCGGCGCGGGCCTGCTCGACCACCGGGTCGGCGCCGGCCGCCGCCATCGTGCGCCCGTGCGGGTCGAGGACCAGCAGGCCGCCGCCGAGCACTTCCGCGAGGGTGTCGGCGACGTCCGCGAGGCCGCCACCGTCCAGGACGATCCTGGTCAGCCGCTCGTGCAGCGCCGCGGCCCGTTCGATGGACTCGCTGTGCGCCTGGACGACCGCGTTGGCCTCGGTCAGCTCCTCGACCGTGCGGCGCACGTCCTGGAAGAGGGTGGCGTTCTCGATGGCGATCGCCGCGTGGTCGGCGAGGGAGACCAGCAGCGCCACCTCGGCCGGCGAGAAGGGCCGGGCGCGGCGGTTGGCGGCGAAGAGCACGCCGATGACCCGGTCGCCCAGGGACAGCGGCACGCCCTGGATCGCCGTCACCCCTTCGCCGCCCACGACGTCGTCGATGGTGTGGTCGAAGCGCGGGTCGTCGAGGTAGTCCGGCGTGTGGTACGGCACGCCCGTCTTCGCGACGAGGCCGCCGAGCCCCGCACCCATGGCGAGCCGCACCTGCTTGAAGGCGTCCGTGCGGATGCCGTCGGTGACGCGCATGTACGTGTCGCCGCGGTCGTCGTCGTTGAGCATGAGGTAGGCGGCGTCGGTGCCCATGAGCTGGCGGACGCGGCGGACGATCGCCCGCAGCACGGCCTCCAGGTCGCGCAGCGACGACAGGTCGCCCGCCGTCTCGTACAGCGCGGCCAGCTCCGCCTCCCGCCGGCGGCGCTCCTCCAACTGCGCCCGCACCGCGAGGGCGTCGTCGACCAGCGGGCGCAGCGCCGCGGCGGTCCCGCCGTGCGCGCCGGCGAGCAACTCCTCGTACGCCTCCTTGGACGCGCCTTCGCGCAGGAGCCGCAAGAGGAGTTCGGCCGCCTCTCCGCCCGAGCCTGCGCCGCGGGCTTCGCCCTGCGGGTCCGCGCACATCGCGGCCTCCTCCCTCACGGCTCCCTGACCAGGGAGCGCTCCGGCCGGTCGCCGGTGGCGCGGTCACGGACCGTACCGTTCCCGGAGTCGGCGGGGCGCATGCCCGCGGTGGGCGCGCGCGGCTGGAGCAGGTGCGACACGGTGCCCCAGATGCCGCGGCGGAAGAGCAGCACGACGAGGATGAACAGGCTGCCGGTGACGATCCCGACCTCGTCGAACCCGGACGTGGAAAGCCAGTCCTCCAGCCGCACGACGGCCGCCGCCCCCAGCAGGCTGCCCCACAGGGTGCCGATGCCGCCGAGCACCGTCATCACCACGACCTTGCCGGAGGTCGTCCAGTACACCTCCTGCAGCGAGGCGAACCCGTGGTTGACGGCGTACAGCCCGCCGGCGAGACCGGACAGGAACGCGGAGACGGTGAAGACGACCACCTTGTAGCGGTCGACGGAGTAGCCGAGTGCCCGGGCGCGCGCCGGGTTGTCCCGTACCGCGGCGACGACGCGGCCGAACGGCGAGTGCACGATGCGCCAGGCGGCGGCCAGACCGGCCAGGATCAGCGGCAGTGCCGCGTAGTAGTAGACGAAGGAGTCCGACAGGTCCACGCCCGGCAGCTCGCGCGGGATGCCCTGCAGCCCGTTCTCGCCGCCCGTGACGTCGCCCCACTGGTTCGCGATGAAGTAGATCATCTGCGCGAAGGCGAGGGTGACCATGGCGAAGTAGATGCCGCTGCGGCGCACCGCGAGCAGGCCGATGGGCACGGCGACGACGGCGGCGGCCACCGCGCCGCCGGCCACCGCGAGCGGAAAGGGCACGCCGGCGTGGATGGCGATGAGCCCGGTGGTGTACGCCGAGGTGCCCCAGAACGCGGCGTGGCCGAAGGACAGCAGCCCGGCGTGGCCGAGCAGCAGGTCGAACGCGACGGCGAACAGCCCCCAGCAGAGGATGTCGGCGGCCACCGGGGGATAGAGGACCCACGGCAGTGCGAGGACGGACGTGAGCCCGGCGGCCAGCAGCCCCCAGCGCAGCCAGGCGGGCCGGCCGCGGAGCCGGTCGAGCAGGGCGAGGATCATAGGGCGTGTTCCTCCTTGCCGAAGAGTCCGGCCGGCCGGACCAGCAGCACCACGGCCATCAGCAGGAAGACCGACGTCTGCGACAGGACGGGGACGTAGAGGTTGCCGAGGGCCTGGAGCATCCCGATGGCGAAGCCGGCGACCACCGCGCCGGGGATGGAGCCGAGGCCGCCGATGACGACGACCGCGAAGACCACGATGATCAGGTCCCCTCCCATGCCCGAGTTGACCGCGCGCATCGGCGCGGCCAGCACCCCGGCGAGCGCGGCCAGCGCGACGCCGAAGCCGAACACGGGCGTGACCCAGCGAGCGGTGTCGATGCCCAGCGCCCGGGTCAGCTCCGGCCGCTCGGTCGCGGCGCGCACCACCGTGCCGATGCGGGTGCGGGTGAGGAGCACCCAGACGCCCAGGCAGACGACGGCCGCGGCGCCGAGGACGAAGACCTGGTACGCGGGGTAGTCGAAGAGCCCGAGGTCGACGGAGCCGGAGAAGGGCCCCTCGTCGTACGGGGTGGACTGGGCGCCGTACTTCATGCGCAGCAGGTCCTGGCAGACCAGCGCGATGCCGAAGGTGAGCAGGAAGTTGTAGAGCGGGTCGAGGGCGGCCAGCCGGTGGATGAACAGCCGCTCCAGCAGCATGCCGGCCGGGGCCGCGCCGAGCGGCACCAGCAGCAGCGCCCACCAGAACCCGAGCCCCGCGGTGTCCTGGAGGGCCACCGCGCCGAACGCGCCGAGCATGTAGATCGCACCGTGGGCGAAGTTGACGACGTGGAGCATGCCGAAGATGACGGCGAGGCCGAGGGCGAGCAGCGCGTAGAAGCCGCCCGAGACCAGGCCGTTGAACGCCTGTTGCAGGAAGGAGGTCATCGTGGGTTCCCGTTCGTCCGCCGCGGCCCGGGCGGAAGGCCGCGGGCCGCGGCCGTGGGTCGCGGGGTCAGGACATCGAGCAGTCGGGTGAGACCGGACCGAACGCCTCGTCGGCGGGGATGGTCTCCACCTTCTCGGTGTAGTCGCCTTCGGTCTCGCTGTCCGCGGGGTCCTTGACCCGGGCCAGGTAGGCGTCGTGCACGACGCGGTGGTCGGCCGCGCGCACCTCGGCGTTGCGGGCGAAGAAGTCGTCGAACTTCATGCCCTCCAGCTCCTTGTTGACCTCCTCCGGATCGTCGGTTCCGGCGCGCTGCACGGCCTGGAGGTAGTGCGTGGCGGCGGAGTAGTTGGCGGCGTGGTCGAACGTCGGCCAGGTGCCCGCCTTCTCCCTGAACCGCTCGGCCCAGCGCCTCGACTCCTCGTCGACGTTCCAGAACCAGGGGGAGGTGAACATCGTGCCGGTGAGCTTGTCCTGCCCGATCGCCTTGATGTCGGTGTCGAACATCAACCCGATGGCGAGCTGGATGTCCTTGTCCGCGAGCTTGAACTGCTGGTACTGCTTCACGACGTTGACCAGGTCGCCGCCCGCCTGCAGCGTGCCGAGCACGTCGGGCGCCGGCTTCTTCGCGGACGCCTTGAGCAGGAACGTGGAGAAGTTGTCGTTCGGGAACGGGGTCGGGTCCTTGCCCACCACCTCGCCGCCGGCCTTCTCGACGGCGGTGCTGAACTGCTTCTCCATGTCCTGGCCGAAGGCGTAGTCCGGGTAGATGAGGTACCAGCTCTCGCCGCCCTGCTTCGTCACCTCCGTGCCCGTCCCGTTGGCGAGCATGTACGTGTCGTAGGCCCAGGCGTAGGTGTACGGGTTGCAGGACTCGCCGGCGAGTTCCGTGGTCGCGGCGCCGATGTTGAAGTACAGCTTCTGCGACTGCTCGGCGACGTTCGCCACGGCGAGCGCCGCGGACGACGTCGGGACGTCGAAGACCGCGTCGGCCTGCTCCCGGTCGTACATGTCCCGCGCCTGGGTGTTGGCGATGTCCGGCTTGTTCTGGTGGTCCGCCGAGATGACCTCGATGTCGTCGGTGACCGCGTCGCCGCCGTGCTCCTTCTCGAAGTCCGCGACGGCCATCTCCACCGCCGTGACGGCGTCGGGTCCGGCCAGTTCGGCGTAGACGCCGGAGAGGTCGGTGAGCACGCCCAGGGTGATCCCGCCGTCGCTGATCTTCCCGCCGCCGGAGCCGGGTCCGCCTCCGCCGCACCCCGCCAGCAACGATCCGGCCACCACCGTGGCCGTGGCGACCGCGGCTTTCGACCAGGTGTGCACCATGCTTCCTCCTTGAAGTGGTCGAGTGGCCGATGTGGCCCTTGCGATGGCCGGGTTACAGGCCCAGGTAGCCGAGGAGTTCGTGTTCGCGCTCCCGCACGTCGTCGTTGGCCAGCGACTCCGCGATCCGCCCGCGGTCCAGCAGGTAGTGGCGGTCGGCGACGGTGGTGGCGAAGCGCAGGTTCTGCTCCACCAGCAGCACCGCCGTCCCGTCCCGCTTGGCCTCGCGCAGGATCCCGCCGATGCGCTCGACGACGATCGGCGCAAGACCCTCGGTCGGCTCGTCGCACAGCAGCACCCGCGCGCCGGTGCGCAGCACCCGGGCCAGGGCGAGCATCTGCTGCTCGCCGCCGGAGAGCTTGCCCCCGGGACTCCGCCGGCGCTCGCCGAGCACCGGGAACTCCTCGTAGATACGCGCCAGCGGCCAGCGCGAACCCGCCTTCGCCGGCGGCAGGGTGAGGTTCTCCTCCACGCTCAGCCCCGCGTAGACGCCCCGGTCGTCGGGCACGTACCCCAGGCCGCGGCGGGCCCTGCGGTGCGGCGAGACCGCGCTCAGGTCCCGGCCCGCCAGCCGGACCGTCCCGGCCGTGCGCCGGTGCAGGCCCATCACGCAGCGCAGCAGCGTGGTCTTCCCGGCCCCATTGCGGCCCACCAGCGTCACGACCTCGCCGGCGCCGACCTCCAGGGACACGTCGCGCAGCACCTCGGCCTCGTCGTAGTGGGCGGTCACGCCCCGCACCTCAAGCAACGCCGGCCCCCAGGTACGCCTCGACGACCCGCGGGTCGGAGCGGACGGTGCGGTACGGGCCCTCGACGAGCACCCGGCCGCGCTGCAGCACGGTGACGGTGTCGGCCAGCGAGCCGACCACGCTCATGTTGTGCTCGACGAGCACCACCGTGCGGCCCGCGCGGATGCGGTCCACCAGCGCGACGGTGCGGTCCACGTCCTCCAGGCCCATGCCGGCCGTGGGCTCGTCGAGCAGCAGCACCCGGGGATCGAGCGCGAGCGCGAGCGCCAGCTCCAGCGCGCGCTTCTGCCCGTACGGCAGGCTGCCCGCCGGCTGCTCGGCCCGGTCGGCGAGGCCCACCTCGTCCAGCAGCTCCAGCGCGCGGCCGGTGAACCGCGCCAGCAGCCTGTCCGACCGCCAGAACCGGCGGCCCAGGTCGGTGCCCGCCTGCAGCGCGAGCTCCAGGTGGGCGCGCGCCGTCACCGCGGGGAAGAGGCTGGTGACCTGGAAGGAGCGGGCCACGCCCAGGCGCGCCACCCGCTCCGGCGGCAGCCCGGTGATGTCCTGCCCCGCCAGCTCGATCCGCCCCGCCGATGCCGGCAGGAAGCCGGTCAGCAGGTTGAACAGCGTGGTCTTCCCGGCTCCGTTGGGGCCGACCAGGGCGTGGATGGTGCCCTCCGCGACGCCGAGGTCCACGCCTTGGACGGCGTGGAAGCCGCCGAACTCCTTGCTCAGGCCGTGGGTGGACAGAAGGGGGCGCGCCGGTGCCGGGCCGCCGCCGCTCGTCGTGTACGTCGTCTTCGTCGTCCTCGTCATGCCGGCCTCGGATTCCGCGGGTGGGGTGCCGACAGAGCGTCGGCGTCGGGGAGAACGTAGAAGCGGACGACACCCGCGACTACAGAGAAGACACCCACAAGAAGGCGGTCCGGAGTGTGGGATTCCTCCGTGGTCCGCGTCCGGAGCCCCGGTCAACATGTCCGCCATGGCGATGATGGACGTCCCGCTCAACAGCTGGCTGCTCTTCGACCACGGGCCGCGCTACTTCCACGACACCGAGGTCGTCACCCGCCTCCCGGACGGCAGCGAGCACCGCTACACGTACGCGGACTTCGGGCGCCGGGCGCAGCAGCTCATGCACGCGCTCGACGCCCTGGCGCTGCCGCCGGACGCGCGGGTGGCCACCCTGGCCTGGAACGGCTACCGGCACCTGGAGGCGTACTGGGCGGTGCCCTGCACCGGGCGGGTCCTGCACACCCTGAACGTACGGCTGTCCGCCGGTGAGCTCGCCTACATCGTCAGGCACGCGGACGACCGCGCCGTGCTCGTGGACGCCGACCTGCTGCCCCTGCTGGAGCAGGTGGCCGAGCACGGCGGTCTGGCAGGCGTGGAGCACGTGGTGGTGCTCGGCGAACGGGTGCCGGCCGGCACCACGCTGCCCGGGACCGTGGCCTACGAGGAGCTCATCGCCGGGCAGCCGGAGACGTACGGGCCGCGCGAGATCGACGAACGGGCGCCCCTCGGCCTGTGCTACACCTCCGGCACCACGGGGCGGCCCAAAGGCGTCGTCTACACGCACCGCTCGACCATGCTGCACGCCCTGGCCGGCTCCTCCCCGGCCGCGATGTCCATCGGCCCGGGCGACGCGGTACTGCCGGTGGTGCCGATGTTCCACGCCAACGCGTGGGGCCTGCCCTACACCGCCACCCCGTACGGCGCCAAGCAGGTGTTCTACGGCGGGCCGCTGGACGCGGCGGCGCTGGTGGAGCTGATGGCCGCCGAGCGCGTCACCGTCGCGGCCGGTGTGCCGACGGTGTGGATGGCCGTCGCCGACGCCCTCGCCGCCCGCGGCGGCGGCCTGCCGGACGTACGGCACCTGCTGTGCGGCGGCGCCCGGCCGTCGCGGGCGCTCATCGACCGTTACCGCGCCGAGTTCGGCATCCCCCTGGTGCAGATCTGGGGAATGACGGAGACGTCACCGCTCGCCAGCTTCGCCTGGCCGAAGGAGCGCATGCGCGGCTGGGACGAGGAACGGCTCGCGGACACGGTCCGCGGCATGGCCGGACTGCCGCTGCCGGGGGTGCAGACGCAGATCCGCGATCCGGACGGGCACCCGCTGCCCTGGGACGGCGCATCGATGGGCGAACTGCTGGTGCGCGGGCCGTGGGTGGCCGACGCGTACCTCGGCGACGACGGGGCCGGGCAGTTCACCGAGGACGGCTGGTTCGTCACCGGCGACATCGCGACCGGCTCGCCCGACGGCTACTTCGTCATCACCGACCGCGCCAAGGACCTCGTCAAGTCCGGCGGCGAGTGGATCTCCTCGGTCGACATGGAGTCGGCGGTGATGGCGATGGACGCCGTCGCCGAGGCCGCGGTGATCGCGGTGCCGGACGAGAAGTGGTCGGAGCGCCCGCTGGTGTGCGTCGTGCCGCGCCCCGGGGCGGCGGTGACCCGTGACGAGGTGCGCGCGCACCTGGAGCGCAGCGGGTTCGCGCGCTGGCAGTTGCCCGACCGGGTCGAGGTGGTGGACGCGGTGCCCCGCACCGGCACCGGCAAGTTCGACAAGAAGGCGCTGCGGGCACGCTTCGAATCCTGACGGCAGGGCCGCCCGGCGTGCGCGAGCAGCGCGCGCTGCCGCCGCCCGCGGGGACGTGCCACACCCCGCGGGCGGCGGCCTGCTCCAGACCCGGGCCGGGACCGAGCCCGTCAGTTCACCGACGCCGAGAAGGAGTTCACGCCGAGGCCGGTGCCGCCTTCCCAGGGCTCGAAGCCCGCCTGGACGCTGGTGAGGTACCACTGGTCCGTGGCCAGACCGGCGGCGACCGCCTGGTCGATGAAGGCCGTCAGGTCGAAGCTGAGGCTGTTCAGCGCGGAGGGAGCGACGAAGGAGATCACGTCGTTCGTCCCGTTGCTGCCGGTCCACACCTCCCAGGTACGGCCCGCGACCTCGGCGGTGCCGGTCCGTGACCCGATGGGCTGGATCGGCCCGACGCGGTTGAGCCAGATCATGATCTCGGTCTGGCTCACCCCGTTCGTCTGCGGCTCCGGGTCCAGCCATATGTCGAACGAGGCGTTGTAGACGGCGTTGTCGACGTAGGCGTACGAGATCTCGCCGGGGGCGCCGGAGATCGACCCGATCTGCCGCGGCAGGTTGGTGCCCGGCGAGCAGTTGGCGTAGTGGCAGCCGAGGTAGACCGACGGATACGACTTCGGAGCGCCGTCGGTGGGGGCGCTGCCGTCGGCTCGCGTGATCCGGAAACCGCTGTCAGTGGTGGTGATGCACTGCGGCTGATCCGTTCCCCAGGCGTTGTTCTGGACCACGTACTTGTTCTGGATCGTGGTGGTTCCGTACTTCTCGCAGATCTCCGCCAGGGGGACCGGTGCCCGGGCGGCCGGGGACGCCTGGGAGGCCGCCGGGAGGGCGGCCGGTGACCCGAGCGCGAGGAGCAGCGCGACTCCCAGGACGTGTGTGCGGGGCTTCCTGATTCTCATCCGGTGGCTCCTTCGGGTGGGAGGTATGGGAGCGCTCCCAGTTCGCCGGAGACCCTAGGGGGCGCCGAGGCGGTTGGCAAGACGGGGGCGTGGCCGGACGGTTCGCCGGCCCTCTCCGCCCGGGACGTCACCCGCCGCCCGGGGCCGCCGCCCGGGCGTGCTATAAAAATGGCAATCATTATCGATAACGACTTCCAGGCGGAGGAGTGCACGTGCGCGACGCAGGTCGATGGGGTTGCGGCGGTCCGGTGACCGGCCGGCTCCGGCTCGTTCGGAGAGCCCGTCGCCATGGCAGGTGACGGCTTGACGAGCACGGCGGCAGCGGATGCCGAGGCCGCGTTGCGCGGTGACGGCGCGTCCGGGGGGCCGGATCTCGAAGGGCCCCTGCGGGGCCGGGGCCGGCCGGCGTCCCGAACCGGCCTGGCGGTCGCGTGTGCCGTCCTGCTCGGTGCGCTGCTCGTGTCCGTGGTCGTGGCCATCGGCCTGGGGCCCGCGACGGTCACGCCCGGCGAGACCGGCCGGTACCTGTGGGCGGCACTCGTCGGCGGGCGCGTCGAGGCCGAGGAGGTGACGACGTACCAGATCGTCTGGCAGATCCGCACCCCCCGGGTGCTGCTCGCGGCGCTGGTGGGAGCCGGGCTCGCCGCCATGGGCGTCGCCGTCCAGGCGCTGGTGCGCAACGCGTTGGCCGACCCGTTCATCCTCGGGGTCTCGTCGGGAGCGTCGGTGGGGGCCGTGGCCGTCTCGGTCACCGGCGGTCTTGCCGCGCTCGGCATCTATGCCGTCTCCGCCGGCGCCTTCCTCGGCGCCCTGGCCGCATCCGTGTTGGTGTACGCCGCCGCCGTCGGCCGCGGTGGCGCGCTGGCCCCGCTGCGCCTGGTGCTGACCGGCGTGGCGATGGCGCTCGGCTTCCAGGCCGTGATGAGCGTGATCGTCTACTTCGCCCCGGACAGCGAGGCCACGGCGACCGTCCTGTACTGGACCATGGGCAGCTTCGGCGCGGCCACCTGGGGCGCGCTGCCGGTGGTGGCCGCCGCCGTGCTGCTGGGCGTGCTCGTGCTCTACCGCAGCGGCCGGACGCTGGACGTGCTCGCGCTGGGGGACGAGAGCGCGGCGAGCCTGGGCGTCAGTCCCGACCGGTGTCGCCGGGTGCTGCTGGTGCTGGTCGCGCTGGTGACCGGAGTCATGGTGGCGGTCAGCGGCGCGATCGCGTTCGTCGGGCTGGTCATGCCCCACGTGGTGCGGATGGTCGTCGGCGCCTCGCACGCCCGGGTGCTGGCCGTCGCGCCCCTGGCCGGGGCGGTGTTCATGGTCTGGGCGGACCTGGTCGCGCGGACGCTGGTGGCGCCCCGTGAGCTGCCGCTGGGCGTGATCACCGCGCTCGTCGGAGTGCCGGTGTTCATCGTCCTGATGCGCCGCAAGGGCTACGTGTTCGGGGGGAGCTGACGATGGAGCTGAAGCTGGACGGGCTCTCGGTGGTCACCGACGGCAGGAGTCTGGTGCACGAGCTGTCCCTGACCGCCCGCGACGGCGAGGTCGTGGGCCTGGTCGGTCCCAACGGCAGCGGCAAGTCCACGGCGCTGAAGTGCGTCTACCGGGCGCTGCGCCCCACCTCCGGCGTCGTACGCGTGGGCGGGGACGATCTGACGAAACTTGCGATGAGGCGTGGCGCCCGGCTGGTCGCCGCCACCACCCAGGACGGCGCCGTCGAGCTGGACTTCACCGTCGCCGAGGTCGTCGCTCTCGGCCGCACCCCGCACCTGCGGGGCAACCAGCCGCTCAGCCGTCGCGAACGCGAGCTGTGTGACCGCGCGATGACCCGGTTCGACGTCCGCCACCTCTCCGGACGCAGCGTGCTGACCCTCTCCGGCGGGGAGCGGCAGCGCGTCCTGCTGGCCCGGGCTCTCGTGCAGGAGCCGAAGGTCCTGGTCCTGGACGAGCCGACCAACCACCTGGACGTCCGCCACCAGGTCGAGCTGCTGTCGTACCTGAAGGGCTCCGGGCTCACCGTGCTCGTCGTGCTGCACGACCTCAACCTCGCCGCCCTGGCCTGCGACCGCCTCGGCGTGCTCTCCGAGGGGCGGCTCGTGGCCGCCGGGCCGCCCGCGGACGTGCTGACCGCGGAGCTGGCCGCGGCCGTCTTCGGCATCTCCGCCGACGTCGTCCCGCATCCGCGCACCGGCGCTCCGCAACTGCTCCACTCGCTCGATCTCCCCGTTGTGAAAGGCGGCGTCCCGTCATGTCCGTAACCCTGCCCCGCACGTCCCGCACCGTGCTCGGCCCCGCCCTCGCCGGCATGCTGCTGCTCGGCGGCTGCGGCGCCGATGTCGATTCCGGCACCGAGAACGCGCGCACGGCCACCGTCAAACGCTGCGGCGAGCCCGTCGAGTACACCCGTCCGCAACGGGCGGTCGCCTACGAGGGCGGCAGCGCGGACAAACTGTTCAGCCTGGGCCTGACGAAGCACGTACACGGCTACGTGATGCCCCCGGCCAACCCGCCCGTGACCGAGTCACCCTGGGCGTCGGAGTACGCGAAGGTGAAGATGCTCGGCGACGACCTGCTCAACAAGGAACTCGTCGTCGAGGCCGGGTCCGACTTCGTCGTCGCCGGCTGGAACTCCGGCTTCAGCGACGAGCGGGGCATCACCCCGGAGATCCTCGACAAGCTCGGCATCCAGAGCTTCATGCACACCGAGAGCTGCTACAACTACCCCGGACATCCCGAGCGCGCCACCCCGTTCGAAGCCCTCTACACCGACCTTGAGCGGCTGGGGCGGATATTCGGCGTCGAGAAGAGGGCGGAGGAGGTGGTGGCCGGCCTGAAGAAGCGCGTGCAGGCTGCCGCCGCCCGGGCGCCGGAGGGCGACCCGGTGCCCGTCTTCCTCTACGACTCCGGCACCGACCAGCCGTTCACCGCCGGCAGCCAGGTCCCGCCCACCGACATCATCGCCACCGCCGGCGGCCGCAACATCTTCGCCGACCTGGACGAACGCTGGACGCAGGTCGGCTGGGAGGCGGTCACCGAGGCCGAGCCCGAGGTCGTCGTCATCCTCGACTACGGTGACCAGCCCGCGGAAAAGAAGATCGACTTCCTGAAGTCCTCCCCCCACACCAGGCACCTTCCCGCCGTCAGGAAGGACAACTTCTTCGTCCTCGACTACAACGAGGGCATCAGCGGTCCGCGCAACATCGACGGCCTGGAGAAGTTCGCGCGGTATCTGCGAGAACTCCGGAACTGACACGGGCGCACGACCGCCGCGTGACGAGTGCCGGCCCACGACCGGCCGCGCGGCGGTCGTCGCCGGTTCGGCGTGCGGGAGTGGCCCTGCGCGCCGGGCAAGGTCGAGGTCAGGACGCGGCGGGGGTGCGCGGACGCGGTGGAGGCGGGCGGCCGGCGCGCGGCGCGCGGGCGCCCGCTGCGCGCGCGCTCACGCGCCTGCCGCAGCCGATGCGGGGGCGCTGCCTGCGGCGCACGTGGAGATGCCCGCCGGTCTCGCCGAGCGGCGCCTGCCGCAGGTCGCGGAGTACCGCATGAACCGCCTCCGGCCGACCGGCGGCGACCACCCCGCCGACGCCGCGTACGTCACGGCTTCGCGTGAGCCGCCGGCCCGGAGGATCCGTTCCGGCGCCCGGACCCGGCGTGGCCGCCCCCGCCGTAACGCCGCACGAGAGCACGCGAGTTGGGCGCCGACCGGTCCGGACGCCACCGGGCGGGCGCTCAGCACCCTTGCGAGGGGCATTCTTTCGTGGTCCGATAATTGACGACCTTGGTGGTCAAAAGCAGTTCGACTGTCGCAACCGAATCAGCGCCGCCCCCAGCGAAGCAGAGGTTCGAATGCGGAACGAAACGCTGCAGAGCCTCGTCCTCGGCGACGTACTCCGAGAGCGGGCCGCAACCCATCGAACAGAGACCTTCCTCAAATTCCGCGAGGGCGAGGTCACCTACGGCGAGGTCGACTCGATGGCCGACCGCGTGGCCCAGGGGCTGGCCACCGCGGGCATCGACCGCGGCGACCACGTCGGGGTGATGCTCCCCAACTGCGCCGACTTTATCCACATCATCTTCGCGCTGGCGCGCCTGGGCGCCGTCGCCGTGCCGATCAACATCGGCTACCGCGGCGAGCTGCTCCGGCACGTCCTGCACACCTCCGACGCCTCGGCGCTGATCATCGACGCGCCGTATGCCGAAAGGCTGCCGGCGGTGGTCGCCCACCTGCCGGATCTGGCCCGCCTCGTCGTCCGTACCGAGGGCGCCTCCGACGTCCCGCTCCACCGCCTCGGCAAGCCCGCCGTGACGCTGTCCAGTCTCCTGTCCAACGGCGCGGAGGCCCCGCGCGTGGCCGTCGGCTTCGGCGATCTCCAGGCGATCATGTACACCTCGGGCACCACGGGCCCCTCCAAGGGCGCGATGGTCCCGCACGCCCTGGCGTTGACGTGCGCGCTGGACTCGCTCGACTTCCTGGACCGGTGGGGCAAGACCACCTACTGCCCGCTGCCGCTGTTCCACGCCGCCGGGCTCTGGGACGGCGTGATGTCGGCGCTCCTCGCCGGCGGGGCCATCGCCATCGTCGAGCGCTTCAGCGCCTCGCGGTTCTGGGACGACGTGCGCAGGTTCGACGCCCAGGTCGCGATGAGCGTCTTCTCGATGATCCCCATCCTCCTCAACCAGCCGCGCACCGAGAGCGACAAGGACCACCCGCTGCAGACCTTCTACATGGGCAAGTCGAGCCTCGACGAGCCGCTCCTGGAACGTTTCGGCGTCCGCTCCGTGGAGACCTACACCAGCACGGAGGTCGGGATCGCCACCGCCAGCCCGTACGGCGAGTGGCGGCTCGGGTCGTGCGGGCAGGCCCACGAGGAGCGGTTCGAGGTGGCGGTGGTCGACGAGTGGGACCGCGAGGTCGGGGCGGACGAGCCGGGCGAGCTGGTCGTCCGGCCCCGGCAGCCGTTCGTGATCACGACGGGGTACTACGGCGCCCCCGGGGCCACGGCCGACTGCTTCCGCAACATGTGGTTCCACACCGGCGACCGCGTGTGGCGCGACGCTGACGGCTACTTCTACTTCCTCGACCGGATGAAGGACGCCATCCGGCGCCGCGGCGAGAACATCTCGGCCTTCGACCTGGAGTGCGAGGTCAACCTGCACCCGGCGATCCTGGAGTCGGCCGCCATCGGCGTGCCCTCCGACCTGGGCGACGAGGACGTCAAGCTCGCCGTCGTGCTGCGGCCGGGAGCGGAGCTGGAGCCCGCCGAGCTGGTCGCGTTCTGCGCGGAGCGGCTGCCCCGTGCGATGGTCCCGCGGTACGTCGAGTTCATCGACGCCCTGCCGCGCACGCCGACCGACAAGGTCGCCAAGTACCGGCTGCGGGCCGAGGGCGACCACGGCCTCACGCCCGCCACCTGGGACCGGGAGGATCCGTCGTGAACTGGGCGGACACCGAGGAGCAGGCGGCCTTCCGGGAAGAGGTGCGCGCCTTCGTGCGCGACCGCTTCCCACCGTCCTACGCCCCCGACCCCGAGGCCGAGCAGAGCCTCGAACCCGAGGACGTCTGGGGCTACAACTGGCCGGTCGACCGCCTCTCGGACGACCCGGCGCGCCGCGACGGGGCCCGCGCGTGGGCGGCGGCCCTCGCCGAGCGCGGCTGGATAGCGCCGCACTGGCCTGCCGAGTACGGCGGGGCGGGGCTGTCGGCCCTGGAGGAGTTCATTCTCCAGGAGGAGATGATGCGGGCCCGCGTTCCCACCGTGAACGGGATCGGCGCCTTCCTCCTCGGCCCGACGCTGCTGGAGCACGGCACCCCCGAGCAGCGCGCCCGGCACCTGCCGCCGATCGCCCGGGGCGAGGTCACCTGGGCGCAGGGCTTCTCGGAACCGGGCTCCGGGTCGGACCTCGCCTCGCTGCGCACCCGCGCGGTCCGCGAAGGCGACCAGGCGACCGGCACGTACACGGTCAACGGACAGAAGGTGTGGACCTCGCTCGGGCAGTACGCCGAGTGGCTGTTCGTGCTCGTCCGCACCGATCCGCAGGCGGCGCCGCCGCACCGCGGCATCACCTTCCTGCTCGTGGACGCGACCTCTCCCGGCGTGACCATCCGCCCGATCACCGACATCCGGGGGGCGGCCCCGTTCTGCGAGATCTTCTTCGAGGACGTACGGGTGCCGGCGGCCAACCGGGTCGGTGAGGAGAACCGCGGCTGGTACGTCGCGATGACGGCGCTCAGCTTCGAGCGGGCCGGCATCGGCGCCACGATCAAGTACGAGCAGGCGCTCTCCGAACTCGTCCGCTACCTCCGCTCGGAGGAGGGGCGCGGCTTCCTCCGGGACGACACCAGGGCCGCGCTCCGCCAGGAGATCGCCCGCCGGCACACCGAGATCCGGGTGCTGTACAACCTCGCCCGGTACACGGTGTCCAGGCGGGCCGCCGGCGGGGTGCCCGGCTACGAGGCGTCGGTCAACCAGCTCTTCGGCGCCGAGCTGCACCAGCGCCTGGCCCGTACGGGCGCCTCGGCCTTCGGCCGGTCCGCCCAGCTCTGGCAGCGCCGCGACGCCCCGCTCGGCGCGGTCTTCACCCACATGTCGCGCGACTCCGTGGCCACCACCTTCCTCGGCGGTGCGGCGGAGATCCAGCGTGATGTCATCGCCACCCGGGGCCTGAAACTGCCTCGCAGCCGCTAACGACCGAGGAGGAATCCTCTCCATGTACGAGACCCTCGACCTGAAGATCGAGGAGCGGGTGGCCTGGCTCACCCTGAACCGGCCCGAGAAGCTCAACGCGCTCACCCCGACGACGATGCGCGAACTCCGCCGGTTCTTCACCGAGGTGGACGACGACGAGGACGTCTGCGTGGTGGTGCTGCGGGGGGCCGGGGAGCGCGCCTTCTGTGCGGGGATGGACCTCGGCTGGTCGGAGCAGCTCACCAGGCAGGAGCGGGTGGAGCAGGGCCGACTCGGCGAGAAGACGTTCGCGATGATGGAGCGCCTGTCCGTCCCGGTCGTCGCGGCCGTGCACGGCTACGCCGTCGGCGGCGGGCTGGAGCTGGCGCTGGCCGCCGACTTCATCGTCGCCTCGGACAACGCGAAGATGGGCCTCGTCGAGATCACGCTGTCCGCCCGCCCGCCCTACCGGCCGAAGATGACCGAGGACGGCGACCCCGACCAGCCGGAGTTCGGCGGGTCCGCGCCCGGCTGGGGCGGCGTCAAGCGGCTCCCGCGCCGGGTCGGCAAGGCCATGGCCAAGGAACTGCTCTTCACCGGCGTCCGGCTCGACGCCGCGCGGGCACAGCGGATCGGCCTGGTCAACGACGTGTACCCGGCCGACGAATTCGACAAGCGGGTCGGCGAACTGGCCGAGCGGATCGCGGCGATGAACCGGTACAACCTGCGCCTGGTGAAGGAACTGGTCACCCACGAGTACGACTGGATCGAGCCGCACCCGAGCTGAGCCGGGCTGAACGGAAGCGAACGAGGAGGATCTGTGCGGATTTACCGGATCGACCACATCGGCCAGGTCGCGCCGGAACTGGAGCCGCAGGTGGCGCTCCTGGAGGGCTTGTTCGGGTTCCGGCGCACACGGAGCTGGGACAACCCCGCCGAGGGCTGCCGCGGCGTACGGCTGGCGCTGCCCGGGAACCCGGGGCACACCTGGGAGGTGCTGGCGCCGGCGGGGGAGGGATCCGCGATCCAGGAGTTCCTCGACGGCCAGGGCGGCCGCCCGGGGCTGCACCACGTCGCCGCCGAAGTCCCCGACATCGGCGCCGTACGCGCCGAGCTGGAGTCCCTCGGCGTCAAGCCGACGGCCGGCGGGGCCGGTGGCTGGCTGGAGGCGTCGCTGTCGCCGCCGGAGCGCGGGCCGGGCGTGCTGTTCCGGCTGCGCGGGCCGGGCGACCTCACCCTGTGCGGCGACGGGCCGGCCGCGCCGGCGACCGCCGAGCCCCCGGACGCGCCCGCTCTCGGCATCGTCGCCCTCGACCACGTGTGCCAGGCGTTCCCCGACCGGGACGAGCTGGCCCGCTGGTACGCGCGGCTCGCCGGCTTCGTCCAGGTCTGGCGGACGCCCGAGGACGAGCACCCGGACATGGCGGACCTCGTGCTGAACATCCCCGGATCGACGATCTGCTGGGAGGTCATCATGCCGCGCGGCGAGGACTCGTTCATCGAGCGGTTCTGGGACAGGAACGGCGCCGCCGCCCATCACGTGACGTTCGAGGTAGCCGACTGGGACCGGGCGCTGGCGGCCTGTGCGCACCACGAGGTGCCGACGTTCGGCGAGAACGAGGGCAGCACCGACGGCGCCGCCTGGCGTGACACGTTCATCCACCCGAAGCACACCGGAGGCGTGCTCGTGCAGCTCTTCTGGGAAGAGCGGCCCGGCGTGTGGGTGCGGTCCGACAAGATCCCGCCGGTGACCTGATGGATCTGACGCTCACCGAGGACCAGGAGCTGATCAGGACCACCGCCCGCGATCTCCTGGAGTCGCGGAGTGCGGGCGCCGGCGCCCGGGCGATGGCGGACGAGCCCGCCGGCTACTCCGCCGCGCTGTGGAAGGAGATGGTCGAACTCGGCTGGACCGGGCTCGCGCTGCCGGAGGCCCACGGCGGGGTCGGCGCCGGGTTCCTGGAGTTGTGCCTGGTCGTGGAGGAGATGGGGCGCTCCCGGGTGCCGAGCCCGTTCCTGTCCACGGCGGTGTGCTGCGGGCTGCCCCTCGCCCGGTTCGGCACCGCGGCGCAGCAGGCGCGGTGGCTCGCGGCGATCGCCCGCGGACGTGTCATGAGCGCCGTGCCGGGCCGCTGGGACGGCACGGGCGGCGAGATCGAGGCGGCCGAGCGGGAGGACGGGTTCGTGCTGGACGGCACGGCGCTGTTCGTGCCGTACGCGCACGCCGCGGAGGACCTGCTCGTCGTCCCCCGCGAGGGGCCGGCGCTGCTGGTCGACACCGCGTCGCCCGGACTCGCGCGCGAACCGCTCGACGCGATCGGCGCCGAGCGGCCGCACCGGGTCCGCTTCGACGGGGTGGCCGTGCCCCGCGACCGCGCACTGACCGCCGGCCGGCCGGTCGCCGAGGCGATCGACGCGTACGGCGCCGCCGCCACCTGCGCCGCGATGGTCGGCGCGGCGCAGCGGGTCCTCGACATGACGGTCGCGTACGCCGCGGAGCGCGAACAGTTCGGCCGGCCCATCGGCGCCTTCCAGGCCGTCCAGCACCACTGCGCGAACATGGCCGTCGACGTGCTGAGTTCGCGCTTCATGGCGTACGAGGCGATCTGGCGGCTGTCGGCCGGCCTGGACGCCGCGGCGGAGGTGTCGATGGCCAAGGCCTGGGTGAGCGAGGCGTGCCGGCGGGTCTGCGACACGGGCCACCAGGTGCACGGCGCGATCGGCTTCACCTACGAGCACGACCTGCACCTCGTCTCCGGCCAGATGGCGGCGTGGGCGCTGGCCTTCGGCGACGCCGACCACCACTGGGATCGCGTCGCCGATCACCTGGAAGAGCACGCCTGACCGCGCGCCGCCCCCCTTCTCCCGCCCGTCCGTTCAGGTTTCTTCAAGGTTTCGCCCCAGGTGTGTGCGGCAGGCTGCGCGTCCTGCCGGATACGCGGCAGGACCAGCCGTGTTCTGCGTGCCGCGCAGACAGCAGCGGCGCAAGAAGCGAGGGGGCAGGATGGCCAGGGGACGAGGCAGGTGGCGGACCACGCTCGCGCTGTCGGCGGGCGTGGCGGCCGTCGGCGGGACGCTGTACCTGACGCCGGCGGGTGCGGCCGTCTGGAACGACGGCAGCGGGACGGCAGGGGCGGACACGGCCGCCGGCCCGGCCGCGGGACGGACGGGTGCCGTCCGGGCGTTCCAGGAGAGCTTCCCCGGGGTGGGCGACGAGGAGGCGTGGCGTCGCATCCAGGCCGAGGACGGGCGGGTCGACCTCATCACCGGGCTGGCGAAGGACGACGCCGAGACGTTCGGCGGCTCCTGGTACGACGGGGCGACCGACACCCAGCACCTGCAGGCGACCACCGCCGAGGCGGCCGACCGCTTCGCCGGGCTCGCCGCGGACCGCGGCATCAAGGCCGAGGTGCATCAGGTGGAGTACAGCTACGCGCGGCTGACGGCAGAGGCCGAGCAGGCGCGCGCCGGTGCGCACCCCGTCCTCGGTGACGCCGCCGAGGGCGACGCGGCCGTGGACGTGGAGGCGAACCGGGTGGTGGCCGGGCTGGCCTCCGCCGACCTGAAGTCCGCGCGCAACGACACCATGGCGGTGCCGGACACCTTCCGGGTCAAGCCGCGCAGCACCACCGATCCGTCCGGGCTTCCGATCGTCGACGACCTCTGCGATTCGCGGGCCCACTGCAGCAAGCCGCTGCGCGGCGGCATCGCGGTGACGTCCCCCAGCAACGGTTGCTCGCTGGGTTTCACGGCCTACGCGAACGACCACCCGAAGCGGAAGTTCGCGATCACCGCGGGTCACTGTGGCAAGAAGGACGAGCGGCTCAAGCACAGCAACTGGACGATCGGGGACCTCGACCGGGTGGTCTTCGACAACGACTCCGGGACCGACGTGGCCAGGGCCCGGGTCGAGAACACGCACTGGCTGAGCTCGGATCTGGGCTGGCACTACAACCCCGACGACCACGACGATCCGTTGCCGGTGACCGGCCGGCTGACGAGCGAGTCCGGCATCCAGAACGGGCAGACCGTGTGCCTGTCCGCCCGGTTCAACCCGGAGAACGGCAACGACTGCGGCACGATCGACGGCGTCGTCGGCAACGGCTACATCCGCGTCGTGGGCCACGACGCCTGTCCCGGCGACAGCGGCGGCGGGTGGTACCGGCCGAGCGGGAACGGGCGGGTCGCGTACGGCATACACAAGGGCGGCGCCGAGAGCTGCCACGGCGACCAGGGCGGCAACTACGACTACTTCACCAGCCTCCCGCGGACCGAGGACCGCCTGGACGTGACGGTCCACACCCGCTGACCGGCACGTGCCCCGCGCGCACCCGGGTGCCGGGCGGCGGGAACCCGCGCGTGCGCGGGCGCCCGGCCCGGCAGTCGGTGGCGTCACCGACCTCCCGGGTCAACCCGCCCGCTGGGCGTCGGGGCCGAGGCGGAGGCCGGCGCTCACGTGCTCGAACACCGGCTCGTGGCGCTCCCAGTCCGCGCTGGGCGTCGAGAGGTATATCGCGTACTCCTTCTCGCCCGGCCGTCCGAAACCCAGGTCGCGGGCGCGGAACTCGCGGGCCCTGCCCTGCCAGGTGAACTCCCATATCGCCGCCGGCATGCCCCGGAAGGTCGTGCCCTGCATCCGCAGTTGGCGGTAACCGGGCAGCTTGCCCTCCCGGATCGACTTGGCCTCGTCGTCCTTCCAGTGCTGCAGGGGGTCGGTGGTCGCGTAGTCGAGGGCGACGACGCGCAGCCCGGCCATCCCGGTCGGATCGATGTAGGCGACGCCCTCGCCCTCTTCCTCCAGTACCTTGCGGGTCCAGCCGTCCGGCACGGGGAAGGCGAGGCCGTACTGCTCTTCCCGCACCAGGTGGTAGCCCTCGGGCACCGGCGCGTGCTCGGGTTCGGGAGTGCCCTCGGTGCTCGCGGGCGGCTTGTCGCCGCGGGCCGATCCGGAAGGATCCCCGCCCTGGTCGTGCAGGGCGAGGTACGTGCCGCCGAGTGCCAGCGACGCCACGACGACCCCGACGGCCGCCCACACGCCGGTACGGCGCCCCCGTCCGCGCCCGCCGCCGTGGCCGTGGCCGGCGGCGGGAACGCCGGTTCCGGCCGCCGGGGGCGCCGTCTGCGCGACAGCCGGGTACGCGGGACCGAAGCCGCGCGTGTCCGGGACGCGGGGGGCGTCCACGACGCGGGTGACGTCCGTGACGTGGGCGGTGTCCGTGTCGGAGGCGGTGTCCCCCGGCGGGGCACCCGCCAGCCGTCGCAGGCGCCGCTCCACCTCCGGCGCCGGCGGCCGGTCCGCCGGGTCCTTGGCGAGCAGCTCCGCGATCAGCGAGGCCAGCGCAGGGTCCCCCGGGGGCTGGTCGAGAGGGTCGACGGCGATGGCGTAGGCGGTCTCGATCGGCGTCGCCCGGCGGAACGGGGGCCGTCCGTGCACGGCCTGGTAGAGGGTCGCGCCCAGGGCCCACAGGTCGGACGCGGGGGCCGGATCCGCGCCCCTGAGGCGCTCCGGCGCGCAGAAGTCGACGGAGCCGACCAGCTCCCCGGTGCGCGTGAGGGTGGAGGTGTCCGCGACGACCGCGATGCCGAAGTCCGTCAGGACCACGCGCCCGTCGGCTCCCAGCAGCACGTTGCCGGGCTTCACGTCGCGGTGGAAGACACCGGCGGCGTGCGCGGCCCGGAGCGCCGCGACCATGCCGATGCCGATCCGGACCGCCTCCGCGGCCGGCAGCGGGCCCTCCTTCTTCAGGACCTCGTCCAGCGCGGGTGCGGGGACGTGCTCCATGACGATGCAGGGCAGCCCCTCGTCGTCCACGACGTCGTGCACCACGACGACGTTGGGATGAGCGATACGGGCGGCGCTGCGCGCCTCACGCCGGGTGCGCTCGAAGAGGGTGGCGCGTTCGGCGTCCTCCAGATGCGGCGCCAGGTGCAGCTTCTTGAGCGCGACGTGCCGGCCGAGGACCTCGTCCTCCGCCCGCCATACCGTGCCCATGCCGCCGCGGCCGATCCGGTCCAGCAGGCGGTAACGCCCCGCGATCAACCGCCCGGGCCCGTCCGCCGCCCCCGTGCCGTCCCCCACCTCATGCCCCTCACCCCGAGCGCGCACAGGAGTGACTCCTGTGTCGTGACCTTGCCACGATAACTGCGGGGAACCGCCCCGGTGTTGCCCATGCCCCGAAGACGCGGCATCGTCACGTGATCCAGACAATGGCCACACGGGATCGCGGGCAGAGTGCCGCTCTCGCCGGCGGCCCGCGGGAACCGGGAGCCTGCCGTCGCCCACCGCGGCCCCGGGGCTGCGGTATCCTGAATGCGCTTCCATCTGATCAGTTCCGCAGGCCGAGGACGGACTCTTCATGGGTGGTCCCACCGTGTACGACGTCGCCGAGCGCGTCGGCGTGTCCATCGCGACGGTGTCACGCGTGTACCGGAGTCCCGACAGCGTGCGCGCGGCGACCCGCGAGAGAGTCCTGTCCGCCGCCCGCGAGCTCGGGTACGTGCCCAGCGCGAGCGCGCGCGGGCTGGCCAGCCGGGTCACCGGCGTGCTCGGGCTGTGCTTCCCCGACTTCGCCGAGCCTGCCGCCGACGACTCCGCCGCCCCCCAGGACGGGGAGCTGAGCCTGTACGGCGACGAGGTCATCCGGGGCATGGAGCGAGCCGCCCGGCGGCACGGCTACGCGTTGCTGATCTCGGCGTCCCACGCCGACCGGGCGGGGGAGTCGATGGCGGAGATCGCCGGCCGCGTCGACGGGCTGGCGCTGCTCGCCCAGCAGTGGCCCGCCGAGGAACTCGACGTCGTCTCGCGCCGGCTGCCCCTGGTGGTGCTGGCCGGGGACCGGCACTCCGGGCTGGACCGGGTCGAGGTGGCCAACTTCGACGGCCAGCTCGCGCTCACCCGCCACCTCCTCGCCGACCACGGGCTGGACCGCCTCGCCTTCCTCGGCGGGCCCGAGGACTCGCCGGACGCGCAGGCCCGGTTCCGGGGCTTCCAGGCGGCCCTCCTGGAGGAGGGGCTGGACCTGCCGCGGCAGCCGGACACGCGGGGCGACCTCACGCTCGCCGCCGGCCGCAAGGCGGTGACGGAGCTGCTGGACCGGGACGGTCCGCGACCGCAGGGCTTGGTGTGCGCGAACGACCAGATGGCCGTGGGCGCCCTGCAGGTGCTGGCCGAGCGGTCGATCGAGGTCCCCGGCGAGATGGTGGTCACCGGCTTCGACGGGATTCCGCTGAGTGCGGCGGTGAGCCCCGCGCTCACCACGGTCCGGCAGCCGATGGGCCGCCTGGGCGAGGAGGCGGTGGAGGTGCTGCTCGCCAGGCTGGCGGACCGCGGCCTGCCCGCCGTGTCCCGCACCCTGCCCACGGTCCTGGTGCGCCGCGCGAGCTGCGGCTGCCCCGCCTGAGCCCGGCACGGCAGCCCCTGCCGGACGCCCCGGGAGCAGGCCCCGCGCGGGGTGGTCCGGGGCGGGCCGGCGCCCGGACGGCCTGACCGGTCCGGCGGCGCTTGCCCGGGCGAGTACCGTGTGTCCGAAAAGTAGGTGCATATCAGCGCACCGCCGGACTGTCCCGGCGGGCCCGGCGCCCGGCCGGTCCCACGGCCAGGCCGCATGCACATACCGGCCCGCCGGCCGGGACGGATGACGCTGTCGTTGCCGAAGCGTTACCGATCGGCCCTTGCGGGCGGTCATGAGTTTCCTCCAGGGTCATGTATGCGCTTACAAGACGGTGCATGTACTCAAGGAGGAGCCCGCATGGCCCGCAGAGCCCGGATCGCCAGTGCCCTAGCCGTCGTCTCCGCCCTCGGCCTCACCGCGTGCGGCGGTGACGGCGGCGGCGAGGTGGGCGCCGACGCGGAGCAGACCCTCACCGTCTGGGCCATGGGGGAGGAGGGCGCCCGCCTCCAGCAGATCGCGGAGAAGTTCAACGAGGACCACCCCCAGATAGAGCTCAAGGTGACCCCCGTCGGCTGGGACGTGGCCCACCAGAAGCTGGTCTCCGCCGCGGCCGCGGGCAAGCTGCCCGACATGGCGCAGCTCGGCTCGACCTGGCTGGGCGAGTTCATCGACCTCGGCGTCCTCGAACCGGTCGACACCGGGGCGTTCTCCGCCGACGACTTCTTCCCCGCCGCCTGGGAGGGCAACGAGCGGGACGGCGAGGTCTACGGCGTCCCGTGGTACGTGGACACCCGGGCCCTGTACTACCGCACCGACCTGGCCGAGCAGGCCGGCGTCGACGAGGCGCCCGAGAACTGGGCCGACCAGCTCGCCCTCGCCGAGGCGTACAAGGAGCTGCCCGACACCAAGTGGGCCTTCTCCCTCCCGGCCGGCGGCGACGGCGCCTGGCAGAACTGGATCCCGTACTTCTTCTCGGCGGGCGGCTCGCTGCTGGACGACGACGGCAACCTCACCCTCGACTCGCCCGAGGCGGTCGAGTCCTTCACCGAGTACCGGAAGTACTTCGACAAGGGCCTGTCCAAGAGCACCGCCGCCGCTCCCGGCTACGACGTGATCAAGGACTTCGGGGCGGACCGGGTGCCGATGTTCGCCTCCGGACCGTGGATGGTCCAGAACATCACGGACCAGGCCCCGCGGCTCGAGGGGAAGTGGGACGTCGTGCCGCTGCCGGCCGGCGACAAGCCCGCCTCCCTCATCGGCGGCGCGTCCCTCGTCACCTTCGCCGACAGCGAGCACAAGGCGGCGGCGCAGGAGTTCACCGCGTTCCTCACGGCGCCGAAGACGCAGGCCGACTGGTACGAGATGGCCAAGTCGCTGCCGGCCAACCAGGCCGCCTGGGAAGAGCCGGCGCTCCGGAACGCCGACGTCGAGGTCTTCCAGAAGTCGCTGGACACGGCCGGTACGATCCCGCCGCTGGCGCAGTGGGAGGAGATCGCCCACGAGATCGACCTCACCCTCGAAGAGCTGGGCAAGGGCGGCGACCCCGCCGAACTCGCCCGGGAGCTGCAGGAGAAGACCGAGGGCATGGCGGGCTGAGGCATGGTCTCCTCCTCCGTCAGGCCCGAGGTCGCCGACCCGCCGGCGCACCGGCCGGCGGGCGCGGCCGGCGCCGGCTCCGGCGACCGGGTGCCTGCCCCGGCGCCCGTGCGGCGTGACCGGCTGTCCCGGCACAACCTCTCCGGCTGGCTGTTCTCCACCCCGTTCCTGGCCTTCTTCTTCACCTTCATGGCGTTCCCGATCGTGGCGACGCTCCTGATGAGCTTCACCGACTTCGGGCTGCGCAACGTCACCGACCCCCTCTCCGCCGACTTCACCGGCCTGGACAACTACAGCGAGCTCTTCGGCGACGAGAAGTTCCTGCGGGCGCTGTTCAACACCGGCTACTTCGTCGTCCTCGGCGTGCCGCTGACCATCGGCGGCGGGCTCGTGGCCGCGGTGCTGCTGAACTCCGGCATCGACCGGTTCCGCACCTTCTTCCGGGTCGGCTTCTACGCCCCCGTGGTCACCGCCATCGTCGCGGTCGCCGTCGTCTGGCGCTTCGTGCTCGACCCGACCGAGGGCCTGATCGCCGGTCTGGCGACCCAGGTGGGACTCACGGCCCCCGACTTCCTCGCCTCGGAGACCCTGGCGATGCCCTCGCTGATCGTGATGGCGGTCTGGCGGAACATGGGCACGGCGATGGTGCTCTTCCTCGCCGGGCTGCAGTCCGTCCCGACCGAGGTGCGCGAGGCGGCGAAGATCGACGGAGCCGGGACGTTCCAGGAGTTCCGCCGGATCACGCTGCCGCTGCTGCGGCCCACCATGCTCTACGTCGCCGTCATGACCAGCATCGGCTTCCTCAACGTCTTCGAGGAACCGTTCGTGATGACCGACGGCGGCCCCTCGGACAGCACCCTGACGGTCTCTCTGTACATGTACCGCGAGGGCTTCGACTTCTTCCACATGGGCTACGCCAGCGCCATGGCGTACACGCTGTTCGTGATCATCCTGGCCGTCACGCTGCTGCAACTGAGGCTGCTGAAGGACAAGACGAAATGAGCACCACGACCGCACCGCGCACCGGCTACGCGAAGCGCGACGCCCGGGCCCGCCGCCGCAGGGCCCTCACCTACGTCCTCCTCGGCCTCGGCCTGCTGGTCATGGCGGCCCCGTTCCTGTGGATGGCGCTGTCCGCCTTCAAGACCGAGGAGGAGCTGTCCGCCAGCCCGCCGCAGTGGATTCCCGAGGAGTGGACGCTCGACAACTTCCGCACGCTCCTCGACCTGCTGGACGCGCCCCTCTACTTCTTCAACTCGACCGTCGTCGCGGTCTGCGTGACCCTGTGCAACCTGGTGTTCTGCTCGATGCTCGGGTACGCCCTGGCCAAGCTGAACTTCGCCGGCAAGAAGCTGGTGTTCGCCATCGTGATGGCCGCGCTGATGGTGCCCGGCAACCTCATGCTCATGCCCAAGTTCGTGATGATGAGCAAGCTGGGCCTGATCGACACCTACGCGGCGCTCATCCTGCCGTTCGCCGCCGGCGCCTTCGGCGTCTTCCTGATGCGGCAGTTCATGTCGAGCATCCCCGACGAACTGCTGGAGGCCGCCCGGGTGGACGGCGCGCGCGAGTGGTACATCTTCTGGCGCATCGTGATCCCGCAGGTGAAGCCGGCCCTCGCCACGCTCTCGATCTTCGTGTTCCTCGGCTCCTGGAACAACTTCCTCTGGCCGCTGGTCGCGACGAACGACGCCGACAAGTACACCCTGCCCGTGGCCCTCGCCACCTTCGCCACCGACCCCACCAAGGCCGACGGCTCCAACGGCGTCCTCATGGCCGGCGCCTTCCTCGTCGTGCTGCCGGTCCTCGTCGTCTTCATCCTGCTGCAGAGGTACTTCACCCAGAGCATCGCCACGGCGGGACTGAAGTAGCCGCCGCCCACGACCCGTACGGGACCGCGGGCACCTGACGCCCCGCGGTCCCGTGCGGCCCGACCCCGGAGCACCACCGCCGCCCACCGCGTCACCACGCCCCTCCCTGCCCGCAACCACCCGCTGCCCAAGGAGCCGGATCACCGATGGACCGCCGTACCTTCCTCTCCGCAGCCACAGCCGCCACCGCAGCCACCACCGGCACCGCCGCGCTCGGCGCCACCGCCGCGCCCGCCGCCGCGCGGTCCCCGCGGGATCCGCAGGCCCTGCTCACCGGCTGGTTCCGGGACACCTACCGCTCGCTGGAGGCGATGGTCGCCGACAACGGGCTGCCCGCGGACAACATCGACCTCAGCGGCGCCGGGCCCGTCCTGACCGAGAACACCTCGGTGACCAACATCGGCTGCTGGATCTGGTCCACCGTGGCCGCCGCCGGCCTCGGCGTGATCGGCGAGCGCGAGATGCACGCCCGCCTGGCGCGCACCGTGGCCACCGTCGAGCGGATGGAGCGGCTGCACGGCTTCTGGTTCAACTGGTACGACACCTTCACCGGCGAGGTGCTCGACGAGTGGCCCGGCAGCGGCGACCCCGTCGACCACCTGCTGTCCACCGTCGACAACGGCTGGCTGGACGTGGCCCTGCGCATCGCCGAGGACGCCGACCCCCTGCTGCGCGAGCGCATCCGCAGGCTCCGCAAGGACATCGACTGGTCCTTCATGTACGTCCCCCACGACCCGGCCGACCCGGTCGCGCGCCCCGGCCAGATGTCCACCGGCTTCCGGGTCGCCGACGATGCGCTGACCGGCAACTTCTACGGCGCGCTGGTCTCCGAGACCCGGATCGCCGGCTTCCTGGGCCTGGCCGACGGCACCGTGCCGGGCGAGCACTACTGGCGGATGTTCCGCACCTTCACCCCCGACCAGCACCAGGAGATGCCGCCGGGAGGCGACTGGACCGTCCGCGACGGGGTGCGGTACTTCAACGGCCACTACACCTACCGCGGCCGTCGCCACGTACCGGGCTGGGGCGGCTCGATGTTCGGCGCGCTGATGCCGGAGCTGTTCGTCCCCTCCACCCGGTGGAACGCCTCCTGGCGCACCAACCTCACCCGCCATGCGATGGCCCACCGCGACCACGGCCTGCTCGACGCCGAGTACGGCTACTGGGGCTTCTCCCCGGCCAACGTGCCCGAGGGGGGCTACCAGGAGTACGGCGTGCAGTACCTCGGGATCTCGCCCGAGGGCTACTGCTCCAACACCGACCGCACCTACGTGCCGTACGGCGAGCCGAAGCCGGATCCCTCCGCCTACACCAACGGCGTCGTCACCCCGCACGCCGCGTTCCTCGCCCTGCTCGTCACGCCGCGGGAGGCGCTCACCAACCTGCTGGCCATCGCCCGCGACTTCGACGCGTACGAAGACGGCTACGGCTTCTACGACTCCGTCAACGTCGACACGGGCACCGTCAGCGACCGGATGCTCTCCCTGGACCAGGGCATGGTCGCCGCGGCCCTCGCCCAGGTGCTCAGGCCCGGCCTGCTCCAGCGGCCGTTCCGCACCGGCGGCTTCCGCCGCACGCTGGGGCCGCTGCTGGCCAAGGAGGACTTCGGCATATGAGCACCGACCAGACCGCCACGCCCAGCCGCCGGACCGTCCTCGGCGGCCTCGGCGCCGCGGCCGTGACCACGCAGGGCGTCCTCGGCGCCGCACCGGCCGCCGGCGCCGGGTCCGCCTCCGCGTCCCCGGCGCCCGGCGCGGAGCACGCCACCGGCTCCGTCACGTACCGCGACAAGCAGATCCACATCGACGGCGAGCCCGCCCTCGTCCTCGGCGGGGAGATCCACTACTTCCGGCTCCGGCGTGCCGACTGGCAGTCCCGGCTCGACCGGGCCCGCGCGGCCGGGCTCAACGCGATCGCGACGTACGTCCCCTGGATGTGGCACGAGACCCCCGACGGCGACATCGACGTCACCGGGCGCACCCGGCCCGAGCGCGACCTCGGGGCCTTCCTCGACCTGTGCACCGACAACGGCTTCGACGTCGTCGTGCGGCCCGGCCCCTTCACCATGGCCGAGCTGAAGGGCGAGGGCGTGCCGGAGCGGGTGCGCAGGGAACACCCGGAGATCAACCCCCGGGGATGGCACGGCGCCGACGGCCCCACGCCCGCCGTGGACTACCTCGCGCCCGCCTTCCTCGAGGAGGCCCGCCGCTGGTACGACGCCGTCATGCCGGTCATCGCCCGGCGGCTGCGCCGCGACGGCCGCCCGGGTGTCGTGGCCTGCCAGCTCGACAACGAGATCGGGATGCTCGACTGGGTGAGCAACACCCCCGCGCTCACCGCTCACGTGCTGCGGGACTTCCGGGGCTGGCTGGAGCGGACGTACGGGGACGGCCTGGCCGACCGCTACCCGTTCGCCGGCGACTCCGACGACGCGTTCGACAGGGGGGTCCGGGAACCGGCCGACGGCTACTCCGCCGCCCTCATGCACGACCTCGGCGCGTTCATGCGCGGTCGCTTCGCCCGCTACGTCGACGCGCTGCGGGAGGCCGCGGAGGACAACGGGGTGCGCGGCATCCCCTTCCTCATCAACATCCACGGCACCGGCGGCGGCCGGGGGACCAACTTCCCCATCGGCATCAGCCAGCTCATGGAGACGTACTCCGGCAGGCCGGGGCTGATCTCCGGCGCCGACTTCTACCTCGGCGACCTGACCTTCAGGAACGTCACCGACCTCTACCTGGTCAACTCCTTCATGGACGCGACGAACGACCGCGACCAGCCCGTCACCGCCCTGGAGTTCGACGCCGGCCACGCGGACTACGGCAACAACCTCGACAACCAGTCCGGTGCCGAGGCCGCCGACCTGAAGACCCGGCTCTGCCTGGCGCAGGGCGCCAAGATGATCAACTACTACCTGTTCGCCGGCGGGTTCAACCCCAAGCTCGACGAGCCGCTGAACGACGGGAACGACCGCATCGGGTCCACCGGCGAGCGCCACGGCTTCGCCGCCCCGGTCGACCCCGAGGGGCGGCCGGGCCCGAGCTATCCGTCCCTGGTCCGCACGGGCCGGGCGGTACGCGCCAACGCCGCCGTGCTCGCGCCGATGCGGGCGGAGTACGACGACCTGGCGCTCGGCTTCGTACCGGACCACTACCTGACCGAGTACCACCCCGACACGGACTCCGTGCGGGCCGTACTGGGCGACGTCGAGCCGGTGCGGGGCTTCGGCCCCGGGGGCGCACTGTCCCGCGGCATGCTGCTGGGCGGCTACCGGTACCGCAGCGTCGACCTGCAGGCCGGCGACCTCGATCCAGCCCGGACCCCCGTCCTCGGGCTGGCCACCGGCGAGTACCTGGCCACAGAAGTCCAGCTACGTCTGGTGCGCTACCTCCGGGCGGGCGGCCGGCTGCTGCTCTCCGGCCTGCTGCCGGGCAGGGACATGTCCGGCAGGCCGTCGACCGGGCTGCGGGACGCGCTCGGGCTGCGGCCCGGGAAGACACTCACGGACGCCGACCGGTTCTTCCTCTCCGTGACCGCGCACGGCTGGGCCGCCCCGCGGGCCGAGATCCGGGTGCCCCGGGCCCAGTTGTGCACGGCGGGTCCCGGGAGCCGCGCGGACGTCGTGCTGCGCGAGCTGTCCACGGGGACCGGCTGCGGGTTCGACATCCCGGTCGGCAAGGGACGGGCGGTCGTCCTCACCTGTACGTACCGCTGCGACCTCGACTTCTGGGCCGCGGCGCTGCGCAGGCTCGGTGCGCGGCCGGGGCTCACCCACGACGCGCGGCTGCCGGGCGTCTTCCTGCTCACGACGGCGGACGACGACGGCGGGCGGCTGCTGCACGCCTTCAACATCTCCTCCGGCTACGGGCAGGACGTCACCGTCGCGGAGCGCGGCAAGGCCCTCTTCGGCGGGGAGCGGCTGCACCTGCCGGGGCGCGGCGCGGTGATGCTGCCGCTGGGGCTGCGCGCGGGCGGCCTGCGGATCGCGTACGCCACCGCGGAGATCACCGGGACCGCGGACGGGCAGGTGTCCTTCCGGGCGCCCGGCGACGAGGCGGTCGTGGCCGTCGACGGACCCGCGCGCTGCGCGGGGGCGAAGGTCTCCGACGAGGGCGGCCGTACGGTGCTGCGGGTGCGGCGGCGGGAGTTCACCGTGCACCGGGGCTGACCGGCCCCGCGGGCCCGTGGCACCCGAGGTGCCCGGGCCCGCGGGGGCAGGCACGACTTCCGTATGTATGCGCTTTCCCCGGCGATGACCCCGCCGGTCGGGCGCGATCAAGGCAAGAGGACTTCGGATTCACATGCGCGGACCGCACGAAGACAAGGTCAAGGACCTGCTCGGCAGGATGACCGTCGAGGAGAAGCTGGGCCAGCTCCAGCAGCTCACCTGGACCGGGGCGACGGGGCCCGGGGGCGGCCAGACGGCGGAGGTCGAGCGCGCGGCCCGGGCCGGCCTGCTCGGCTCGGTACTCAACCTGCACGGGGCGAAGCACACCAACGAGCTGCAGCGCATGGCCGTGACGGAGTCCCGGCTGGGGATCCCGCTGCTGTTCGCCCAGGACGTCATCCACGGCTTCTGGACCACCTTCCCCATCCCGCTCGCCCAGGCCGCCGCGTTCGACCCGGCGGTCGTCGTCAGCGACGCACGGGTGTCGGCCAGGGAGGCCCGCTCCAACGGAGTGCGCTGGACCTTCTCGCCGATGATGGACGTCACCCACGACCCCCGATGGGGCCGGATCGCGGAGAGTTGCGGAGAGGACCCCTACCTCAACGCCGTCCTCGCGGTCGCCAAGGTCCGGGGCTACCAGGGCGACGACCCGGACGATCTCACCGCGGCCGACACCCTCGCGGCGTGCGCCAAGCACTTCGTGGCGTACGGCGGCGCCGAGGGCGGGCGCGACTACAACACCGTCGACGTCTCCGAGCAGCGGCTGCGCAACCACTACCTGCCGCCGTTCAAGGCGGCCGTGGACGCCGGGGTGGCCACGGTGATGGCGGCCTTCAACACCGTCAGCGGGGTCCCGGCGCACGGCAACCCGCACACCCTGACCGGCATCCTCAAGGAGGAGTGGGGCTTCGACGGGCTCGTCGTCAGCGACTACACCGGCGTCGAGGAGCTGATCGCGCACGGCTACGCGGCGGACGGCCCCGACGCCGGCCGGCTGGCTCTCACGGCAGGCGTCGACATGGAGATGGTCAGCACCCGCATCGCCGGCCACGGCGCGCAGTTGCTCGGCGAGGGGCGGATCACCGCGGACCGGATCGACGACGCGGTCGCGCGGGTGCTGCACCTGAAGTTCGCGCTGGGCCTCTTCGACGACCCGTACACGGACGAGAGCGCCGCCGTCGACGCGCCGACACCCGCGTCCCGCGCGGCGGCGCGGGAGGCCGCGGCCCGCTCCATGGTGCTGATGAAGAACGACGGCGTCCTCCCGCTGGACCCCGGTCTCGGCTCCGTCGCCGTGGTCGGCCCCTTCGCCGACTCCACCGACCTGCACGGCACCTGGGCAGGACCCGGCTGCCGGCGGTTCCCCTCGGTCAGCGTGCTCGACGCCGTACGCGCCGCCGCCCCGGGCGCGCGGGTCGCCCACGCCGGAGCGGAACCGGCGCAGGCGGCGTCCGCCGCCCGGGCCGCCGACGTCACGGTCGTCGTGGTCGGCGAGGACCCGGAGCTGAGCGGCGAGGCCGCCGCGCGCAGCGACATCGCGCTGCCCGCGGGACAGCGCGAGCTGATCGCCGCGGTCGCGGCGACCGGCAGGCCGTTCGCCGTCGTGCTGGTCAACGGCCGGCCGCTGACGATCGGGGACTGGGCAGACGAGGTCCCGGCGCTGCTGGAGGCGTGGCACCCGGGCATCGAGGCCGGGAACGCCGTCGCGGACGTCCTGTTCGGCGCGGTCAACCCCGGCGGCAAGCTGCCGGTGACCTTCCCCCGCTCCGTCGGGCAGATCCCCGTCTACTACAACCGGGAGAACACCGGCCGCCCGTACGACCCGGACGAGAAGTACACGTCCAAGTACCTCGACCTGGCCGACGGACCCCGGTTCCCCTTCGGCCACGGCCTCAGCTACACCGAGTTCAGCACCGGAGACCCGAGCCTCGGCCGGGACACGGTCACGGCGGAGGCGCTGGAGCGGGGCGAGCGTGTGGAGGTCGAGGTCGCCGTCGCCAACACCGGTGACCGCGCGGGCGAGGAGGTCGTCCAGCTCTACGTGCACGATCCGGTGGCGAGTATCGTCCAGCCCCTGCGGCGGCTGCGCGGCTTCGCCCGCGTCGCGCTCGGCCCGGGCGAGAGCTGCACCGTGCGTTTTACCCTCGGAGCCGAGGACCTCGGGTTCTGGACCAACGACGCGGCCGGACGGCACGTCGTCGAGCCGGGCCGGATCGACCTCTACGCCGGTACGAGTTCCCTGACCGAGGCCCGCTGCACGCTCGTGATCGCCTGAGGCGCACGGCCCCGCCACCCACGGAGGTTCACCACCATGACCGCGCCCCGGCGGCCCAACATCATCCTCTTCATGACCGACGACCACGCCCCCGCGGCCATCGGCGCCTACGGCAGCGTGATCAACAAAACCCCCGCGGTCGACCGGCTCGCCGCCGAGGGCGCCGTCTTCGAGAACGCCTTCTGCACCAACGCGATCTGCTCCCCGGCCCGCGCGACCCTGCTGACCGGCACGTACAGCCACGTCAACGGCATGACGTCGCTCGAAGGGCCCACCCACAAGTTCGACGCCGCGCAGCCGTCGTTTCCCCGGATGCTCCAGGAGGCCGGCTACCAGACGGCCATCGTCGGCAAGTGGCACCTCGGACACGGCGAGGGACACGACCCGGAGGGCTTCGACTACTGGGAGATCCTGCCGGAGCACGGCGTCTACCACGACCCGGACTTCCTGAGCGCCGAGGGACGCAGGACGTACCCTGGATACGTCACCGACGTCATCACGGACCTGGCCCTGAACTGGCTGGACCGGCGGGACCCTGACAAGCCGTTCTGCCTGCTCGTCCAGCACAAGGCGCCGCACCGGGCGTTCGAGCCCGCGGAGCGCCACCGCAGCCTCTACGCGCACGAGGACATACCCGCGCCGCCCACCCTCCACGACGACCTCGCCGGCCGCGCCCCCGCGGCCCGCGAGGCCGAGATGACCATGGAGGACCTCACCGCGGAGGACCTCAAGGGGGAGCCGGTGCCGCCGGGGCTGTCACCGCGGCAGGAGCGCGAGTGGCGCTACCAGCGCTACATCAAGGACTACCTCCGCGTCATCGCTGCCCTCGACGAGAACGTCGGCCGGGTGCTGCACTACCTCGACGTCAGCGGACTGGACGCCGCCACCGCCGTCGCGTACACCTCCGACCACGGCTTCTTCCTCGGCGAGCACGGCTGGTTCGACAAGCGCTTCATGTACGAGGAGGGCATGCGCATCCCGCTCGTCGTCCGCTGGCCGGGCCGGATCGAGGCCGGCGTCCGGCGGCGCGAACTGGTGGCGAACGTCGACTTCGCCCCCACCCTGCTGGATCTGGCCGGAGTGCCCGCGCACCCGCGGATGCAGGGGCACTCGCTCGTGCCGCTCATGCTCGGCGAGAAGCCCGCGCGCTGGCGGGACGCGGTCTACTACCGCTACTACATGCACCTGGACGTCTGCCACAACGTCCAGGCCAGCTACGGCATCCGCACCGAAAGGCACAAGCTCATCCACTACCCCGGCCACGGTTCCGGCGCCGACGGCGCCAAGGACACGCCGCGCCCCGCCGCCTGGGAGCTCTTCGACCTCGCGGCCGACCCCCACGAGCTGCGCAACCTCTACGACGATCCGCACTACGCCGACGTCGTCCGCGAGCTCACCGACCGGCTCGCCGCGCTGCAACGCGACTTCGGCGACACCCCGGCCGGCCGGCTGCCCGCGGGAGCGGCCGCATGACCCCGCCGGCCTGGCTGGCGGACGCCGTCCTGTACCAGATCTACCCGCAGAGCTTCGCCGACTCCGACGGCGACGGCATCGGCGACCTCGCCGGCATCGAGCAGAAGCTGGACCACCTGGCCTGGCTGGGCGTCAACACCGTCTGGCTCAACCCCTGCTTCGCCTCACCGTTCCACGACGCCGGCTACGACGTGGCCGACTACTACACCGTCGCACCCCGCTACGGCACCGACGAGGACCTGGCGGCGCTCGTCGACAGCGCAGGACGGCGCGGCATCCGGGTACTGCTCGATTTGGTCGCGGGACACACCTCCGACCGGCACCCCTGGTTCACCGCCTCCGCCGGCGACCCCGGCGACCACCGCTACATCTGGGCCCCCGAGGGCCCGCGCCCGGAGGGCTTCGAGCCCTCACCGGGCACCCGCGCCGGCTGGTACAAGCCGAACTTCTTCCCCAGCCAGCCGGCCCTGAACTTCGGCTACGCGCGCACCGACCCCGCCGAGCCGTGGCGCGTGCCGGTCGACGCCGAGGGCCCGCGCGCCAACCGGCGGGCCCTGCGCGACATCATGGACCACTGGCTGCGTCTGGGCCTGGCCGGCTTCCGGGTGGACATGGCCGCCTCCCTGGTCAAGGACGACCCCGGGCACGCGGAGACGGCGAAGCTGTGGACCGAGCTGCGCGGCTGGCTGGACGCGGCGCATCCGCGGGCCGCCCTCCTGGCGGAGTGGGGCGACCCGGGGACGTCCGTCCCGGCAGGCTTCCACGGCGACTTCTTCCTGCAGTTCGGCGGCGAAGACAACGGCCTGCCCCTGCGCTCGCTCTGGCACAACGGGAGCGGCACGGTCAACGAGGAATGGGGCCCGGCGAGCGCCTACTTCGACGCCGAAGGCACGGGCACCCCGCAGACGTTCCTGGACGGCTGGCGAGCCGCGACCGAGTCGATGGGCGACGCCGGCTTCGCCGTCCTGCCCACGTCCAACCACGACTTCTCCCGGCTGGCCTGCGGGCCGCGTACGGCCGAGCAGTTGCCCGCCGCGTTCGTGTTCCAGCTCACCTGGCCCACCCTGCCGGCGATCCACTACGGCGACGAGATCGGCATGCGCTACGTACCCGGCCTGCCCGACCACGAGGGCAGCGTCCTCGGCCCGCGCTACAACCGGGCGGGTTCGCGCACCCCCATGCAGTGGGACGACGGTGTGAACGCGGGCTTCTCCTCCGCCCCCGCCGACCGGCTGTACCTCCCGCTCGACCCGGACCCGGACCGCCCCACCGTGGCCGCCCAGCGTGCCGACGAGGGCTCCCTGCTGCACCTGGTGCGGCGGCTGATCGCCCTGCGCAGGGCAGCCCCCGAACTGGGCAGCGCCGGCCGGGCGGAGGTGTGGCACGCCGGGTATCCGCTGGTCTACGTCCGCGGCGGGAGGTACCTGGTGGTGGTCAACCCGGGGCGGGCCCCCGCCACGGCCACCATGCCGGCGGACGTGCGCTGCACCGCGCTGGAGGCGTCCGGCGTCACCGTCGGGGACGGCGGCGACATCGGGGCGGCGGGCTTCGGCTACGGGGTGTTCGAGCTCTCGGAGCCGGTCTGACCGCCGCCGGCCGCCTCACCGCCGTCCGGTGGGGCGTCAGCCGGGCATTCTTCGCGGGCCATCACCCTCGGTTACTATGCTCACTTCATGCCGGAGGCGGGCGGCCGACGTTCTCGTTCTGCTCCGGGCACCCCCTCCGCCGATTGCGAGGCTGACACGTTGGACGGCCCGGGATGATGCTGCGAGAAGTCACCGCGACCCGCTACGTCACACCGCTGCGGGAAGGCGGATCGCTCCCCGGCGTCGTCGAGGCGGACGACCTCGGCACCTACGTGATGAAGTTCACCGGCGCCGGCCAGGGGCGCAAGGCGCTGGTCGCCGAGGTGATCAGCGGGGTCCTGGCCCGGCGGCTGGGGCTACGGGTGCCGGAGCTCGTGGGGCTCCAGCTCGACCCCGTCATCGGCCGCGCCGAGCCGGACGAGGAGGTCCAGGCGCTGCTGAAGGCCAGCGGGGGACTCAACCTCGGCATGGACTTCCTGCCCGGCTCGCTCGGCTTCGACCCGCTGGCCTTCCGGGTCGACGCCGCGGAGGCCGGCCGGGTGGTGTGGTTCGACGCGCTGGTCGGCAACGTCGACCGGTCGTGGCGCAACCCCAACATGCTGGTCTGGCACGGCGACCTGTGGCTCATCGACCACGGCGCCACCCTCATCTGGCACCACAACTGGCCCTCCGCCGAGGCCGCGGCCGACAAGCCGTACGACGCCTCCGACCACGCGCTCGCCGCCTTCGGCCCGGACGTGGCCGCCGCGGCGGCGGAGCTGGCGCCGCGGGTGACCGCCGAGTTGCTGGCCGAGGCGGTGGCCGAGGTGCCGGAGGAGTGGCTGGACGGCGAGCCGGGGTTCGGCTCCCCGGCCGAGGTGCGCGCCGCGTACGTCGGGACGCTGGCCGCCCGCGCCCCCCGGGTGCACGAGCGGATCGTGGTGGGCGAGCGCAGCGCGGACAGGCCGTCGAAGGCGCCGGAGTGGCTGAGGGCCAGGCCGTCGCGGAAGGAGACGCGATGAGCGGGCGCGAGGTCTTCGAGTACGCGCTGCTGCGCGTCGTGCCGCGGATCGAACGCGGCGAGCAGATCAACGCCGGAGTCCTGGTGTACTGCCGGGCGCACTCGTACCTGTGCGCACGCACCCACCTGGACGAGCGCCGGCTGCTCGCGCTCGACCCGGACGCGGACGTCGCGGGCGTACGGGCCGCGCTGCGCGCGGTGGAGGAGCTGGGCTGCGGCGGTGCGCGGGCCGGCCAGGCGGCCGGGGACGACGTCGGGCGGCGCTTCCGCTGGCTCGTCGCGCCGCGCAGCACGGTGGTGCAGCCGGGGCCGGTGCACTCGGGCCTGACCGAGGACCCCGGGGCGGAGGCGGAGCGGCTGCTGGGGCTGCTGGTGCGCGTACCCGCGTGACACGTCGTACGGGCCGGCGCGAACCCGCGTACGGGCACCACCGGCGGTGCCCCGTTGACAGGGCGGGGCCGGACTTCTAGCGTCACCTGCCTACGTACTAAGCGGTTGCTCACCGATCGTCGGGCGCCACCCCGGCCCCAGCCAGCGCGAGGAGAACACCAGGATGTCCACCACCGGAAGGGTCGCGATCGTCACCGGCGGCGCGCGCGGTATCGGCGCCGCCACCGCCGTCCGCCTGGCCCGCGAGGGGCGCGCCGTCGCCGTGCTCGACCTCGACGAGGGCGCCTGCGCGGAGACCGTCGGGAAGGTCACCGCCGCCGGCGGCACCGCCCTGGCCGTCGGCTGCGACGTCTCCGACGCCGCCGCCGTCGAGGCCGCCGTCGCCCGCGTCCACGCCGAGCTCGGCCCGCCCGTCATCCTGGTCAACAACGCCGGCGTGCTCCGCGACAACCTGCTGTTCAAGATGAGCGAGGACGACTGGGACACGGTCATGAACGTGCACCTGCGCGGCGCGTTCCTGATGTCCCGGGCCTGCCAGAAGCACATGGTCGACGCCGGCTTCGGCCGTATCGTCAACCTCTCCAGCAGCTCCGCGCTCGGCAACCGCGGCCAGGTCAACTACTCCGCGGCCAAGGCGGGCCTGCAGGGCTTCACCAAGACCCTCGCGCACGAGCTGGGCAAGTTCGGCGTCACCGCCAACGCCGTCGCGCCCGGCTTCATCGCCACCGAGATGACCGCGCAGACCGCCGCCCGGGTCGGCATGGACTTCGCCGACTTCCAGGCCGCGGCGGCCTCCCAGATCCCCGTCCGGCGCGTCGGGCAGACGGAGGACGTGGCCGGCGCGATCGCGTTCTTCGCGGGCGACGACGCCGGGTTCGTCTCCGGCCAGGTGCTGTACGTGGCCGGCGGGCCGCTCGACTGAGGCCGGAGGACGAGGACATGACGCAGCAGGAGAGCGCCGACGCGGCGGCCGGCGAGGCGCAGGGTGCGGAGAGCGGGCGGGTCGCCCTGGTCACCGGCGCCAGCCGCGGCATCGGCTACGGCATCGCGGAAGCCCTGGTCGCCCGCGGCCACCGGGTGTGCATCACCGGCCGCGGCGAGGAGGCGCTGAAGGAGGCGGTGGCGCGGCTCGGCGCCGGCCGCGTCATCGGCGTGGCCGGCAAGGCCCACGACGAGGCGCACCAGGCCGAGGCGGTGGCGCGCACCATGGAGGCGTTCGGCCGGGTGGACCACCTGGTCAACAACGCCGGCACCAACCCCGTGTTCGGTCCCATCGCGGACGTCGACCTGAACGCGGTGCGCAAGGTCTACGAGACGAACGTCCTGTCCGCCCTGGGCTTCGCCCAGCAGACGTACCGGGCGTGGCAGCGCGAGAACGGCGGCGCGATCCTCAACGTCTCCTCCGTCGCCGGCCTCTCGGCCTCGCCGTTCGTCGGCGCGTACGGGATGAGCAAGGCCGCGATGATCAACCTGACCATGCAGCTCGCGCACGAGTTCGCGCCCCTGGTCCGGGTCAACGCCATCGCGCCCGGGGTGGTGAAGACGAAGTTCGCGGTCGCCCTCTACGAGGGCCGCGAGGAGGAGGCCGCCGCCGGCTACCCGCTGGGCCGGCTCGGGGTGCCGGAGGACATCGGCGGCGCCGCCGCGTTCCTCCTCTCCGACGAGGCCGGCTGGATCACCGGGCAGACGCTCGCCATCGAGGGCGGGATCTTCCTCAACGCCGGCTGGAGCTGAACCGGAAACCACACGCGTCACAGGTGTTCCCCCGGGTCACAGCGCTGTCCCGGGGGATCCGTGATCGACCGGCCGTGGGGTAGGGTCTGCGCACCCCATCGAACAGGTGCAAGGAGGGGGACAGGCACGTGTTCTTTCGGTCGGGCCCGCGGCGGGTCGCCGCGGTGCTGATACCCGTCTCGATGCTGGCAGGGTGCGGCACCCTGGCGGCGTCGGACGACGACGAGCGGCACATCGACGTGGGTACGACGAGCGCGCCCAGCACGCTCGACCCGGCCGCCGCCTGGGACGGCAGTTGGGAGCTGTACCGCAACGTCTACCAGACGCTCATGCACTACGCCGGCACCAGCACGGTGCCGCAGCCCGACGCGGCCGAGAGCTGCGGTTTCACCGGGGCCGACAGCCGCACGTACCGCTGCAGGCTGCGCGCGGACCTCACCTTCTCCAACGGCAACCCGCTCGACGCCGCGGCCGTCAAGCACTCCTTCGACCGGGTGCTCGCCATCAACGCGGAGACCGGCCCCGCGGGACTGCTGGAGAGTCTGGAGAGGGTCGAGACCGAAGGCGACCGGACCGTCACCTTCCACCTCAAGCGACCCGACGCCACCTTCCCGTTCATCCTCGCCGCGCCGGCCACCTCGCTCGTCGACCCCGAGACGTACCCGGCGGACGAGCTGGCCGAGGACGGCGTCCTCGTCGGCTCCGGGCCGTACACGCTCGCGTCGTACGAGAAGGGGGCGCGGGCCGAGCTGGAGCGCAACGACGGCTATCGCGGCGACGCGGAGATGCGCAACGACTCGGTCGGCATCCGCTACTTCGGCGACTCCGACGCGATGACCGACGCGCTCAAGAGGGGCGACATCGACGTCACCTACCGCGGGCTGCCGCCGGACCGGGTGCCGGAGCTGGAGAAGACGGCGGACGAGAAGGGCGCCATCGCACTCAGCCGGGTGGTCCTGCCGGAGATCCACTACCTGGTCTTCAACCCCGAGCACGAGTACGCCGACAGCCTCGCCGTGCGGCAGGCCGTCGCCCAGGTGATCGACCGGGACGCGCTCGTACGCAAGGTCTACGGCCGCACCGCGGAGCCGCTGTACTCGATGATCCCGCGCGGCATCACCGGCCACACCACCCCGTTCTTCGACCGCTACGGCGAGCCGGACCCCGAGGCCGCGGCGGTGACGCTGCAGGCGGCGGGGATCACCGGGCCCGTGCCGCTGACGCTCTGGTACACCACCGACCGGTACGGCTCGGTGACGGCGCGGGAGTTCGCGGAGCTGGAGCGGCAACTGGAGGCCAGCGGGCTGTTCGAGGTCACGGTCAAGGGCCGCAAGTGGGAGCAGTTCGCCGCCGCGTACAACAAGGGCGAGTACCCGGTCTTCGGCCGTGGCTGGTCCCCCGACTTCCCCGACCCGGACAACTACATCGCCCCCTTCACGGGCGAGCGCAACGCCCTCGGCACGCCGTACGAGAACACCGAGATCACCGACGAGCTGCTGCCCACCTCGCGCCGGGAGGCGGACCGGGCCGGGGTGAACGAGCAGTTCGCGCGGGCGCAGGACATCCTCGCCGAGGACGCGCGGCTGCTGCCGCTGTGGCAGGCCCGGCAGTACATCGCCGCGGACGACGACGTCGCCGGGGTGGAGTGGAGCCTGGACGCCTCGACGATCATGCGGATGTGGGAGCTGTACAAGAAGACCAGTTGGTAGGGGCGTTGTCGGTGCCCGCCGGTACTGTCGGCTGCGCAACGACCCGCTGAACCGATCTTCTGCACCGACCGGAGGTCCCTCACCCGTGTCCCCGATGCTGCCCCCGTCCTGGCAGGACGCCCTGGGCAAGGAGCTGGAAAAGCCCTACTTCACGCGTCTGGAGTCGTTCGTCGAACAGGAGCGCGCCGACGGGCCCGTCTACCCGCCGGACGAGGAGGTCTTCGCCGCCCTCGACGCCACGCCGTACGACCGGGTGAAGGTGCTCGTCCTCGGCCAGGACCCGTACCACGGGGCGGGGCAGGGACACGGGCTGTGCTTCTCGGTGCGGCCGGGGGTGCGCGTCCCGCCGTCCCTGCGGAACATCTTCAAGGAGCTGCGCGACGACCTCGGCCACCCGGTGCCGGACAACGGGTATCTGATGCCGTGGGCCGAGCAGGGCGTGCTCCTGCTGAACGCGGTGCTGACGGTGCGGGAGGGCGAGGCGAACTCGCACAAGGGCCGGGGCTGGGAGGAGTTCACCGACGCGGTCATCCGCGCCGTGGCCCAGCGGTCGGACCCGGCGGTGTTCGTGCTCTGGGGGGCGTACGCGCGCAAGAAGCTGCCGCTCATCGACACCGACCGGCACGTGGTGGTCCAGGGGGCGCACCCCTCGCCGCTGTCGGCGAAGAAGTTCTTCGGCTCGCGGCCGTTCTCGCAGATCGACGCGGCGGTGGCGGCGCAGGGGCACACGCCGGTCGACTGGCGGATCCCGGACCTGGCCGCGGGTGACGGCTGAGGCAGGTCCCGGGGACCCGCCCCGCCGGTACGGTCCGGGCGCTGCCGGGGCGTAGCGCCTACCGCTCGAAGTACTCCGCGCACGCCGCCGCCTGACGGCTGCCGGGAGCCCAGCGGCCGTAGTCCCCGGCGACGGCGCACACGTCGACGGCCCCGCCGGTGGCGACGGCCGGAGCGGACGGCGGGGCGGGCTGTGCCGTACGGGCCGGGCGTGCCGGCGCCGGGCGGAGGGCCGGCGGCTCCGGCGCCGGAGGCGGTCCGTCCGATGCGGGTGCGTCCGGCCGCGCCCGGCCCGAGGAGGGTGCCGGTTCCGGTGTCGTGCGCCGCGGCGGCGGCACCGGGCCGATGGTCGCCAGCTCCTCCCGCCCCGGCAGCGGGGACGCGGCCGGTCCGGGTTCGGCCGGAGCCGGCCACCCGGCGCCCGGGCCGTGGGGGGTGCCGGCGCCGCCGCCGGGGTCGGGGGAGACGGCGACGCAGCCGGCGACGGCGGCGAGCGTCGTGAGGCCGGTCAGCAGGGCGCCGGCCGCGGGAGTGGAGTGCACCCCGCAACCCTGCTGTGCCCGGCGCCGCCCCGGTACTCCCCGCAGGAGTGACGCAAGCCCCGCGAGGTTGCCGTGCGCGCCGGCCTCAGCCGCCGAGCATGCCGCGCAGCAGGTCCTCGTACCCCGCGCGCAGCCGTGCCCTGCTCGGCGTGCGCGACCCTCTGACCCGGCCCGCGGTGTGCAGGAACATCATGCCGTCCGTCCAGGCGATCAGATCCTGCGCGTGCCGTTCGGGGTCGGCCGATCCCCAGGCCGCGAGCAGTCCGTGCGCGGCGTCGCCGAACGTGGCACCCGCCCGGTCGTAGATCGCCCGCAGCTCGGGGCGCCGGGTGGCCTCCAGCGCCAGCTCGTAGCGGGCCACGAGCAGGGTGCGGTGCCGGGTGAGGAAGCGGTGCAGCAGACCGGCCAGGGCGTCGGCCAGCGGCCCGGGATCCGTGCCCGACAGGGGCAGGTCGCCGATGCCGAGCACCCTGCCCTCGCGCTCCGCGAGGCGCTGGATGGTGAGTTCGAGGAGGGCGGCGCGAGTGCGGGCACGGTTGGACGTGGAGCCCTGCGGCAGGCCGGCGGCCTCGTCCACGGCGCGGTGGGTCAGACCTCGCATGCCGCGCTCGGCGAGCAGTGCGATGGCCGCGTCGGCGATGACCTCCTGCCGGGACGCCGAGGACGCGGCGGGTGCGGCGGACGTGGACGGTCCGGCGGCGGGCAGGGCGTTCGGGTCGGACACGGCCCCAACCTATCGCCTCCGCGGGCCGTCACTACATCCGTAGTGCTGCCGTGTTACTCTCGGCCGTGTAACTACAGGTGTAGTCCCAGGAGGCTCCCGTGAAACAGCCGCGCGCCCTCGTCATCGGCTCCGGCCCCGGCGGGCTCACGGCCGCCGCCGCACTGCATCGCCGCGGCTGGTCCGTCACCGTGCTGGAGCGGGTCGCCTCGATCGAGCCCGTCGGCGCGGCGATCTCCCTCGCCGCCAACGCCCAGCGCGCCCTGGACGCCATCGGCGTCGGCGACGCCGTGCGCGACCTCGCCGCCTGGGAGGGGAGCGGCGGGCTGCGTACGCCCGACGGGCGCTGGCTCTCCCGCACCGACGCCGACGCCGTGGCCGAGCGGTTCGGCGGCGGCGTCGCGCTCGTGCACCGCGCGGACCTCGCCGCGCTGCTCGCCGCCCGGCTGCCGGCCGGCGCGCTGCGCACCGAAGTCCCCGCGGAGGTCGAGGACCCCGGCGGACCCGGCTGCCCCGCGCGCGTCGCGGTGCCGGACGGGGTCATGGAGGCCGAACTCGTGGTCGCCGCCGACGGCATCGGCTCCGCCGCACGCCGCGCCCTCTTCCCCGAGCACCCCGGCCCCGCGTTCGCGGGCTTCACCACCTGGCGGCTCGTGCTGCCCGTGAGTCCCGCCGCCTTCGCCCCGCACGAGACCTGGGGCCGCGGGGAGCTGTGGGGATCGCAGCCCCTCGCGGACGGCCGCGTGTACGCCTACGCCACGGCTGTCGTGCCCGAGGGCCGGGTCTCTCCGGGCGGTGAACTCGCCGAACTGCGCCGCCGCTTCGCCGGCTGGCACGATCCGGTGCCCGCCATCCTGGCCGCCGCGGAACCCGGCCAGGTGCTGCGCCACGACGTGCGCTGGCTGGAAGAGCCGCTGCCCGCCTTCCACCTGGGCCGCGTCGCGCTCCTCGGCGACGCCGCCCACGCCATGACCCCGAACCTCGGCCAGGGCGGCAACCAGGCCATCGAGGACGGCGTCGTCCTCGCCCACCACGCCGCCGCCGACCCCACCGCCGTACCCGGGGCCCTGGAGCGCTACACCCGCGACCGCCTCCCGCGCACCCGCGCCGTGGCGCTGCGCTCCGCCCGCGCCGGCCGGCTGATCAACCTGACCGGACCGCTCGCCGTCCGCACCCGCAACGCCCTGATCCGCGGTGTCGGGCTGCTCGGCCCCCGCGTCGTGCTGCGCGGGCTGGACGGCGTCGCGGACTGGGAGCCGCCCGCCGCCGGCGCCGACCCGGGCGGCCCGTATGCTTCCCCCGCACGGGCGGCGCCCTGACGCGGGTACTCCTGCCGCGGGGGCGGCCCGCCGGGCGAAGGCTGCGGACGGGAGCGGACATGACCACGGGCGCCACGCCCCTGAAGGCCGGCGTGATCGGGCTCGGCGACATCGCGCGGAA